>NZ_JAJSPB010000006.1:0-168210 GCF_021282325.1 Marinobacter sp. G11
TGAGCCAGTACGACTTCCCGGGTGACGACACTCCGATCATCACCGGTTCTGCCCTGATGGCTCTGGAAGGTAAAGACGACAACGAGATGGGTACTACCGCTGTTAAGAAGCTGGTAGAAGCCCTGGATGACTACATCCCTGAGCCGGAGCGTGCCATCGATCAGCCGTTCCTGATGCCGATCGAGGACGTATTCTCCATCTCCGGTCGTGGTACCGTAGTAACTGGCCGTGTTGAGCGTGGCATCATCAAGGTAGGTGACGAGGTGGAAATCGTGGGTATCCGCGACACCACCAAGACCACCTGTACTGGTGTTGAGATGTTCCGCAAGCTGCTGGACGAAGGTCGTGCCGGTGAGAACGTAGGTGTTCTGCTGCGTGGTACCAAGCGTGACGACGTTGAGCGTGGTCAGGTTCTGTGTGTACCGGGCTCCATCAAGCCGCACACTGTGTTCGAGTGTGAAGTGTACGTACTGTCCAAAGAAGAAGGTGGTCGTCATACTCCGTTCTTCAAGGGCTACCGTCCGCAGTTCTACTTCCGGACCACTGACGTGACCGGTTCTTGCGAACTGCCGGAAGGCGTAGAAATGGTAATGCCGGGTGACAACGTGAAAATGACTGTTACCCTGATCGCTCCGATCGCCATGGAAGATGGTCTGCGCTTCGCGATTCGTGAAGGCGGCCGTACCGTTGGTGCCGGCGTGGTATCCAAGATCATCGAGTAATATGCTCGATTGATCAGGAAAAAGGGGCTGAATTATTCAGCCCCTTTTTCCGTTTAAGTCGCAAAAGCGTACCTGGCGGTGTCGATTGCAGTGGCAGTTGACACGGTTGGGTATTATGCATACAATGCGGCTCCTTTTTTTGAAGGTCGGCTAACTAGTAGCTGCTACGAGTGGAGTTTGGTGCATCATGCAAAGCCAAAAAATTCGAATCCGGTTGAAGGCGTTTGATTATCGCCTGATCGACCAGTCCACGCAGGAGATCGTCGATACCGCTAAGCGGACCGGCGCTCAGGTGCGTGGTCCAATCCCTCTGCCGACGCGGAAGGAAAAGTACACGGTATTGATCTCTCCGCACGTCAACAAAGACGCGCGCGATCAGTATGAAATTCGTACGCACAAGCGTCTGCTCGACATCGTTGAGCCGACGGAAAAGACAGTGGATGCTCTGATGAAACTGGACCTGGCAGCAGGTGTAGACGTTCAGATCAGCCTCGGCTAATACCGCCCGGTATTAGTCTGTGTAACTGTCATAGGCCATAGAGGGTGCGAGCCCCGTACACTTAAGAGGTGAAACATGGCAATTGGTGTTGTCGGTCGTAAGGCCGGTATGACCCGTATTTTTACGGACGAAGGACAGGCCCTGCCTGTCACGGTAATTGAGGTTGAGCCCAACCGCATTACCCAGCTCAAAACTCTCGAAAGCGACGGCTACCGTGCAGTACAGGTAACCGTAGGTTCTCGTCGTTCCTCCCGTGTAAACAAGGCGGCTGCTGGTCACTTCGCGAAAGCGGGTGTCGAGGCTGGTCGTGGCGTGTGGGAATTCCGTCTGGCTGACGGCGAAGGCGAAGAACTGGCTGCGGGTGGCGAGCTCACTGTCTCTGTATTCGAAGACGGTCAGGTGGTTGATGCCATCGGTCAGTCCAAGGGTAAGGGTTTTCAGGGCGGCGTAAAGCGCTGGAACTTCTCTATGCAGGACGCTACTCACGGTAACTCTCTGTCCCACCGTGCTCCGGGTTCCATTGGTCAGAACCAGACTCCGGGCAAGGTATTCAAGGGCAAGAAAATGGCCGGTCAGCTGGGTAATGCGCAGGTTACTGTGCAAAACCTGAAGATTGTCCGTGTCGATGCCGAGCGCAACCTGCTGCTGGTAAGTGGTGCCGTACCTGGCGCAACTGGCGGCGATGTTGTCATCAAGCCTGCAGTTAAAGCCTGAGGAGCGGTGCGATGGAATTAACAATTACTGGTAGCGGCAAGGGAATCTCTGTTTCCGACGCTGCATTTGCCAAAGATTTTAATGAGGCTCTGGTTCACCAGGTGGTAACTGCCTACATGGCAGCTGGCCGTCAGGGTACCAAGGCTCAGAAAACACGTTCCGAAGTTAGCGGCGGCGGCAAGAAGCCGTGGCGCCAGAAGGGTACCGGCCGTGCACGTGCCGGCACCATCCGTAGCCCGATCTGGCGCTCCGGTGGTGTAACCTTCGCTGCCAAGCCTCGCGACTTCGAGCAGAAGGTTAACCGCAAGATGTACCGTGCGGCTATGTGTTCCATTCTCTCCGAGCTGGTTCGTCAGGAGCGTCTGGTTGTGGTTGACGACATCAACGTCGACTCCCCCAAGACCAAGGCCTTTACTGCCAAGCTGAAGGACCTGGGCGTTTCCAATGCCCTGATCCTGTCCGAGAACGTTGAGCAGAACCTGCACCTGGCCTCCCGCAACATTCCCCACGTGGATGTTCGCGACGTAGCGGGTCTGGATCCGGTCAGCCTGGTTGCCTTCGAGAAAGTCGTGGTGACTGTTCCCGCTCTGAAGAAGATCGAGGAGATGCTGGGATGAATCAGGAACGTATTTACAAGGTCCTGCTTGGGCCGCACGTATCAGAAAAAGCGTCTCTGGCGGCAGAGCGTGGTCAGGTGGTGTTTCGTGTAGCCCCTGATGCAACCAAGCCGGAGATCAAAAAAGCCGTTGAGCAGCTGTTCAACGTCACCGTCGAAGGTGTTCAGGTTCTGAACCGTAAGGGTAAGCTCAAGCGCACTATCCGCGGGTTCGGCAAGCGTAATGACATTCGTAAGGCTTACGTCAAGCTGGCAGAAGGTCAGGACATCGATTTTCTGGATGTGGAATAAGGTAAAGGGGTCGTAATATGCCGATCGTCAAAACCAAGCCAACATCTGCCGGACGCCGTCACGTTGTAAAACTTTACAACCCGGATCTGCACAAAGGACGTCCTTACGAGCCGTTGGTAGAAACTAAGAGTAAGTCTGGTGGCCGTAACAATGCTGGCCGCATTACTACTCGTCACATTGGTGGTGGTCATAAGCAACACTACCGTGTTATCGATTTCAAGCGGACCAAAGATGGTATCCCGGCGATCATTGAACGCCTGGAATATGATCCTAACCGCTCTGCGCACATCGCACTGCTGAAGTACTCCGATGGCGAGCGTCGCTACATCATCGCTCCCAAGGGTATGAAAGCTGGCGATCCAGTGCGTTCCGGCGTCGACGCGCCGATCAAGGTGGGCTCCACTCTGCCGCTCCGGAACATTCCGGTCGGTTCTGTGATCCACTGCGTCGAACTGAAACCTGGCAAAGGTGCCCAGCTGGCTCGCTCCGCGGGCGCATCCGTACAGCTGGTAGCTCGGGAAGGGGCATATGCCACTATCCGCCTGCGTTCAGGTGAAATGCGTAAGGTGCTTGTAGATTGCCGTGCAACGCTGGGTGAAGTATCCAACAGCGAGCACAGCCTCAAGCAGCTTGGTAAAGCGGGTGCATCACGTTGGCGCGGTAAACGTCCAACAGTACGTGGTGTTGCTATGAACCCAGTTGACCACCCGCATGGTGGTGGTGAAGGGCGTACCTCTGGCGGACGTCACCCGGTTACTCCGTGGGGTGTTCCGACCAAAGGGCATAAGACTCGTAAGAACAAGCGTACTGACAAGATGATAGTACGTCGTCGTTCAGCCAAGTAAACGACTACATAGAGGTAATTGCTGTGCCACGTTCTTTAAAGAAAGGTCCTTTTATAGACCTGCATCTGTTGAAGAAGGTCGAGGCAGCTCTGGAAGGAAATGACAAGCGGCCCATTAAAACCTGGTCCCGCCGGTCAACAGTTTTTCCGGAGATGGTAGGCCTGACCATTGCAGTCCACAACGGCAAGCAGCACGTGCCGGTTTATGTCACCGAAGATATGGTCGGTCATAAACTGGGTGAGTTCGCGGCAACGCGTACTTATCGTGGCCATGCGGCCGACAAGAAAGCTAAACGCTGATTGTGAGGTAATAGAAATGGAAGTAGCAGCCAAGTATAAGGGCGCTCGCCTCTCAGCTCAGAAAGCACGTCTTGTCGCCGACCAGGTACGCGGCAAGGCTGTTGAGGACGCCCTGAACATTCTGACTTTCAGCCCGAAGAAGGCAGCGGTAGTAATCAAGAAGGCTCTTGAGTCTGCCATTGCCAACGCTGAGCATAACGAAGGTCTGGACGTAGATGATCTGAGGGTTTCCACCGTTATGGTGGATGAGGGCCCAACGCTCAAGCGAATCAAAGCTCGAGCCAAGGGGCGCGCTGATCGTATTTTCAAGGGCACCTGTCATATCACCGTCAAGGTCGCCGACAAGTAGGAGATGCTCAGATGGGTCATAAAGTAAATCCAACCGGCATTCGCCTGGGTGTGATCAAAGAGCACAACTCAGTGTGGTATGCCGACAAGAAGGACTACGCGAAGAATCTGCTGAATGATATTCAGGTTCGCGAGTTCCTCGACAAGCGTCTGGTTAAGGCGTCTGTCAGCAAGATCGTGATCGAGCGCCCTGCTCAGAACGCCCGGATCACGATCCATACCGCCCGCCCCGGTATTGTTATCGGTAAGAAGGGTGAAGATGTTGATCGTCTGCGTCGTGAAGTTAGCGACATGATGGGTGTGCCCGTGCACATCAACATCGAAGAAGTCCGCAAACCGGACCTGGATGCCCGCCTGGTAGCGCAAAACGTTGCCGGCCAGCTGGAGCGTCGTGTGATGTTCCGTCGCGCTATGAAGCGTGCGGTACAGAACGCCATGCGCCAGGGTGCCAAGGGTATCAAGATTCAGGTTGGTGGTCGTCTTGGGGGTGCTGAGATCGCACGTTCCGAGTGGTATCGCGAAGGTCGTGTACCTCTGCACACACTGCGTGCAGATATTGATTATGCAACCTACGAAGCGAAGACCACTTACGGCATTATCGGCGTAAAGGTATGGATCTTCAAAGGTGAGATTCTTGGTGGTATGGAGCAGGTCCGTGCTGACAAGAAAGCCTCTGGGAAGAAAGGTTCTAAGTAAAGGGGCACTCTTATGCTGCAACCAAAACGCACCAAATTCCGCAAGGTAATGAAAGGCCGTAACACCGGTCTTGCTCACCGCGCCAATAAGGTGAGCTTCGGTGAATACGGATTGAAGGCGACTAGCCGTGGGCGTATAACTGCGCGCCAGATTGAGGCAGCGCGTCGTACCATGACTCGCCGCATCAAGCGGGGCGGTAAGATCTGGATCCGGGTATTCCCGGACAAGCCGATCACCGGTAAGCCGCTTGAAGTACGTATGGGTAAAGGTAAAGGTTCTGTCGAGTATTGGGTGGCTGAGATTCAGCCAGGCCGTATGCTTTACGAGATGGAAGGCGTAGCGGAAGAAATCGCCCGCGAAGCTTTCACTCTGGCTGCTGCCAAACTGCCGGTACAGACCACCTTTGTTAAGAGGACGGTGATGTGATGAAAGCAACAGAGCTGCGTGAAAAGTCAGTCGAGGAGCTGAACAAAGAGCTGATCGACCTCCTGAAGGAGCAGTTCAACCTGCGCATGCGCAAGGCGACAGGTCAGCTGAATCAGTCTCACCTTCTCGGCAAGGTGAAGCGCGATATCGCTCGCGTGAAAACAGTATTGAATGAAAAGGCAGGACAGTGACATGACCGAAGCTACCCAAACTGCCAGAACTCTGAGCGGCAAGGTCGTGAGCAACAAGATGGACAAGTCCATCGTGGTCCTGGTTGAGCGTCAGGTGAAACACCCTCTGTACGGTAAGTACATGAAGCGTTCAACCAAGATCCATGCACACGATGAAAGCAATCAGTGCAACATTGGTGACACCGTTACCATCCAGGAAACCCGTCCGGTCTCCAAGACCAAGACCTGGGCCCTGGTGGAAGTCACCGAACGCGCTGCCAAGGTGTAATTCGCCCGGAGAACAACCATGATTCAGACTCAAACAATGCTTGAAGTCGCGGATAACAGTGGTGCACGTCAGGTTATGTGCATCAAGGTCCTGGGCGGATCTCACCGGCGTTATGCAACCGTTGGGGATATCATCAAGGTAACCGTTAAGGAAGCCATCCCCCGCGGCAAGGTGAAAAAAGGCCAGGTCCTGAAGGCTGTTGTAGTACGTACCCGTAAGGGTGTGCGTCGTCCGGACGGTTCTCTGATCCGTTTTGACGGTAACGCGGCGGTACTTCTGAACAATCAGGACGCTCCCATTGGTACCCGTATCTTCGGACCGGTTACCCGTGAACTGCGTAACGAGAAGTTCATGAAGATTATCTCACTGGCACCCGAAGTACTTTAAAGGACCAGAGGCCGGTTATGAAAAAGATCAAACGAGATGACGAAGTAATCGTCACCACGGGGAAAGACAAAGGCAAACGTGGTAAAGTCCTGAAGGTTCAGGACGACGGTCGCGTGATTGTTTCTGGCATCAACATGATGAAGAAGCACACAAAACCGAACCCGATGCTCGGCACCCCGGGTGGTATCGTCGAGAAAGAAGCGCCTATCCAGGCTTCCAACGTGGCTATTTTTAATCCGCAGACCGGCAAAGCCGATCGTGTTGGCTTCCAGATCAAGGAAGACGGCAGCAAAGTGCGGATCTTCAAGTCCACGAACGAAGCTGTCGATAACCAGTAAGCGGTGGTGGTTACGATGCTTAACATGAAAGAGCAGTACACTAAGGAAGTGGTACCCGCCCTGCAGAAAGAGTTCGGTTACAAGAACATTATGCAGGTGCCGCGTATCGAGAAAATCACCCTGAACATGGGTGTTGGCGAAGCGGTTGGTGACAAAAAGCTGATTGAGAATGCCGTGGCGGATCTTGAGCGCCTGGCAGGTCAGAAAGCGGTTGTCACCAAGGCACGCAAATCCGTAGCGGGTTTTAAAATCCGTGAAGGTTGGCCGATTGGCTGTAAAGTGACCCTGCGCGGTGAGCGCATGTGGGATTTCTTTGATCGTCTGGTGCACATTGCGGTTCCCCGCATTCGTGACTTCCGCGGTCTGAACCCGAAATCCTTCGATGGTCGCGGTAACTACAGCATGGGTGTTCGTGAGCAGATCATCTTCCCTGAGATCGAGTACGACAAAGTCGACAAGATCCGCGGGCTGGATATCACCATCACCACCACTGCCGGTACCGACGACGAAGGTCGCGAACTGTTGAAAGCCTTTGGCTTTCCGTTCAAGAAATAAGGAACGAGTGACATGGCGAAGGTTTCAATGAAGAACCGCGAGCAAAAGCGCGAGCAACTGGTAGCGAAATACGCTGCCAAGCGCGCTGAGCTCAAGGCGATTATCAAAAACCCGAATACCAGCGACGATGACCGTTGGGATGCACAAATGAAGCTCCAGCAGCTTCCGCGTGATTCATCTCCTTCGCGTCTTCGGAATCGTTGCCAGGTGACTGGTCGTCCCCACGGCGTTCTGCGCAAGTTCGAGCTTTCACGGATTAAACTCCGTGAATACGGCATGCGCGGTGACGTTCCGGGCCTGACCAAGGCAAGCTGGTAAGATAGGCAACCTGACTTCGGTCAGGTGCCTGTTGGTAAGCGGTGCGGCACGCCGCTGCACAACTAAAAAGATCAGGAGCCTCATACTAATGAGTATGCAAGACACGCTTGCGGATATGTTTACCCGTATCCGTAATGCCCAGATGGCGTCAAAAGCTGACGTAACGATGCCATCTTCCAAAATGAAGGTCTCCGTAGCCCAGGTCCTGAAGGACGAAGGTTACGTTGAGGATTTCTCTGTTTCAGCTGACGCGAAGCCCGAGCTGACCATTACTCTGAAATATTTCGGCGGCAAGCCGGTTATTGAAGAGATCAAGCGGGTTAGCCGTCCGAGTCTGCGCCAGTACAAAGGCGCCGGGAAACTGCCGAAAGTATCCGGTGGTCTGGGAGTCGCGATTGTCTCAACGTCCAAGGGCGTTATGACAGACCGCGCCGCACGAGCTGCAGGCGTGGGTGGCGAAGTCATCTGCACCGTATTCTAGGAGATACACATGTCCAGGGTTGCCAATAATCCTGTCGTGCTGCCTTCCGGTGTTGAGGTCAAGCTGAACGGACAGGAAATTAACGTGAAGGGCTCCAAGGGAGCACTTCAATTCACCATTCACCAAGCGGTAGAAGTAAAGCAGGAAGAGGGTACTCTTCGCTTTGCTGCACGCGATGGTGCCAAACAGTCCCGCGCTCTTGCTGGTACTACTCGTGCGCTGGTTAACAACATGGTTGCCGGCGTATCCACAGGCTGGGAGCGCAAGCTGCAGCTGACGGGCGTAGGTTACCGTGCGCAGGCGCAAGGTAAGAAGCTTAACCTGACCCTGGGTTTTTCCCATCCGGTCGAGTATGAGCTGCCCGAGGGTGTTACCGCTGAAACTCCGTCCAATACGGAAGTTGTGATTCGCGGTATCGACAAGCAACAGGTTGGCCAGGTCGCTGCTGAAATTCGCGCGTTCCGTCCGCCCGAGCCTTATAAGGGTAAGGGTGTTCGTTATGCGGATGAGCAGGTCAGACGCAAAGAAGCCAAGAAGAAATAAGGCGGGACTATGAGCGCGAATATCGAAAGACTGCGTCGCGCACGTAAAGTGCGCATGAAGATTCGTGAGCTGGGTACTGACCGTCTGTGCGTTCACCGCACTCCGCGTCATATGTACGCCCAGGTTACAACTGCAGATGGCAGCAAAGTGCTGGCCACTGCCTCCACGTTGGATAAGGAACTGCGCCAGGGTGCAACCGGTAACGTGGACGCTGCCAAGAAGGTCGGTCAGCTGATTGCTGAGCGTGCCAAGGCAGCAGGCATTGAGAAGGTCGCTTTTGACCGCTCAGGTTACCGTTATCACGGTCGCGTCCAGGCTCTGGCCGACGCAGCCCGTGAAGCTGGCTTGCAATTCTAAGAGGTGGAGAAGATGAGCGTTAACGAACAGAAGGCGCCTGAGCTCCAGGAAAGGCTGGTTCAGGTAAACCGCGTCGCCAAGGTTGTTAAAGGCGGCCGGATTTTTGCCTTCACCGCACTGACTGTAGTGGGTGATGGTAAAGGACGCGTTGGTTTCGGTCGTGGTAAGGCCCGGGAAGTTCCGGTAGCCATCCAGAAGGCGATGGAAGCTGCTCGTAAGAACATGGTAGATGTGGCGCTTGACGGCAACACTCTGCAGTACCCGGTTCGCGCCCAGCACGGCGGTTCCAAGGTGTACATGCAGCCGGCATCTGAAGGTACCGGTGTTATCGCCGGTGGTGCGATGCGTGCGGTACTGGAAGTGGCAGGCGTTCAGAACGTTCTGTCCAAGTGCTACGGCTCTACCAACCCGGTGAACGTGGTACGTTCCACCATCAAGGGTCTGCAGGCCATGAAGGCGCCTGAAGATATTGCAGCCAAGCGCGGTAAATCCGTCGAAGATATTCTGGGTTGAAGTCATGGCGAACGCAAAAACGATCAAAGTAACTCTGACCCGCAGCCCGATCGGCTGTCAGCCCAAGCACAAGCTGTGTGTAAAGGGTCTGGGTCTTCGTAAAATCGGTCACACCGTTGAAGTGGAAGATACTCCTTCCATTCGCGGCATGATCAACCGGGTTAACTACCTGGTTCAGGTTGAGGAGAACTAAGATGCGTCTGAACGAACTTGCTCCGGAACCTGGTTCACGTCCTAGCGCCAAGCGCGTTGGTCGTGGTATCGGTAGCGGTCTGGGTAAAACCGGCGGTCGCGGTCACAAAGGTCTGAAATCCCGTTCCGGTGGCTCCGTAGCCCCTGGTTTCGAGGGTGGTCAGCAGCCTCTGGCCCGTCGTCTGCCGAAGTTTGGTTTCACCTCCCGCCAGCAGCGTTACGTTGCTGAGATTCGCCTGAACGAACTGGCGAAGGTAGAAGGCGATGTAGTCGACCTGGCTGCACTGAAAAAGGCTGACATCATTCGTGAAGAAATTCGCGAAGCCAAGGTTATGCTGTCTGGCGAGCTGGACCGCGCAGTAACCGTTAAAGGGCTACGTGTCACCAAAGGCGCACGCGAGGCAATCATTGCCGCGGGTGGGAAAGTCGAAGACTAAGACGAGTCGAGGACTAAATGGCCAAGACAGCATCATTGCCTGCGGGCGCCGGAAAAGGATTTGCAGAGCTGCGCTCGCGGCTCTGGTTCGTCTTCCTGGCGTTGTTGGTGTACCGGATCGGTGCCCACATCCCGGTTCCAGGCATCAACCCGGACCGGTTGGCGGCACTGTTTGACCAGAACCAGGGTACTATCCTGAGTCTGTTCAACATGTTTTCCGGTGGTGCGCTTGAGCGCATGAGTATCTTCGCACTCGGTATCATGCCGTACATTTCTGCCTCTATTATCATGCAGCTCATGACTGCGGTTAGTCCGCAGCTTGAGCAGCTGAAGAAAGAAGGCGAGGCTGGTCGTCGCAAGATCAGTCAGTACACCCGGTATGGTACGGTTATCCTGGCCCTGGTTCAGGGCTTTGGTATTTCTGTGGGGCTGGCCTCTCAGGGCGTTACCTTTAACGACAGCTTCAGCTTCCACTTTGTGGCGGTTGTTTCCTTCGTGTGTGGTGCCGTCTTCATGATGTGGCTTGGCGAGCAGATCACCGAGCGTGGTATCGGTAACGGTATTTCCCTGCTGATTTTCGCAGGGATTGTTGCCGGTCTCCCGGGGGCTATTGGTCAGACCCTGGAGCAGGCCCGTAACGGTGAAATGAGCCTGTTGGTAGTGCTCGGTATTGGTATCCTGGCAATCGCGGTTGTCGGCTTCGTGGTTTTCATGGAGCGGGGCCAGCGCCGGCTTACCATCAACTATGCCAAGCGGCAGCAAGGGCGCCGGGTATTTGCCCAGCAGTCCAGTCACCTGCCGCTGAAGGTGAACATGGCCGGTGTTATTCCGCCGATCTTCGCCTCTTCCATTCTGCTGTTCCCGGCTTCGCTCGGTCAGTGGTTTGGCCAGGGTGAAGGCATGGAATGGCTGAGCGATGTGTCCCAGGCATTGGCGCCGAGCCAGCCTTTGTATATCATTCTGTTCGCAGCAGCAGTAGTCTTCTTCTGCTTCTTCTACACAGCGCTGATGTACAACCCCAAAGAAGTTGCGGATAACCTCAAGCGTTCCGGCGCGTTTATCCCGGGTATTCGTCCGGGAGAACAGACCTCCAAGTACATCGATGGTGTGCTTACCCGTCTGACGTTGTTCGGGGCTATGTATATTGCAGCAGTATCCCTGTTCCCTCAGTTCCTGATGGTTGCGGGTAACGTGCCTTTCTATCTTGGTGGTACGTCTCTGCTGATTGTTGTAGTCGTGGTGATGGATTTCATGGCGCAGGTTCAGTCGCACCTGATGTCCCATCAGTATGAATCGCTGATGAAGAAATCCAATCTCAAGGGCTATGGTCGGAACGGCTGATTAAGCCGTTCCCCTTGAAAACTGGAGTCGACAATGAAAGTACGCGCTTCGGTAAAGAAAATTTGCCGTAACTGCAAAGTAATTCGACGCAATGGCTCAGTGCGAGTCATCTGCTCGGAGCCTCGCCACAAGCAGCGCCAGGGCTGATTCTCCGGAATCGCACTGACATTGCAGAAGGGGTTCGGAATAGTGGCGCTTGACTCGACCACGGGTCAGGCGCTATTATTTCGCGCCCTTTTTGTGGCGGAAAATTCACACAGCAAAGCTTTGAACGCGGAGTAATTTGGATGGCACGTATAGCCGGTGTCAATATACCCGATCACAAACATGCTGTTATCTCGCTGACCTACATCTTTGGTGTTGGCAAGACAACAGCCCAGAAGCTTTGCGATGCAACCGGCGTTAAGCCGGACGCCAAGGTCAAAGACCTGAGCGACGAGCAGCTTGAAGCACTTCGTACTGAAGTGGGCAAGTTTACCGTCGAAGGCGATCTGCGTCGTGAAGTACAGATGAACATTAAGCGTTTGAAGGATCTCGGTTGCTTCCGTGGTCTGCGCCATCGTCACGGCCTTCCGGTCCGTGGTCAGCGCACCAAGACCAACGCCCGCACCCGTAAAGGTCCTCGCAAACCTATTCGTAAGTAACAGGTAGGCAAACATGGCAAAGCCAGGTACACGTACCCGTAAAAAGGTGAAAAAGACGGTTGTTGATGGCGTCGCGCACATTCACGCGTCCTTCAACAACACCATCGTGACCATTTCGGACCGTCAGGGCAACGTCCTGTCCTGGGCCACCTCAGGTGGTTCCGGTTTCCGCGGCTCACGTAAGAGTACACCTTTTGCTGCGCAGGTAGCAGCTGAAAGAGCCGGTAATGCGGCTGCTGAATACGGCCTTAAAAACCTGGACGTAGAGGTTAAGGGTCCTGGGCCCGGACGTGAATCCGCTGTACGCGCGCTTAACGGCTGCGGGTACAAGATCACCAACATCACTGATGTGACGCCGATTCCCCACAACGGCTGTCGTCCGCCCAAGAAGCGCCGCGTCTAACACAGGAGACAGTGAAATATGGCTCGTTATATAGGCCCGAAGTGCAAGCTGTCTCGTCGTGAAGGGACAGATCTTTTTCTGAAGAGCGGCGTACGCGCGCTCGATTCCAAGTGCAACATCGAGACTCCGCCGGGTATGCACGGCGCGCGTCGCGGTCGTCTGTCCGAATACGGCTTGCAGCTTCGCGAGAAGCAAAAAGTTCGTCGTATCTACGGTGTGCTTGAGAAGCAGTTCCGTAGCTACTACAAAGAGGCTGCCCGTCGGAAGGGCGCAACCGGTGAAAACCTGCTGCAACTTCTGGAAGGCCGTCTGGATAACGTTGTATATCGCATGGGCTTTGGTTCTACCCGTGCGGAAGCTCGTCAGCTCGTCTCTCACAAGGCGATCCTGGTGAATGATAAGTCGGTGAACATTCCGTCTTACCAGGTTAAGCCGGGTGACGTTGTGAGTGTGCGCGAAAAGTCCAAGAACCAGTTGCGTGTTAAAGGCGCTCTGGAACTCTCTGGTAGCCGCGCACCGGTAAGCTGGGTAGAGGTTGACGCCAACAAGATGTCCGGCGTTTACAAGTCAGTACCTGAGCGTACTGAACTGCCGGCCGACATCAACGAGAACCTCATCGTCGAGCTTTACTCCAAGTAAAGCCCAGTTAGCAACGATAGCAGATAGGGGCGTCTATGCAGCGTTCAGTACATGAGTTATTGACACCTCGTACCATTGACGTGAAAGAATCCAGCGCCGCGCGCGCCAAGGTGACCCTGGAGCCGCTCGAACGCGGTTTCGGTCACACCCTGGGTAGTGCGCTGCGTCGTATTCTTCTGTCTTCAATGCCGGGCTGCGCCGTGACTGAAGCACAGATCGACGGTGTCCTGCACGAGTACAGTGCCATTGAAGGTGTCCAGGAAGACGTCATCGAGATTCTCCTGAATCTCAAAGGCGTCGCCGTAAAGATGCACGGCCGTGACGATGCTGAGCTTACGCTCAGCAAGAAAGGCCCGGGCGTAGTGACTGCCGGCGATATCAAGCTGGACCACGATGTGGAAATCGCTAACCCGGAGCACGTGATCTGTCACCTGAGCGAAAACGGCGAAGTGAACATGCGTTTGCGTGTTGCACGTGGCCGCGGCTATGAGCCGGCTGATCAGCGTGGTCTGGACGAGGACGAAACTCGTGCCATCGGACGCTTGCAGCTTGATGCTACGTTCAGCCCGGTTCGTCGTGTGGCTTATGCCGTCGAGAGCGCTCGGGTTGAGCAGCGTACAGACCTGGACAAGCTGGTTATTGACCTGGAGACCAACGGTACTATCGATCCGGAAGAAGCAATTCGCCGGGCGGCTACCATCCTCCAGCAGCAACTGGCGGTGTTCGTAGATTTCGATCATGAGAAAGAGCCAGAGCGCGTTGAAGAAGAGGAAGAAATTGATCCGATTCTGCTGCGTCCGGTTGATGATCTGGAGTTGACTGTGCGTTCAGCTAACTGCTTGAAGGCTGAAAACATTTACTATATCGGCGATCTTATCCAGCGCACCGAAGTGGAGCTGCTGAAGACGCCTAACCTTGGCAAAAAGTCGCTTACCGAGATCAAGGACGTTCTTGCGTCCCGTGGTTTGTCTCTGGGTATGCGTCTTGATAACTGGCCGCCGGCAAGCCTTCGTGGTGATGACCGGGTTCTGGGCGGTTGATCGCCGATTAGTTTAAGGTAAGGAATCAGAGCAATGCGTCATCGTAAGAGTGGTCGTAAGTTCAACAGGACCAGTGCGCATCGCAAGGCCATGTTCCGTAACATGACTGCGTCACTGGTTGAGCACGAGCTGATCAAAACGACGCTCCCGAAAGCCAAAGAGCTGCGTCGGGTAGCTGAGCCGTTGATCACGCTCGCAAAGAATGATTCGGTAGCAAATCGTCGTCTGGCGTTCTCACGCCTGCGTAGCGATGCTGCGGTAGCCAAGCTGTTTGATGAGCTGGGCCCCCGTTACAGCGAGCGTCCGGGTGGTTACCTTCGTATCCTGAAGTGCGGTTTCCGTGCTGGCGACAATGCCCCTATGGCATTCGTAGAGCTTGTCGGCCGTCCTCTGGACATCGAAGCTGAAGAGGTGGACGAAGGCGAAGAGTAAAATCTCCGTTTAGTCCTGAAAAAAAACCGGGTTCCGAAAGGGCCCGGTTTTTTTGTGCCTGACGCCTGAAGGTATCGGGGGCTGGTCAGGGTGGTGTGGGTGAATTTTCTTTGGAAAAACAACTCGCTTCGCTCAGACATCTTTTTCCGGCAGAAAATTCACCCACACCACCCTGACCGTCCGGTCTTCCGGGGTATGCCTTTTCTAAAAAAGGTCTTATTTTTTAGTGTCCTTTCGTGGTTTTCGTGGCAAAACGTCCTTGTCTTTATCTTTCCGTGTTTTTCCGTGTTTTTCCGTGTTTTCCGTGTTTTTCAGTGGATTCCGTGGCTAAAAACCTACTTAAGCATAGGCTTCAAATAACGCCCGGTATGTGACGACGGATTGTCCGCTACCTCCTCCGGAGTTCCCTCGGCAATAATCTGCCCGCCACCAGAACCACCCTCGGGTCCGAGGTCCACAATCCAGTCCGCCGTTTTGATCACATCCAGGTTGTGCTCGATCACCACTATGGTGTTGCCATGGTCCCGCAGCCGCTCCAGTACGTTCAGCAATTGTTGGATGTCGTAGAAGTGCAGGCCGGTGGTGGGCTCGTCGAGGATGTACAGGGTTTTGCCGGTGTCGCGCTTGGACAGTTCCTTGGCCAGTTTTACCCGCTGGGCTTCGCCGCCGGACAATGTGACGGCGCTTTGGCCGAGGCGGATGTACGACAAGCCCACGTCGATCAGGGTTTGCAGTTTTCGGGCGATGAAAGGCACGGCGTCGAAGAATTCACGGCCTTCTTCAACGGTCATTTCCAGCACTTCGTTGATGTTTTTGCCTTTGTAGCGGACTTCCAATGTTTCGCGGTTGTAGCGTTTGCCTTTGCAGATGTCGCAGGGCACGTACACGTCGGGCAGGAAGTGCATCTCTACCTTGATTACGCCATCGCCCTGGCAGGCTTCGCAGCGGCCGCCTTTGACGTTGAAGGAGAAACGGCCGGGTTTGTAGCCTCGGGACCGGGCTTCCTGGGTGCCGGCGAAGAGTTCACGGATGGGGGTGAACAGGCCGGTGTAGGTGGCCGGGTTGGATCTCGGAGTCCGGCCGATAGGGCTCTGGTCTATGTCGATGACCTTGTCCAGGTGATCCAGGCCCTTGAGGTTTTTGTAGGGGGCGTGGCTCAGGCTGGTGGCTTTGTTCAGCTTGGCTGCCGCCACCGGATAAAGGGTGGCGTTGATCAGGGTGGATTTGCCGGAGCCGGATACGCCGGTGATGCAGGTCATCACGCCCAGTGGCAGGTTCAGGGTGACGTTCTGCAGGTTGTTTCCGGAGGCGCCGGATAGCACGAGTTTTTTGCCGTTGCCTTTGTTTCGGGCTTTGGGAACGGCAATTTCCTTTTCGCCACTGAGATACTGGCCGGTCATGGACGCCGGGTTGGCGATGATCTCGGCCGGGGTGCCGCGGGCGACGATTTCGCCGCCGTGTACGCCGGCGCCCGGGCCGATGTCGATCACGTAGTCGGCGGCGCGGATGGCGTCTTCGTCGTGCTCCACTACGATCACGGTGTTGCCCAGGTCCCGCAGGTGGGTGAGGGTGGCCAGCAGGCGGTCGTTGTCACGCTGGTGCAGGCCGATGGACGGCTCATCCAGTATGTACATGACGCCCACCAGGCCGGCGCCGATCTGGCTGGCCAGCCGGATGCGTTGGGCTTCACCGCCGGACAGGGTGTCTGCGCTGCGTTCCAGTGTGAGGTATTCCAGCCCGACGTTAACCAGGAATTGCAGGCGTTCGCGTACTTCCTTGAGGATTTTCTCGGCAATTTCACCTTTGCGGCCGGGCAGGGCCAGTTCGCTCACGTAGCGATGGGCGTCGCCGACGGGCAGTCGGGTGATTTCCGGCAGGGTGCGCTCTTCGATAAACACATGGCGGGCGCTGCGGCGCAAGCGTGAGCCGCCACAATCCTTGCACGGCTGGGTGCTGAGGTTGCGGGCCAGTTCTTCCCGCATGCTCTGGGAGTCGGTTTCCCGGTAGCGGCGTTCCAGGTTGGGCAATATGCCCTCGAACGGGTGCGCCTTTTCCATGATATGGCCGCGGGAGTTCACATACCGGAAGGTGATGTCTTCATCGCCGGAACCATACAGCAGGGCCTGCTGGAAGTTCTCCGGCAGCTCTTCCCAGGGTGTTTCGAGGTCAATGCCATAGTGCTCCGCCACGCTGGTGAGCATCTGGAAATAGTACACGGCGCGGCGGTCCCAGCCTTTGATGGCGCCGGAGGCGAGGGTGGCTTCCGGGCTCTGGATAACCTTTTCGGCATCGAAAAACTGGCGCACGCCCAGGCCGTCACAGGTGGGGCAGGCGCCGGCCGGGTTGTTGAAAGAGAACAGCTTGGGTTCCAGTTCGCTCAGGGCGTAGCCGCACTGGGTACAGGCGTAGCGGGCTGAGAAGGTGTGTTCCTCGCCTTCACCGGTCATGGGCGCGACCAGGGCAATGCCGTCGGCAAGCTCCAGGGCGGTTTCAAAGCTCTCGGCGAGCCGCTGCTCCAGGCCTTCCTTCACCTTGAACCGGTCGACCACCACATCAATCTGGTGTTTGCGCTTTTTATCCAGCGCCGGTAGGTCGTCGATATCGTAAACGGTACCGTCGACCCGCAAGCGGATAAAGCCCTGGCTGCGCATGGTGTCGATCACCTGCAGGTGTTCACCTTTACGATCCCGGATGACCGGCGCCAGGATCATCAGTTTGCTGCCTTCCGGCATGGCCATCACCTGGTCCACCATCTGGCTTACGGTCTGGGCTTCCAGAGGCTGGCCGTGGTCCGGGCAGCGGGGTTCACCGGCGCGGGCGAACAGCAGGCGCAGGTAGTCGTATATCTCGGTAATGGTACCCACAGTGGAGCGCGGGTTGTGTGAGGTGGATTTCTGCTCGATGGAAATGGCCGGGGAAAGGCCTTCGATGTGGTCCACATCGGGTTTTTCCATCATCGACAGGAACTGGCGGGCATAGGTGGACAACGATTCCACGTACCGGCGCTGGCCTTCGGCATAGAGCGTATCGAACGCCAGGGAAGATTTACCGGAACCGGAAAGGCCTGTGATGACAATCAGCTTGTCCCGCGGCATATCCAGGTCGATGTTCTTCAGGTTGTGGGTGCGTGCACCCTTGATCTGGATATGGTCCATAACACCTCGCTTGGGTAAAAACGTCGATTATATCGTTTTCGGGTGGCGCCGGCTAAACCGTGTACAGATTCCTCTGGCTGCTCTAGGCCGCCCGCAGCCGCTTTCTGCCGCCCCGTTGTGAGTAGTCCCGTCTGCATAGCGCTTCTGGTACAATGCGCCGCTCGCAGTGACAGGCTGCGCCTATACATTCAACCAGTCCGGCACGGGTTAGCATGAACGCGCTTGAAAAACGCTCAGTAGTAGCTCTGGCATCGGTATACGCCATGCGTATGCTGGGCCTGTTCATGGTAATGCCGGTCTTCGTTTTGCTGGGCAGCGACCTCGAAGGCGCTACGCCCGCGCTGATCGGTTTCGCAATTGGTGCCTACGGCCTGAGCCAGGCACTGCTGCAGATTCCGTTCGGTTTGCTGTCAGACCGGGTTGGCCGCAAGCGGATGATCTACATCGGCCTGGTCCTGTTCGCAGCCGGTAGTGTGCTGGCTGGCGCTACCGATTCCATATACGTAGTTATTGCCGGGCGGATTCTTCAGGGTGCCGGTGCGATTGCCAGTGTGCTGATGGCGTTGCTCAGTGATCTCACCCGGGAGGAGCAGCGCACCAAGGCCATGGCCACCGTGGGCATTTCCATTGGCCTGTCGTTTTCGGTCTCCCTGGTTGTGGGCCCGCTGCTGGGGGCTGCCTGGGGGCTGTCCGGGATTTTCTATACCACGGCGGTACTGGCGGTTCTGGCGCTGGTGGTGGTTGCCCGGGTTGTGCCCACACCGCACCAGCACAAGGTCAGTGCCGACACCCATCCGGCCCGGGAAATGGTCAGCCGTGTCCTGGCTGATGGCCGGCTGCTACGGCTCGATGTCGGCATTTTCATCCTGCACTTTGTACTGACCGCGCTGTTCCTGGTGTTCCCGACCATGTTGCAGGATCAGCTGGGGTTGAAGGCCAGTTCCCACTGGTGGTTCTATCTCAGCGTTATGATTACCTCGTTCTTCGCCATGGTGCCGTTCATCATCGTTGGCGAGAAAAAACGGAAAATGAAGCCGGTGCTATGCGGCGCCATCGCCCTGCTGACATTGGCGGCTGCGTCGATGACCGGTGTTGGCCAGAGCCTGTGGCTGGCGTGGGCTGTGCTATTCTTCTTCTTTATGGCGTTCAATCTGCTGGAAGCCAGCTTGCCGTCGCTGATCAGCAAAGAAGCCCCGGCTGCGGCCAAGGGCACCGCCATGGGCGTGTATTCCACTTCCCAGTTCTTCGGCGCGTTTCTGGGTGGTGCACTGGGCGGCTGGCTGTTGCAGACCGCTGGCCTGGAAGGTGTACTCTGGCTGATGGCCGCAGCGCTGGTGGTATGGTTGCTGGTGGCGTTAACCATGCCTGCACCGGGTTACACCACCAGTTTTGTGGTACAGCTGAAAAACGCCGTGAGTATCAGTTTTGACGAGATCGACCAGAACCTGCGAAAACTGCCGGGCGTGGAAGACGTGGTGATCGTGGAAGAGGCCGCCATGGCGTACCTGAAGGTAGACCGTCAGCATTTTCGGGAAGAGCAGCTTGCGCACTTTGAATTTGTGCGGCAGGGTAGCACTACTTAAAACACAGGATGCCTGCATGGAACGCAGGCGTTCAGCAAAAGAGACCAGGAGCATACAATGGCACGAGGCGTAAACAAGGTAATTCTTATCGGTAATCTGGGCCAGGATCCGGATACCCGTTACACCCCGAACGGCAACGCGGTGGTAAACCTCAACCTGGCGACCGATGAAAGCTACAAGGATCGTCAATCCGGCCAGTTGGTACCGAAAACCGAGTGGCACCGGGTGGTGTTGTTCGGCAAGGTGGCTGAAGTGGCAGGGCAGTATCTGCGCAAAGGTTCCAAGGTGTATATCGAAGGGCGCCTGCAAACCCGCAAATGGCAGGGGCAGGATGGCCAGGACCGTTACACCACCGAGATTGTGGTGGATATCAACGGCCAGATGCAGATGCTCGACAGCCGTGGTGGCGAAGGCGGCATGAACCAGGGCGCGCCCCAGGGCCGGCCCCAGCAAGCGGCCAGCTACAACAACCCGCCCCCGCAACAGCAGCAGGGTGGCCAGGGTAACCAGGGTGGCGGGTACAGCAACCAGCCGCCCCAGCAGCAGGGCGGCGGCATGCCGGAGCCGATTGACGACTTCGATGACGATATCCCCTTCTGAGTGAGCCATTTTTCTAGGTAAATCAAGTGTTTGTGAAATTTGCGCTACACGTATAGGCTGTTGGTAGGCCTATTGCAAACCTGACTTATCCTCGCCCAGTAATGGGCTTGAACCTCGAAAGAGGGAGGGGAGTGCAGCATGTCAGGAAAAGGCGGGTGGCGGTGAAAGAGTCTAACTTGCGCCCGTCATTACAGGCCCCATACGGTTAAGCCTGATTGGTTGAACCATAGTCCTTTGTGGGTTTCAGGATATCAGTGACCTATGACTCTTGAGAGGTCACTTCACGTGTAGTCGGTCGGGGAAGTTGTTAGAACGCCCGGCTAACCAACCACGTGATACGCGCTCGGTGAGAGTGTTAAGGGGACGTAAGTGGAACCTAAGTGGGACGCACGTTGACTACCTGGCAGCCTGTCGGACTTGCACCTGACAGGCGCCGGATCATCGGGTGCGAACCGATCAAGCACGGATAAGTGGTGTTGATCACGCGCCACCGCCACCTTCGGCGTCTACCGCGGCAACGACCGCATCAACTACTGGCGCGAAGTCCCCGCCAACTGAATCCAATCTCATGGGGGAAGAGGCTTACTCTTCCTCCCCCTCCGGATGATCCATCCCCAACTCGTTAATCTTCCGGGTCAGCGTATTCCGTCCCCAGCCCAGCAGTACCGAGGCATCCCGGCGGCGGCCGCCGGTGTGTTTCAGGGCGGCTTCGATCATGATTTTCTCGAACTCCGGCACCGCGTTGTCCAGGATCGCTTTCTTGCCCCGCTTCAGTTCCAGTTCGGCCCAGTTTTTCAGGCCTTCCTGCCAGGTCTGGCCGGTGCCGGTGTTGTCGGTGTCGGCCTGGTGCAGCAGTTCCGGGGGCAGGTCGTCTACGTGGATTTCCCGGCCGCTGGCCATTACGGTCAGCCAGCGGCAGGTGTTTTCCAGCTGGCGCACGTTGCCGGGCCAGGGCAGGGTGGTCAGGTATTCTTCGGCATCTGGCCGCAGTATTTTCGCTTCTACCGACAGTTCCTTGGCGGCCCGTTTCAGGAAGTGCTGCATCAGTTTGGGGATGTCTTCCCGGCGTTCAGCCAGTTTGGGCAGGTGTACGCGGATTACGTTCAGGCGATGGAACAAGTCTTCGCGGAAGCTGCCGGCCTGCACCAGTTTTTCCAGGTCCTGGTGTGTGGCGGCGATGATGCGCACATCCACTTTGATGGGGGTGGTGCCGCCTACCCGGTAGAATTCGCCATCGGCCAGTACCCGCAGCAGGCGGGTCTGGGTGTCGGCGGGCATATCGCCGATTTCGTCCAGAAACAGGGTGCCGCCGTTGGCTTGCTCAAAACGGCCCTGGCGGGTGGCGCCGGCGCCCGTGAAGGCGCCTTTTTCGTGGCCGAACAGTTCCGATTCAATCAGGTCTTTGGGGATGGCAGCCATGTTCAGGGCGATGAACGGGTTGTGGGCCCGGGGGCTGTGGTTGTGCAGGGCCTGGGCCACCAGTTCTTTACCGGTGCCACTCTCGCCGTTGATCAGTACGGTAATGTTGGAGTTGGAGAGCCGGCCGATGGCGCGAAACACTTCCTGCATGGCGGGCGCTTCGCCGATGATTTCCAGGTTTTTCTGAACCGACTCCATCTGGGGTTCCGCCGCGGCCTTTTTCTCGTGGCTGTGGGCGATGGCGCGTTTTACCAGTGCCACGGCTTCGTCCACATCAAAGGGTTTGGGCAGGTATTCGAAGGCACCGGTCTGGTAGCTGGTCACCGCGCTGTCCAGGTCGGAGTGGGCGGTCATGATGATAACGGGCAGGTCCGGGTGCTTCTTCACGATCCGGGACAGCAGGGTAATGCCGTCTACGCCGGGCATGCGGATGTCGCTGATGATGGCATCTGGCTGTTCGTGCTCCAGGCGCATCATGATGCTTTCACCGCTGTCGAATACGCGGGGGTGCAGGCCGGCCTGGGTGAGGGCACGGTCCAGTACCCAGCGGATGCTTTTGTCGTCGTCTATGATCCAGACGTTTCCCGTTCGGCTCATTGGTTGTCCTCCAGAGGCAGGAAGATGATGAAGTCGGTTCTTCCCGGTTCACTCTCGCATTCCACCAGCCCGCGATGCTGGCCGATGATGCTTTGGGTAATGGAAAGCCCCAGGCCCGTGCCGGACGCCCGGCCACTGATCATGGGGTAGAAAATGTTCTGCAGCAGTTCCGGCGGTATACCCGGGCCGTTGTCGATGATGTCTACCCGGCACACCAGTCGGTGGCGTCGGTGGCCGATGGTGAACTGGCGCAGGGCCCGGGTGCGGAAGGTGATGGTGGGCATGTCACCGCTGTGGCTGTCCACCTGGTTTTCGAAGGCGGCTTCCATGGCGTTGCGGGCGATGTTCAGGAAGGCCTGGATCAGCTGTTCCTTGTCGCCGGTGAATTCCGGAATGCTGGGGTCGTAATCCCGCTTCAGGCGCACCCGGCCCTTGCTTTCGGCTTCAATCAGGGTGCGTACCCGTTCCAGTACTTCGTGGATGTTGGTGCTGGCCATCTGCAGGGCTTTGTTGGGGCCCAGCATGCGGTCCACCAGGCTGCGCAGCCGGTCGGCTTCGTTGATGATCACCTGGGTGTATTCGCGCTGGTCTTCGCTGTTCAGTTCCCGGTCCAGCAGTTGTGCCGCGCCCCGGATGCCCCCGAGCGGGTTCTTGATTTCATGGGCCATGCCGCGCACCAGGATGCGGGTGGTTTCCTGCTGGGAGATGATGTCTTCTTCCCGGCTGATGCGCAGCATCCGGTCTTTCGGCTGGATTTCGATCACCAGCTCGGTCGGGTCTACGCTGACCGGGGTTACCGAATAGTCTACGGTGAAGCGTGAGCCTGTCAGCAGGGCGAACTCGGCCTCGCGGCGGGTGTAGGACTGGCCGTTGTTGAGGGCTGCGTACAGGGTCTTCAGGGCGTCGCTGGAGTCGATCAGCAGGTCACCCAGCGGTTGGCCCCGGGTGCGGGTCAGGCTGGTTTCAAACAGGTTCTCGGCCGCCGGGTTCAGGTAACGGATAGTGAGGTCTTCGCCCAGCACCAGAAGGGAGGTGCTCAGGCTGTCCAGAATGCTTTTGTATCCACTGTCCGGGGTGGCGGGCGGCTGCAACGTCATGCTCGGCTTCCGTTTTCGTTTCATGCGTGTACCCCGGTTTTGCAAAATCCGAACCAGTTTTTCTGGCTGGCAGAAAAAAATGGGCAACGGCCGGGCGTGGGCCGGCCTGTAGGGCATGGCGGTGCTGTGGCTTGGTGCAGATGGTGCGGGAAAGGCTACAGGCAGCCGGCGATTTGCCCCTTCGCTGCCCAGAGTATGGCGTTAATGTGGTGCGTATGCACTAAATTGGTGCAACTAATTCCGGGTGCTACCGCTGATGTGTTATCGGCGCAGGACAGACGGGCGATGAACGGTAAAGCTGATGCCGGGGCCGGTTTTCACCTGAACGCCCTGCTCGTCCACGATATGCACGCCAGCCTGATGGGTGCCGCGGTCAATATTGTTCACGGTTACCGAGCCGGAGGAGCTCTGGCCTACGGGCTGGCCGTCGAGGGTGATTTCGTATTTGTGGCCACGCTTGAGGCCGGGGGTGCTGCGCACTTCAAAGGTGACGTCGCCACTGCCGCTGTGGAAGGCCTGGTCATTTTTCGGGTGCACAAAAGTGAGGCTGTCGTAGTTGGCGCCTTCCTTCTGGACTTCTTGCCGAAGCTGGTCGGTTTCCCGCACCACTTCCGGTTTGGGCAGGGTGATGGTGGTCACCGGTTTTACTTTTACGGTTTCGCTGCCCTGCATCGGCTCGTCTGAGAAGGTGACGTTGCCCTGGGCATCCACATGCCGGTACACCTCTGCGTGGGCGCCGGCGGCGGCCAGTAAACAGAATCCGGTTACAAGGGCGAGAGGTGTTTTCATAATAAAGGCCTGCATTGATCAACTGCCTCGATTATCGGCGCCGCTGGCGGGGTTTTCAACGGCTGATACAAAAAACCCCGCACGGGGCGGGGCTTGTTGCTACCGGTCTGCACCAAGTTGGTGCAGTGGCTTAGCAGGAGTAATACAGTTCGAATTCAACCGGGTGAGTGGTCATGTTGATACGCTCAACTTCGCCACGTTTCAGGTCGATGTAGCCGGCAATCATGTCTTCGGTGAACACGCCACCGCGGGTCAGGAACTCGTGGTCTTCTGCCAGGCAATCGAGCGCCTCCTGCAGGGTAGTGGCTACCTGCGGGATGTTCATGGCTTCTTCCTTCGGCAGGTCGTACAAGTCCTTGTCCATGGCATCGCCAGGGTGGATCTTGTTCTGAATGCCGTCCAGGCCGGCCATCATCAGGGCGGCGAAGGCCAGGTACGGGTTGGCTGCCGGGTCCGGGAAGCGCACTTCGATACGGCGTGCCTTCGGGCTGCTTACGTACGGAATCCGGATGGAAGCGGAACGGTTACGGGCAGAGTAGGCCAGCATTACCGGGGCTTCAAAGCCGGGTACCAGGCGCTTGTAGCTGTTGGTGGCCGGGTTGGTGAAGGCGTTGATGGCCTTGGAGTGCTTGATGATGCCGCCGATGTAGTACAGGGCCATTTCGCTCAGGCCGGCATAGCTGTCACCTGCAAACAGGTTTTTGCCGTCTTTGTTCAGGGACATGTGTACGTGCATGCCGGAACCGTTGTCACCCACGACCGGCTTGGGCATGAAGGTGGCGGTTTTGCCGTAGGCGTGGGCTACGTTGTGCACGCAGTACTTCAGAATCTGAACTTCGTCTGCCTTGCGGGTCAGGGTGTTCGGGCCAACGCCGATTTCACACTGGCCGGCTGTGCCCACTTCGTGGTGGTGCACTTCGATGGTCAGGCCCATGTTTTCCATAGCCGCACACATAGCGCCACGCAGGTCGTGCAGGCTGTCTACCGGCGGAACCGGGAAGTAGCCGCCTTTTACGCCCGGGCGGTGGCCGATGTTGTTGCGGTCGAAGTCTTCGCCGGATACCCAGGCGGCTTCTTCGGAGTGCAGGGAGTACATGGAGCCCTGCATGTCGGTCTTCCACTTCACGGAGTCAAAGATGAAGAACTCGGGCTCCGGGCCAAACAGGGCGCCGTCGGCAATGCCGGTGGACTTCAGGTATTCCTCTGCGCGCTGGGCAACGGAGCGGGGGTCGCGCTCGTAACCCTGCATGGTTGTCGGCTCTACAATGTTGCAGGTGATGTTAATGGTGGTTTCTTCGGTGAACGGATCCAGCACGGCGGTATCGTCAACCGGCATCAGGATCATGTCGGACTCGTTGATGCCTTTCCAACCAGAAATAGAAGAGCCGTCGAACATCTTGCCGTCAGCGAAGAAGTCTTCGTCTACTTCAGTGGCAGGCAGTGTAACGTGCTGTTCTTTACCGCGGCTGTCGGTGAAGCGCAGGTCAACCCATTTGACTTCGTGTTCTTTGATCAAATCAATCGTCTTGGACATTGTGCATGCTCCGTAGTGATTTCGTGTTCGTTGTGCCGGATCGTTCAGTGTGCTGAGGCCCGATCTCTTGCAGGTGTAGGCAGCTTACCAGAAGCCTTTGGCCCTTACCTTTCAATTACGGCTGCTCCTCACTAAGCAAGTGCCTTGCCAGTTTTGTGTAACTGCGCCACAACAGCGCAGTGGCAAGGCTTTGGTGCGTTGTGTGTGCAAAAGTGTACGGCGGCCGGCCCGGAAATGCACCAGAATAGCGCACCACTTTGGTGCGAAAACCGGTGGATTGCCTGATATCAGTGCGCCGGAAGGGTTGGTTACATATTAGGCACTATTCTTCATATTATCGACATGGACTTTTCGATATACTGCGCGCCGCTAATTTCTGCAGGATACCCGTTGTGATTGATAAGCTTAGAAACGTCGCCATCATTGCCCACGTCGACCACGGTAAAACCACCCTGGTTGACCAGTTGCTGCGCCAGTCTGGCACCCTGGACCGTAAAGAGCTCGAAAACGAGCGCGTTATGGACTCCAACGACCAGGAAAAAGAGCGTGGCATTACCATTCTGGCAAAAAACACCGCGCTGAAATGGAAGGACTACGATATCAACATCGTAGACACCCCGGGCCACGCTGACTTCGGTGGCGAAGTTGAGCGGGTAATGAGCATGGTAGACAGTGTGCTGCTGGTGGTGGATTCCATCGACGGCCCCATGCCGCAAACCCGCTTTGTTACCCAGAAAGCTTTCGCAGCGGGCCTGCGCCCGATTGTGGTCGTGAACAAGATCGACCGCCCGGGTGCGCGCCCGGACTGGGTTGTAGACCAGGTCTTTGACCTGTTCGATAACCTGGGTGCCACCGACGAGCAGCTGGACTTCCCGATTGTTTACGCCAGCGCCCTGAACGGCATTGCCGGTATGGACCATGAAGACCTCCAGGACAACATGGACGCCGTGTTCCAGGCGATTGTTGACCACGTGCCTGCGCCTTCTGTTGACATGGACGGCCCGTTCCAGATGCAGATCTCCCAGCTGGACTACAACAGCTTCCTGGGTGTAATCGGTATCGGCCGTATCATGCGCGGTAAAGTGAAAACCAACACGCCGGTGGTGGCTCTCGGTGCCGACGGCAAGAAGCGTAACGGCCGTATTCTGAAGATCATGGGCCACTCCGGCCTGCAGCGTGTAGAGGTTGAAGAAGCCCAGGCTGGCGACATTGTGTGCGTGAGTGGCCTGGACCAGCTGTTCATTTCCGACACCCTGTGTGATCCCTCTAACGTAGAAGCCCTGCCGGCGCTGACCGTTGACGAGCCCACCGTATCCATGACCTTCCAGGTAAACGATTCGCCGTTTGCCGGTAAAGAAGGGAAATACGTGACCAGCCGTAACATCAAAGAGCGCCTGGAAAAAGAGCTGCTGCACAATGTGGCACTCCGTGTTGAAGAAGGCGATTCAGCGGACAAGTTCAAGGTGTCTGGCCGTGGTGAACTGCACCTTTCGGTTCTGATCGAGAACATGCGCCGCGAAAACTTCGAGCTGGCCGTAGGCCGCCCGGAAGTGGTGGTCAAGGAAGTAAACGGCCAGAAGGAAGAGCCGTACGAAAACGTGATCATCGACATCGAAGAGCAGCACCAGGGCGCGATCATGGAGCAGATGGGTCTGCGTAAGGGTGACATGACCAACATGATCCCGGACGGCAAGGGCCGAATCCGCCTGGAATACACCATTCCTGCCCGCGGCCTGATCGGTTTCCGGAACACCTTCCTGACCATGACCTCCGGTACCGGCATCCTGACCTCCACCTTCAGCCACTACGGCCCGGTGAAGATGGGTGACGTAACCAGCCGCCAGAACGGTGTTATCGTTTCCATGGCTACTGGCACTGCGCTGACCTACTCGCTGGAAACCCTGCAGAGCCGTGGCAAGCTGTTCCTGGACCCGGGCCAGGAAATCTACGAAGGCCAGCTTTGTGGTATCCACAGCCGCGACAACGACCTGGTGGTTAACCCCACCAAGGGCAAGAAGCTGGACAACATGCGTGCCTCCGGTAAAGACGAAGTGATCGGCCTGGTGCCGCCCATCAAGTTTACCCTGGAGCAGGCGCTGGAGTTCATCGACGACGACGAGCTGGTAGAAGTCACGCCCAAGTCGATCCGTCTGCGCAAGAAGCTTCTGACCGAGAACGAGCGTAAGCGCGCGGGTAAGAAGTAAAAGACTTTTTGCCACTAAAACCACGAAAGAACACGAAAAAAAGAAACTGATTGGCCACGGACACTCACTGACCCTCACGGACAAAAATGCTTTTGGCAGTTGTCCGTGTAATTCCGTGAGTGTCCGTGGCAAAAAAATAATCTTTTTCTTTTGAGTTTCTTTCGTGTCCTTTAGTGGATTTCGTGGCAAACCAATCCTTCCTTTATTGTCCCTGTCCATCTCAGCTAGACTGCCGTTATCCCTGAAACGGAGTTCGTCATGCTGAACCTCTACCCCGACATCGAACCCTACGCCCGTCATCGCCTTGCGGTAGATGAGCCCCATGAGTTGTACCTGGAAGAATCCGGCAATCCGGATGGCATTCCTGTGCTTGTGGTTCACGGCGGACCGGGTGGTGGGTGTGAGGATTACCATCGGCGGTTTTTCGATGCCGAGCGCTTCCGGATTATCCTGATGGACCAGCGCGGCGCTGGTCGTTCCACGCCTTTGGCGGAGCTGGAAGGCAACAGCACCGACAAGCTGGTTCAGGATATGGAAACCATTCGTCAGTTTCTGGGCATTGACCGCTGGTTGCTGTTTGGCGGCAGCTGGGGCTCCACGCTCAGCCTGGTGTATGCCGAAACCTATCCGGAGCGGGTACTCGGGCTGGTGTTGCGGGGTATCTTTCTGTGCCGGCCGCGAGATATTCAGTGGTTTTATCAGGAAGGCGCGAGCCGGGTGTTTCCGGATTACTGGCAGGATTTCCTGGCTCCGATTCCCGAAGCTGAGCGCGGTGATATGGTGACGGCCTACTATCGCCGGCTCACCAGCGCCAATGAACTGGAGCAGATTCAGGCGGCCAAGGCCTGGTCGATCTGGGAAGGCCGTTGCGCCACCCTGCATCCGAACCCCAAGGTGGTGGAGCATTTCGGCCACCCCCATGTCGCCATAGCCCTGGCGCGCATTGAGTGCCACTACTTCATGAACAACGCCTTTCTGGAACCGGGTCAGATTGTGCGGGACGCGGGTCGGTTGGCGGATATCCCCGGGGTAATTGTGCACGGCCGTTACGACATGGTGTGCCCGCTGGATAATGCCCTAGCCCTGCACCAGGCCTGGCCGGAAGCCGAGCTGTATATTATCCGGGATGCCGGCCATTCCGCATCCGAGCCGGCTATTGTGGATGCGCTGTTGCGGGGCGTAGAAGAGGTAGTGGCGAAAAGCCTGCCCAGCGCCGGTTGAGCATAGACTTATTATTGGCCTTCAAGGGCTTGCGGCCCCGCCGATGGCCCTATACACTCCTGCGCGTTGCTGATTTTTAACCCTGTGCTAATCTTGCCAAGGGATGGAATGAAAGGACTGATCCAGCGCGTTTCCGAAGCCAGTGTAACGGTGGATGGCGAAAAGATTTCGGCCATCGGGCCGGGGCTTCTGTTATTGCTGGGTGTAGAAAAGGACGACGCACAGAATGAGGCCAGGGACTTGTGCCGAAAAATCCTCTCTTACCGGGTATTCCCCGACGAGCAGGGCCGGATGAACGTTAATGTTCAGGACTCCGGCGGATCCCTGCTGATTGTTCCCCAGTTCACACTTGCCGCCGATACCGGCTCCGGTACCCGCCCGGGGTTCTCGCTGGCGGCTGCGCCGGATATGGCCAATTCCCTGTATCAGAATTTTGTGGCCCGGGCCCGTGCTGAGCTTGGGGAGAGTCGTGTTGGGGAAGGGCAGTTCGGTGCAGACATGAAAGTGGCCCTGGTAAATGACGGCCCTGTCACGTTCATGCTGGAAACCGGCAAAAAGGGTTAGTGCACAGAAATGTGACAGAGTTGTATCTGGCGCCTCACAAAAGGGCGGTAGATAAGGTAATGTTTGAGCCGGCTTGTGGTTTTGCTAGCTCGGACTGCGTTAGTTGATTGTTCTGGAAGCGGTTTTTGGGTTCTGGCCCTGATTTTGGTAGATAAAACCGGAATCTGTGGTCAAGCCATTGAGGAATAAAGAACTTTGCTTCCTGACCAAAAAAGGCTAAAAATTAGCCCGTGAAAATTTGCAAAAATGCAAACATTGTATTAAAACAGGTTCATCACGCTGAACTTTAGCAAAGTTCTGTAAGTGGTTGAGAACTAAGGTTCGGGGCTTTCCCGGCCAGATAAAAAGAAGAAATGTCGGCCCCCTGTTGGAAATAAATGGGGGTTGATCGGGGTTCCGGTAAAGCCGGCATTTGCTGGATTTGCCAGTAAAAATCGGGGCTTACACCCGTCGAAAACCTGAGTTAACTCAAAAAGGAAGACGCAACATGAAAAAAACTATTCTTGCTTCTGCTATTGCAGCCGCAACCTTCTCTGGCGCTGCTCTGGCCCAGGAAAGCAACCTGCCGACCGTTTACGGTAATATTCAATATGCTCTGACATACAACGATGTCGAGAACGAAGCTGGACAAAAGTTCAACGGCCTTGAGCATTTTGACAATGGCACCACACTTGGTGTTGCGCATGAGCATGAAATTGCTCCTGGCATCAAAGGCTTCTTGAAGCTCGAGCTGGAAGGCATCAACGCCGACGATAAGAGCGAGAGCAGCGGTATCGACGGTCTTGACGAAGCCTACATCGGGGTTCAGGGCGACAACTTCGGTAAAGTCTGGGTTGGTTCTGACGACTCTCTGTACGAGCGCAATATTGTCATCATTGGCAACTTCCACGAAGTTGGCTCTGATATCTTTGGAAACTATGACACCGGCGAAGGCGATCTGATTCAGTATGAATCTCCGTCGTTTGGTGGCCTGACTCTGGGTGCTGCAGTTCAAGTTAATGGCGATAGTGAGTCCGCAACTCGTGACGTTGTTGTGGTTGATGCTAACTCCCCGTCTGGCTATGCAATTGATCAGCAGTCAGATAACAGCGAGAAGTCGTTCCCGTATCAGTTGGCAGCCACTTATGAAGTTGATGCTCTGAAGCTCGCTTTCGCGATGGACTCGAATGATGGATCTGCTGGAGACAACGAGAATAGCTATGGCCTGTCTGCCACTTACGGTATGGATGATCTGACTCTGATTGGTGAGTATCAGACTCGCAAAGACAATTCCGACATCTTTGGTGTAATGGGTGTATATACTCTGGGTGCAAACCAGTTTGCCCTGGCTTACCAGATGGAAGATGATGACGTGACTGGTGATAAGAACGATACCATCACCATTCAGGCTCTGCATAACCTGTCCAGCAACATGTACGTGTATGTTGAAGGCTATATTTCCAGCGCTGATGCCGATAAAGATTACGAAGTTGGTTCATTTGCCGCCGAAGGTGATGAGCGCTCCACTCTGGCACTTGGTGCCGTTTACTACTTCTGATCAGCTAACCAGCTAATCAAGTAGTCTCAAAAGCCGGTGACTCAGGTCACCGGCTTTTGTATTTTAAGGCCACTCATTTTTTACCGGAGAACCCCATGGCCACAGAGCTCGAAATCAAACTCACCTTGTCTGAGTCTGCCCAAGCCAAAGCCCTTGAGTGGTTGCTGGCCAGGCCGGAAGCGAGTGAAGGCCCGCGCAAGCCCCTGATCAATCGCTACTTCGACACCCCGGACGCCGCCCTTAACCGTGCTAAGGCCGCCTTGCGGGTGCGGCAGGCAGGTGACCGGTTTATCCAGACCCTGAAAACCAAGGGCGAGTTTGTGGATGGCGCCCATCGCCGTGAGGAGTGGGAGTGGGAACTGTCTGGTCCGAATCTGGATTTATCGCTGCTGGAGCAAACGCCCCTGCAAGGGTTGGTCGATCTGTCAGCACTTGCGCTGGCGTTCGAAACCAACTTCCAGCGGCAGGTGGTGATGCTGAAATCCGGCAGCAGTGTTATCGAAGTGGCAGTCGATTCTGGGGAAATTCTAGGTGGCGGTCGTTCGCTGCCGCTGCACGAGGTGGAATTCGAGCTAAAAGCCGGCGAACCGGGCGAGTTGATGCGTTGGGCGAAGGCGCTTGCCTGCGAAGTTCCGGTGTTCCTCAACCTGGTCAGCAAGGCTGAGCAGGGGTATTTTCTTGCGGGTATTTACCGTCCCGGGATTCTCGTTTCCAGTGAGCCCTTATCGGTAACGAAGCTGCTGCATACGCTGAGCGTAAGCTGGCTGACCGGTGAGTCAGTCAAGCTGCCTCCAAGCGCTTTAGGTGCGATCACTAAAGCGGCCAGCGCAGCCGGATTTGATAAGGAGTGGCAAGAGCTCAATCATTCGCTCCAATCCGGCACCACAACCGATGACTTGATTCAAAAATTCCCGGAATTGGGCCGGTTGCAGTTAGCACTAGCCCTTGTCGGCTAGGCGGTTCAGGAACCGCTTTCTTTTTCAGCGGCAGCCTCTGCCGCGGCCTTTTGCTCATTTTGTTCGTGCATGGATCGCCACTGGGCCAAAAAGTCCCGGTAGCGATCCAACGCTTCTTCCACCACGGAAACTTCCGGTGTTTCCGTTGAGCGCACCAGTACGATCAGTCCTTTCCCTTCCACTTCCTTGTTGGTTTCCGGATGGCAGATCACTTCATTTTCGTGGTCGATATAAGCCAGTGCCGTGCCAATGCCGTGGCGAACCAGGGCGCTGACGATATCAGCCCAGGTCAGGTCGTCCAGTTCCAGATCATAGCGGTGGGGGTGGTCACGCTCGTAGTTGAACATGTCTTCCAGCACTTTCTCTGAACCTGGCGCCACCACGGCGCGCACCATGATTTCCGGATAGGTTCGAACCGGCCGGATGATGGTTCTCACCCCCAGGGCCTTGAAGCGATCCCGGTTGGCATCACTCACGCATTCCACGGTGGTTTTGCCGCCAAGGTTGGACTCTGCCAGCCGGTGTGCGATATCGAAGGTCAGGCTGTCGGAGAAAGGATCGGACTCGTCGGCCGCGAGCACAATCACGTGCCTGGCGCTGCCAGCGTGGACGGATTTCAGCGCTTCCGGATCATTGCCTGCACCGTGGAAGTGCACCATGCCACAATCCCGAAGCTCTGCCGGCAGGCCGCCGGGAAACTGCCGGGTCAGCAACATGATCGGGACTGTGTGGTATTCCGGTATCGACCGGATCTGGGTGGCGAAGCGCATGAAGTATTGTTCGCCACCGGTGCGTGGGGTGTTGATGATTACGATGTGGTCTTTCATGTTGTAAATCCAGCGTCCGGAGAGGATTCGTTCACGGCGGTAGAACCGGTATTCAATATAATCGCTGACAATCAGCGTGAGCAGGGTGATGGCAGTTACAAACATCAGCACCACGGTACTGATGCGACCGATGGCGGTTACCGGCGCGTAGTCACCATAGCCTACGGTGACCAGTGTGGTCATTGTGAGCCACACGGCTTCGAAAAAGCTCAAAGGCTCTACAGCCCAGAGGATCAGGATCTGCGCGGAAACCAGGGCTCCCAGTGTCAGGAATAGCCGGCTGATACGTTGGCGGATCAGCCCTCCCATTGGGAGGTGTGGCTGCGAGTGTTCCGGGTTCAGCGGGCGACGATTGCGCATCATGGAGTGGGGCTGCCTGTTCAGTCCGTGGCAAGTTCGTTATACAGTACCGGAAATATATCAGAGAGACAGGGGTTTGCGTTATGTCTGAGCCTATGGGTTCGTTACCAGCGGAGCTGTCACAGGCGGATGTTGCCGAGGCCTGCGCCCGCAGTGTGTTTCTGGCCCAGACGCTGGAACGTTATCCGGAGCAGGTTCAGGCTGCCGCTAAGGCCCGCCCGCTGACCGAGCCGACTACAGAAGCGTGGCTGAAACAGCGCTGGGGCGATTTTCTGGCAACCGTTGATTCCGAGCCATCGCTGCACGCCGCCCTTCGCCAGTACCGCCGGGAAGTCCAGTTCCGCATTATCTGGCGTGACCTGATGAACTGGGCAGACCTGAACGAAACCATGCTGGCCACCAGCGCCTTTGCCGATGTGGCCATTGATGGCGCTCTCAGCTGGCTTTATGAAAAGGTCTGTGAGGAGTTCGGTACCCCCATGGGTTGCGACCCGGTGACCGGTGCCCATGTGCCCCAGAAAATGGTGGTGCTGGGTATGGGTAAGCTGGGCGGTCGGGAGCTCAACGTTTCCTCGGATATCGACCTGATCTTTGCCTTTCCCTCCAAGGGGGAAACCGAAGGTGGCCGCCGGGCCCTGGATAACCAGCAGTTCTTTATCCGTCTTGGTCAGCGATTGATCCAGGCCCTGGACCAGATTACGGCGGATGGTTTTGTGTTCCGGGTGGACATGCGCCTGCGGCCCTACGGCCAGAGCGGTGCCCTGGCACTGAGTTTCGCAGCACTGGAAACCTACTACCAGGACCAGGGTCGGGACTGGGAGCGCTATGCCATGGTCAAGGCCCGGGTAGTGGCCGGCGACCAGCGGGCAGGGCAGGTGTTGATGGCAAGCCTGAAGCCTTTTGTTTATCGGAAATACATTGATTTCAGCGCCTTCGAATCCCTGCGCACCATGAAAGACATGATCAGCCGGGAAGTTCGCCGCAAGGGGTTGGAGAACAATATAAAACTGGGCAGCGGCGGTATCCGCGAGATCGAGTTTGTGGTGCAGGCGTTTCAGCTGATCCGTGGCGGTCGTGACCGGGAGCTGCAACAGCGGGAGCTGCTGAACATCCTCAAGGAACTGGAAGAGCTGGAGCTGCTGCCGTCTTCTGTGGTGAAGGAGTTGCGCGAGGCCTATGTATTCCTGCGCAACCTGGAACATGCACTGCAGGGGATAGAAGACAAGCAGACCCAGGTTCTGCCGGACGACGAACTGTCGCAGGCCCGGGTTGCCCGCATTATGGAGTTTGATGACTGGGCCGCCTTCCAGCATGCGCTGGATGAGCATCGCAATCGCGTTGCCCGGCACTTCGCCAACATCATCGCGACTGAAGACGAGGAAGGCGATTCCGAAAACGGCATGGATGACGGCTGTTACGAACTCTGGCTGGCGGAAATGGAAGAGCCCGCTGCGGTGGAATGGCTGGCGGAGAAAGGTTTCGAAAATCCGGAAGATAGTTACAAGCGCCTGGTGAGCCTGCGGGACAGCCGAACCGTGCAGACCCTGCAAACCCAAGGCCGCAAACGGCTGAACCAGTTCATGCCGTTATTGCTGAACGCGTTGATGGATGTTGAGAATGCGTCGGAAACCCTCGACCGGGTATTGCAGCTGGTAGAGGCCATTTTGCGCCGCACCGCCTACATGGTGCTGCTGGTGGAAAACCCCGGCGCACTCACCCAGCTGGTGCGCCTGTGTAGCGACAGCCCCTGGATTGCCCGCCTGCTGGCGGAAACGCCGCTGCTGCTGGACGAACTGCTGAATGCCGAAAGCCTGTACAGCCCGCCTGCCAAGGAAGAGCTGCAGGACGACTTGCGCCAGCAGATGCTACGCATTCCCTATGAAGACCTGGAAGAGCAGATGGAGGCCCTGCGTTACTTCAAGAAGGCCCATGTGCTGCGAGTGGCAGCTTCTGAGCTAAAGGGAACTTTGCCCCTGATGAAGGTGAGTGATTACCTGACCTGGATTGCCGAAGTGGTGCTGGACCATGTGGTGGATGTGGCCTTCTCCAACCTGGTCAGCCGCCATGGTTATCCGCGGCGGGCAGATGGTTCGGCGTGTGACACGGACTTCGCAATTATCGGTTACGGCAAATTGGGTGGCATTGAGCTCGGTTATACGTCAGATCTGGACCTGGTGTTTGTGCACCAGGCCGACCCGCAACTGGCCACCGATGGTGACAAGCCCATCGACAACGCGGTGTTCTACACCCGCCTCGGCCAGCGAATTGTGCACATTCTCAGCACCCAGACGCCCTCCGGCCAGCTTTATGAAGTGGATATGCGCCTGCGGCCGTCCGGTAACTCCGGCCTGCTGGTCAGCACCTTACATGCGTTCGAGAAATACCAACAGAACGATGCCTGGACCTGGGAGCATCAGGCCCTGGCCCGGGCCCGTGGCGTTGCCGGCTGCCCGGATACCCTTCAAGCCTTCGAGGGTATCCGTCACCAGATTCTGTGCACGCCAAGGGAGAAAGCTGCCCTGCGCCAGCAGGTGGTGGAGATGCGGGAGAAAATGCGCAGTAGCCTCGGCACGCCGGAAATCCGGCGGGACGAAGTGTTTCACATCAAACACGATGCCGGCGGTATTGTGGATATCGAATTCATGATGCAGTACCTGATGCTCGCCTGGAGTGCCGAGCACCCGGAGCTGACCCAGTGGAGCGACAATATTCGCCAGATGGAAGAGCTGGGCCGTGCCGGTGTATTGCCGGTGGAGGACACAGAGAAGTTGCGGGAGGTATACATTACCTTGCGTTCGACCATTCACCGCCGGGCGCTGCAAAACCTGAATAGCCAGGTGGAGGGCAGCGCATTTCAGGAAGAGCGTGACTACATCCAAAGTATGTGGAAAAAAGTCATGCTTGAGTAGCAAGCTAAATTTATTTCTGTCCGGCTTTCCTGCTAGAATGCTGGATCCCCGAAAACTGCTTATTCAGGAGCACTGTAGAAATGTCGATGGCTGATCGCGATGGCCTTATCTGGCTGGATGGTGAAATGGTTCCCTGGCGGGAAGCCAAAACCCATGTACTCACTCACACCCTGCATTACGGCCTTGGCTGCTTTGAAGGCGTGCGTGCGTACAACACCGCGAACGGCCCGGCAATTTTCCGGCTGAAAGAACACACCGACCGGTTGTTCAACTCCGCCCACATCCTGAACATGAAAATGCCGTTCAGCAAAGACGTGATCAACGAAGCCCAGCGTGCTGCGGTTCGTGAGAACAACCTGGACGAAGCCTACCTGCGCCCCATGGTATTCCTGGGCTCCGAAGGCATGGGCCTGCGCGCCGACAACCTGCAGGTGCACGTAATGGTTGCCGCCTGGAGCTGGCCGTCTTACATGTCGCCAGAAGCTAAGGAGCTGGGCATCAAGGTGCGCACCTCCTCTTACACCCGCCACCACGTGAACATCACCATGTGCAAGGCGAAGGCCAACGGCAACTACATCAACTCCATGCTGGCCCTGAACGAAGCCATTTCCGGCGGCGCTGAAGAAGCCCTGCTGCTGGACAACGAAGGTTACGTTGCAGAAGGCTCCGGTGAGAACATCTTCATCGTGCGCAACGGTGAGCTGCACACCCCGGAACTGACCTCCTGCCTGGCCGGCATCACCCGCGCCACCATCATCGATTTCGCCAAGGACCTTGGCCTGGTGGTGAAAGAACGCCGCATCACCCGCGACGAAGTGTACATCGCTGAAGAAGCCTTCTTCACCGGCACCGCCGCTGAAGTTCTGCCGATCCGTGAACTGGACGGCCGCCAGATTGGTGAGGGCAAGCGTGGGCCGATTACCGAGAAGCTGCAGGGTATGTACTTTGATGCGGTGAAGGGGAAGCTTGCTGCGCATCAGGAGTGGCTGACGGCAGTTCGCTAACCCGGAAATCGTGTTCGATCAGTGTAGAAGCCGCCCCAAGTTTCCCGTGGGGCGGCTTTTTTATTAGAGTTGTTGGTGAATGGCCTTGTGAGAGGTTCGGTGGTGGGCTCAGATACGGAAGTACACATAAGTCGCGATGGCATCAACGCACTGGTGGTGCCTGAGTGGGCAGAGCAGTTCGACCCTGATTGGTTTGACCCTGATTATTGGGGTGAGCGCGCGGTACCGGTTTCTTCGGGGGGGCGTGGGAGCGCCTGGTTTATTGAGCGCAGCCCGGAACATTGGGTGCTTCGCCATTACCGTCGGGGAGGATTGGTCGGAAAGCTGATACGTGATCGGTACCTATACGCAGGCGAGGTGCGCGTGCGCGCGTTCGTTGAATTCCGACTGTTAGTCCAGCTCCGTGTTTTGGGGCTTCCTGTTCCTAAGCCCGTGGCTGTTGTGTACCAGCGCAAGGGGGTACTTTACTCCTCGGCCATTATCATCGAACGCTTGCAAGGTGTTCGCCCATTAGGGGATGTTGCTCTGTCCCTGGACGCAACCCGTTGGCGCGAAATTGGGCAAGTGATTCGTCAATTCCATGATGCGGGTGTGTATCACGCGGATTTGAACTGTTTCAACATCCTGGTCGGAGAGACTTCAACCCACCTGATAGACTTTGATAAAGGTGAGCTGCGCTCCCGAACCCCTTATCGGACTTCCTGGAAAGGTAATACGTTAGATCGGTTGAAGCGTTCCCTGAATAAGGCTTATGGCGAAGAGCTGGAGCGTGAATGGCAGTTTTTCCTTGAGGGGTACAACGCCTCCACTAACGTTTGATGAGAGAGCTCAATAGATCCGCCATAGCCTGTTTTTGGTTTACCATTGAATACTGTTGGGCAAGACTTGCCGCCGCCTGACTAGCTCGCTTTCCTGCGTCAGGGTCTGTCAGCATGTTCTGCGCGGCTTTACCCCACTCCTCCAGGTTGTAGCCACTGATTACCTCTGGCACTGAGTGATCCTGCATCAACTCAGCGACGCCGACGTTGTCACTTGCGATTGTAGGCACTCCACAGGCCAGCCCCTCCAGAACTACACGGCCATATTCTTCCAGTAAGGCGGGGAATATGTGCAAATCCAAGGCATGAAACAGTTCGTGGACGTTTGGTACCGGGTCGATAAATCGAATCCGGGACTGCAGGCCGTTTACTGATATCTGGTCGGCAAAACGAGTACTGTTGGATTTCCCCACGACAAGGAATTCAATCGGAAAGGATGTGTTTGCTGCAAGAAATCCGGCGACCTCCAGAAAGAAACGAACGTTTCGTTTGGTAAAGTCTCCGGAGGTGATCAGTCCAAGAACCTTGGATGTTTCAGGGAGCTGCAGTTCTCGGCGAGCTTTACACCGGAGTGCTTCTTTGTCAGACACGTTGAACAGACTGGTGTCAACGCCCTGATAGAAAACTCGTAGTTTGTCGTTGGGCACTGAATATCGCTGCTGGAAATCATCGGCCATAAGCTTGGAGTTGGTGATGAGCGCCCGATAATCTCCTGCCGAGATGACGGAGTCATGGAATGCTGCAACATCAAGTTCAGGTGTGCCGCATGTTTCTTCATGCAATCTGACACAGTTGTGCATCACCAGGATGTCATTGCTGTGGCTGTCACCATGACTGAAAAAGAGGTCGTAGGGGTTTGCTCTCAGCCAGTGTTGTACACGCTTATCAAACCAGGTTCGGCGATAGGCCCCTTTGATTGGCCATCGCATGATGCGAACAAAATCCGCTCCACACTCATCCAGGATTTCTCGGTTATACCGTTCAGCTATGATCGTAGTTTCATAGCCCAGGGCCTTGAGGTACTTGCAGTGCTCGATAACGTTCCGAACCGCACCCGTGTGTCTTTGGATTTGCCTGATAGCGATGACGGCTCTCAATGTAGACTCTTCCTGTTAGTGTTACAGATGAACCAGGCTGCGACAGAATAATACAATCCAAAGTTCTGAAGAATTCTCCTCTGATCAAACAGAGTGATGGTAAGTCCAAACAAGATGAACGATAGAAAAATCACAGCCAGCGTAACACGCAGAATATGGTGGTTCAGATGGCTGCCAGGGCGAGGTGTGGCCAAGTAGAACAAGGGAAGGGTCAGCATCAAAAGTAGAAGAAACAGACCTATCAGGCCGTGAGAGGCAAGCTGATACAGGTATTGATTGTGTGGCTCGGAAGAGAAATCTGACATGAGTGGTTTTAGTTGCCCTTCGGAAATCCGGGTCAGGATTTCCGTTCGGTATCCCGAGAAACCTGAGCCAATAAAAGGGGCCTCGGTGACAACGTTCAGCGCGGCATCCCACATGAGTAGGCGCATTCCCATGGAGGTATACATCTGACCTTCTGAGAACTTATCAATCTCATTCAGGGTTAACTCGTATCGTTCGGATATTGGGTCAACAAATTTGACTGAGACGATGGCAACCGAAGCGACGAGAGCGAGTGTAATGACAAAGTAACGGATTTGGTTTCGGGTAACACTGAACCAGAATCCAATGGCGAGAAGTGCCAGAAACAAAGCAACCAGGCCGCCCCGGGATCCGGACTCCATAAAGGCTATCAGTGCGCCAACACTTCCCATCGCGGCTATCACATACCAGTGACGCTTGCTCTGGGTGAGTAATCCTCCAACGCAGAGTATCAAGGTAATAAGGGCGATATTGCCAAAATGGATGGCATGAACCAGTCCGTCTAACCTGCCCTCGCCGTCGTGCACAATCCAATACGCCAGAAACACCAGACCGCTCAGCGAAAAACTCAGTAACAGATCCTTTGCCCGGAACCGCGCGTGAAACAGGAGTGCGATGACAGGAATGCTGATCAAGAGCAGGGCGTGTCGCTCCACACGGGATTTTGCGAAATCGCTGGGATCAACGAGCCAGTAAATAATGATTGACCACATAAAGAAGAGAAAAGGTGCGGCAACGAATAGCAGGGCCTTTGGTTCAAAGCAAAGTCTCCTGCGAACGTTGGCGCTGATCGCAAATGAGACGATTCCGGCGAGCCCCAAAAGATACCAAAGGGCACTGCCGTACCCATCAACGATGACGCTGAGTGCAGGGAAGGTGCCAATGACGATAAGCAGTAAATATTTGAGGGCGGATGCCAGGCCATGTTGTGCTGGGGTCATTTGATGCCGCCTGACTCACTGCTGCGTCTGTTTTTGTAGAGCTTGACGATGGTCTCCAGCTTGACAGGATGCACATGGACCAAGCGTTTCAGAAACAGGTTTGCCTTCACTGAAGCCGGTGCTTTAGGGAAATCCGGGTCGCAGTAACGGCGATAAATCTCTTGCCACTCCCAGTGTTGCCACTGGGCGCATTGCCCTTTGGTACGAGAGATTCGGGCGGTTCCGAGAAACTTCTGGCAAAGCCCCAAGCCGAGGTCGGCAGGGGAGGCTATTACCAGGTTGTTGGCGAAACAAAGATCAGACTGCTCCAGCCGGCTGGCTGATCGATCCAGTAACTCGTTGACATGTATTGAAGTGTCAAATTTCTGTAGGGCCTTTATCCAGAACATCTGAGTGCAATCGGGCGGATAACTTTTGTACAGGGCACCTTCATTATCGTGAATAGGGTCTTGGGCATCCTCAAAAAGATCGAGATCCCAAAGGGTTCGCAGATCTTCGGTTAAGCCAAAATAGAAAAAGTCAGAGAGATGGAAGGGTACCCGGAATCCTTTAGCGTACTGTCTGGTGAATACGTTTGAGACGACAACTCTCTCTTTCAGAAAGCAATGCGTTGAGGTTCTTTTGGGGTATTCACGTTGCAGAGCTACGAAGTTGTTTCCCGTCAGATAGTTGTCACTACGTAATTTGACCGCGTATTTCGTGGTGACCTCTCTCAAGCCCTCACGTGTTGATACTATCTGCCTGTTATTGTTGAAGCGATGTGGCGCGCCGTCCCTTCCAAAAAACCTGACATTAGACCCGGGATCTTCGGATATGACGAGCCGATCGTAATCGAGCCCAGCGAGTTCCTGGCCGGGCCATGTTGAGAGAATCAGCGTGCTACCAGGAAGGTGCTGCCGAACTGACTCCAGGCATTTCTGGGTAATGCCTGATTCTTGTTCGCGGTCCTGAAAGCTCTGCACGGGGCCTTGGACAACCACGCTAATGTCAGAAAAGTCGCTCATTCTCATGCTCGTACCAGGTTTCATATGCCAATATCAAAGCCAATAGACTCTTCAAGCATTTCTTTGAGGTCGTCGCTGTTGCGTTTGATATTTATTGCGTCACAGCTTTTGAACGGGTTTGTTCTTGCGTAATCATTGATTACGATTCTCCGGCCATGCACCAAGCCAAAAATAATATCATCGTAAGGAATATTTAGACGCTTAAGTTGCTTGATGGTTGCTTCTCGAAAGCTTTCCTTCCGCGATGTAGTGATAATTATCTGAACCTTTCCAGATTTGTGTAGTTTGTTCAGGACCTGAATATTCTTTGTTATGCCATTTGTTTCGCCCCAGTACGGTGAGTTGTACTGGGCCGAGTTCTCTACCAGGGTTCCATCAAGGTCTACGAAAAGCGTAGAGTATTGAGCCTTATATTGATTCCATTCGCGAATCGTTCCCCAGTCACAATAATCTTCACTATGCAGGGCGTTGAACGTATGGCCGTCCAGGAGCATCTGATAGATAATGTTAGATATGTAAAGGTCGGGAGAGTCGCTGCTCAGTTTTTCATAAGTGTCCATAAAGGTTTGGGCTGACTCAAAAACGTAGCCTCCCACACAGAATGTTGAGCTAACGATCTTTTTCTCAACAATATTTTGGACAAAGCCATACTCATCAATGTCTATATAGCTTTTGTTTCGTGCGTTAACGGTTTCTAGCTCGTGGAGATCCAGACAACAGACGTGGTTTCCCTCCCTAATGGGAGCAGAGAACTGGTTGTCAGAGTCTTTAATGAATATTGGACCGGTGATGCCCGCAGTCTTGAGTCCTTGATAAACCGTCTCGGGCTGGTTTCGTGTGCGTTCTTCCAGCATGATAAAACGAAGTTTGTCTCTGTGGCCAATTTCATCAAACTGAGTTTCAATCGCGATTCTTACGGAATGTTTGTCTTCATGCTCCTGTAAGCAGATCAAGTTGATACTTTCAAATTTATCCAGGTCCAGCTTCTTGATCGCTTCAACAATCATCATGTGGCCCCTGGGGTGAGTAAGGAGCCATTTTGGTTTCATGTCTGGGAACCGTGATGAGCTTCCAGCAACTGGCAGAATAAGGTGCATTTAGTCCTCCAGAGTCTTCAGGGATGTTTGAATGAAATTTAAAGTGGTTGTGTCGTTGGCGTACGGCAAAATTCTTAGAACGTTGACAGATTGGAGTATGTTGTACTCTTTCCCGGAGATTCCGAGAGCTGAAAGCTTACTTTTTGTAAATATATCCAATTGCCGGAGGCCTTGGCAGACTCGAAGATGAGAGAATGGCTTTTTGGACTTGGTGAGAGACCAGTGAAGGTGTGTATCCTGTCGAAGCTTGACTAGGTCCATGATTGGGGAGTCGATGTAGCTGTCCAGGAAATCGAATAGGCCGATGCAATTACCATTGGCAGAAAAAACGATGTTGGACAGGGTAAAATCGCCGTGACACCAACCATTCGGAATATTAATTTCTTTTTTTGTTAATCGGTCACGCAATTTATTCCCGAAGAGCTGGTCGATCTCTTGTTTGTGAGGCTCCCCTGAAACGTTGCGAGAGATTTCATCCAGCTTTAACAAAGCCGACGTATTAACTGTTTGGTATTCGGTTCGCAGGTTGTGATCGATGAAGCCTTCGATTGCTTTGATACTTTGCATTAACGCAGGCACGGAACAAACGCCAAGGAAGTCGATGAAGTTCAGGTAGGGTAGAAATTCCATTCGTGCGGAATAGAGGCCGGGATTATCCGCTTCATCATAGAGTTCTGGGACTATTATGGCAGGGTTCGTGAGTGCGTGTCGGAAGTTGTCTTGTTTGCGAATTTGTGCCTGGAGACGCGGAATATACGACGGGAGTGCGCATTCTTTTTCAACCATGATTCGCTGGTCATGAGTAAGCAGCCTTACGGTGCATCCCGAATTGCCAGAAATCTCAATTGAAGGCTGATGTGGCATTCCCGTTCCTTACCTTTCTATTTGGTCTTGTGTAATCACACTAGACCGATGATCTATCGTGGATAATCTGGCCAATATGCGTTAGCAGAGATAGTGATGCCTCGTTGTTCGGCAACGTCACAAGGAGGCTGCCAGTCAACACCCTTACCTTTGTGCCGATACCGGCTCGTTCCGCTGCTGCAACGTCACTTGGTTTATCCCCGACCATAATGCACTCCGCCGGGTCCAAATCAAACTCCTCAATCCCCCTCAATATCATCCCCGGCTTAGGCTTCCTGCAATCACAGTCTCGTTCATCAGCAGGCCCAAAGTCCGGATGGTGGGGGCAATGATAAACCTTGGTGATGGTCACACCCTGTTCCTTGAATCGTTCTACCATCCAGTCTGTTAGCTCCTGGAATTGAGCTTCTGAGTACATGCCTCGGGCAATGCCGGACTGGTTGGTGACGACAATCAGCAGATAACCCTGTTCCTGGAAGTGCCGGCAGGCCTCGAATATACCATCGACAAACTCGAAATCTTCTTTGCGATAAACATAGCCGTGATCCACGTTGATCACGCCATCCCGGTCCAGAAATACGGCTTTGTTGGTCATAGGTTCTGTTCCTGAATATAGCGGTCCAACATGTCGATAACGTGTTCCGTCGTGATGTTCTCCATCAGTTCTTTGCCCTTGAGCCTCTGGCCCCAGCGGCTTTGTTCCGGCGTTTCCCCTCGCATCTGTTTCAGGGCGGGGGTGTAGGCGTCTACCACGTAGTTTTGCCAAAGGTAGGGACCGGTACGTTTCGGGTTGCTGTGAGCATACAGGCCAATAACGGGCGTGCCGGCGGCAACGGCCATGTGGGCCGGGCCGGTGTCTGGTGCGAGCACAAGGCTGGCCTCGCCAATCAGGGCGAACAATTGCTTCAGGCTCGACTGGCCAACCAGGTTATGCAGGGAGTGTTTGGCCTGGCCCTGAATGTTGGCCGCCAATTGCTTTTCATGATCGGCCGGCCCGCCACACAGATACACGGAAAAACCCTGACTGGCGGCATGGTCAGCCACGGCCGCGTATCGCTCGGGCAGCCAGTTGCGCTCGGCGTTGGAGGCGGCGGGGGTGATAATAAGGTGTTTGCGGGTGCCCGGGTCGAGCTGGGCTTTGGCCCAGTCCCGCTCTTCCGCATTAACCGGAATGTTCCAGTCGGGTGCTTCGAGGGGGATGCCCAGCGTTTTCTGGAACTGCCGGAAATTGTCCAGCACGTGGACCTTGTCCGTTGGCTCGATCCGCTCGTTGATAAACAGGCTGTGCAGCTCTTTGCTCTTGGCTTTGTCGTAGCCGATTCGTCGTTTGGCGGATATGCACAAACTGGCGAGGTTCGCTCGCAGCGCAACTTGCATTAGCAGAAGGGCGTCAAATCGTTTGCCCTGGAGCTGGCGCCGAAGGTTGCGGAATGCGGCCAGGCCCTGTTTCTTGTCAAACACAACAAAGTTGACGCCGTCCATGCCTGTCATCAGCGCGGCTTCAGCCTTGCCGATCACCCAGGTGATCTCAGCTTCCGGGTAATGCTGCCGGATAGCATGAACCACTGCAGCGGCGTTGCAGGTGTCACCAATGGCCGACAGGCGCAGCAGGCAGATGGAGCGTGGCGCAGACAAATCAGCCTCGAACTTTCTTGATCAGCCCGGTGGTGGAACGGCCTTCAACTGTGGGCAGGATGGCAACCTCACCGCCGTTTTGCTGAACAAAGTCGGCGCCGACGATGGTGTCGATTGAGTAATCGCCGCCTTTGGCGAGCACCTGCGGATTCACCCGTTTGATGAGTTGCTCCGGGGTGTCGTTCTCCTCAGTGTTGTCGCCGAAGGGGATGACCCAGTCCACACAGGCCAAGGCGGATAGCACTTCCATCCGGTCTTCCAGTGAGTTTACCGGGCGTTCTTCGCCCTTCAGGCGACGCACGGAGGCATCGGAGTTCAGCCCGACAACTAGTCGGTCACCGAGCGCCCGGGCCTGGGCCAGGTAGCGCACATGGCCGGCGTGCAGAATGTCGAAGCAACCGTTGGTAAAGACAATCCGTTCGCCCTGTTGTCGGGCGTAATCAATGTGCAGCAGGCTCTGCTCGACACTGGGGTGGTAGCCGCTGGTTTTGGCCGACCACTGGTGGCTTGCGCGGGCTGCCAGCTCTTCCGGGGAAACGGTGGCGGCGCCTAGTTTGGCGACCACAATGCCAGCCGCAAGGTTGGACAGCCAGGCCGCGTCTTTCAATTCGAACCCGGCGCTCAGCAAGGTGCCCAGAGTGGCGATCACGGTGTCACCGGCACCGGTGACGTCACTCACTTCCAGGACTTCCGCCGGGAAATGGTGATGTTCAGTCTGGGTTATCAGGCTCATGCCTTGTTCGCTACGGGTCAGCAGCATGGTATCGATACCCGCTTCGGCCAGCATGGCGCGGGCAGAACTCAGCATCGCTTCATCGGATGAGGCTTCCCCACCGGCCGCCTTGAATTCGGTCAGGTTCGGGGTGATGACTGTGGCGCCCCGGTACAGGGAGAAATCCTTGCTTTTCGGGTCCACCAGCACTTGCTTGCCGGCCTTTCGTGCAGTCTGGATCAAGTCGCCAACACAGGCGAGGGTGCCTTTGGCGTAGTCGCTGATGATGACGGTATTGTATTGCTCAACCAGCTCGCCGTAACGTTTTTTGACGCTCTCGGCTTGGGCGACGGGGAAGGTATCTTCCATGTCGAGCCGAACCATCTGTTGATGGCGGGAGATAATACGGGTTTTGGATATGGTGCGTGCGTCGTCCAGTTCCAGAAGCTCGGAATGGACCTTTTCCTTGACCAGAAGATCCTTCAGCAAACGACCGTCTGTGTCGTTGCCGATGATGCCCAGAATGGCGGCCTGGCCGTCAAGGTGGGCAATGTTTCTGGCAACGTTGGCGGCACCGCCGGCCCGGTCTTCTGTGTGGGCGACACGTACCACCGGCACCGGTGCTTCCGGTGAAATGCGGTTGGTGTCACCGATGAAATAGCGATCGAGCATGACATCGCCAATCACCAGCACAGAGGCGTTCTGAAGTTGGTTCAGCCGGGCCAGGTCAAGCATCAGTCAAGGCCTCCGGACAGCACCACCTCATCCATTGCTTCACACAGCCAGTGGCCAATGAACATGTGGGCCTCCTGGATGCGGGCGGTTTCGTCACTGTTGATGATGATGGACAATTTGGCGATGTCTTTTACCTTGCCGCCGTCTCTGCCAGTGAGGGCAACGGTTCCGGCGCCAAGTTCGTTGGCGGCTTTCAGGGCCCGGTTGATGTTCTCGCTCTGGCCGGAGGTGGTCAGGCCGATCACCAGATCCTCAGGCTTGCCCAGCCCCAGCACTTGCCGCTCGAACACGGTTTCAAACTCGTAGTCATTGGGGTGCGCGGTCAGAATCGAGGTGTCTGTAGTCAGCGCGATGGACGCTAACGGGCCGCGCTCTTTCTTGTAGCGAACCATAAACTCGGCCGCCAAGTGCTGAGAGTCTGCTGCACTGCCGCCGTTACCCATAAAGATGACCTTGCCGCCGCTTTTCAGGCACTGCCGGGTAAGCTCGAGCAGTTGTTCCGCCACTTCTTGATACTCTTCCAGAATGGCAAAGGTTTTGCGGTGCCGTTCCAGAGTGGCGAGGTAGCTGCTTGGCTGGGACATGGGAGCCTCCGGTGTTAGCTTTCATCTGGGCGCGCCGGTGTTTCACGGCACCGGCTAGAAGGCGCAAAGTGTACCATGGTGGCTTAAGGCGTCCCATATGCTTTTTTCCGTACTAAACGGCTGTTAATGCAGTGTTCACAGTGTTCTTCGCCACTGATGTGAATGGTTTTGGCGGTTTTAGCTATGGGTAAAAGAGGTTAAGATGGCAGCCATATTCCGGGCCGTTGTCAGGCCCGCCCGCACGGAATTTTCAGGAGCCTTACCATGATTGTCGTCACTGGCGGTGCCGGTTTCATCGGAGCGAACATTGTCCACGCACTTAATCAGCGGGGCGAGACAGACATTCTCGTTGTTGACGATCTGACCGACGGCACCTATTTCCGTAATCTGGCGGAACTGGATATCACCGATTACATGGACAAAGGCGAGTTCCTGGAGCGGGTTAAGGCGAATGACCTGCCGGTGGGCATCCGGGCGATCTTCCACGAAGGGGCGTGTTCAGACACCACCGAGTGGGACGGCAAGTTCATGATGGAGAACAACTACACCTACTCCAAGGTGTTGCTGCATTGGTGCCTGGACCACAAAGTGCCTTTTCTCTACGCCTCCAGTGCGGCGGTCTACGGCGCCAGCGATGAGTTCCGGGAAGCGCGCGAGTGCGAACGGCCACTGAACGTCTATGGCTATTCCAAGTGGCAGTTTGACCAGTACGTGCGCACGATTCTGCCGTCTGCCCGTAGCCAGATTGTCGGCTTCCGTTACTTCAACGTCTACGGCCCCAGAGAGCAGCACAAGGGCAAGATGGCGTCCGTGGCCTATCACCTGCACGAACAGATCAAAGCTGGCCAGAATCCCAAGCTGTTCCAAGGTTGGGATGGCTATTCTGACGGTGGGCAACAGCGTGACTTTGTATATGTAGACGACGTGTGCAAGGTGAACCTGTGGTTCTATGATAATCCGGACCAGTCCGGCATTTTCAACCTGGGCACCGGCCGTGCCCAGTCGTTCCTGGAGGTGGCGGAGGCGGTCATCCAATACCACGGTAAGGGCAAGGTGGAGTTCATCCCTTTCCCGGATGAGCTGAAAGGCCGCTATCAGAGCTTCACCCAGGCGAATGTCAGTGCGTTGCGTGATGCGGGCTATACCGATTCGTTCACTGACGTTGCCAATGGTGTAGCGGCCTACCTGGCTTGGCTGGATCGATGAAATATCTGGTGGTTGGCCCGTCTTGGGTGGGTGACATGGTTATGGCTCAGGCGCTGTTCATGTCCCTCAAGCATCAGGACCCGCAAGCAGAAATCGACGTGTTGGCCCCCGGGTGGTCGCTTCCGATCATCGCTCGGATGCCAGAGGTAAACAAAGGTATTGCGGCACCCTGGAAAAGTGGTGAGCTGGCCCTGAAGGCCCAGTGGCGATTGGCCCGAACGCTGAAAGGGTACGATAAAGCGATTGTCCTGCCGCGTTCGTTCAAGTCCGCTTTGATTCCTTTCTTTGCAGGCATTCCCGAGCGGGTTGGCTTCAGCGGGGAAGGGCGTTCGATTCTGCTGACCGATGCCCGGCGCAGACACCCAACCCGAGACGGCTCTACCATCACCGACAAAACCGTGTGGCGTTACATGGGGCTTGGGGCCAGCAAGGCGGATTACGAGAACTATCAGTTTGATGTGCCACAACCGTCACTGACGATCGACAAGGCGAACCTGAAAGACGTGATGGGCAAACTGGGCCTGGACCCGGAATGTCCCGTCATTGCGATCTGCCCCGGTGCGGAGTTCGGCCCGGCAAAGCAGTGGCCCCTTGAAAACCACCGGGCGCTCGCTGAAAAACTGGTGCAGCAGGGCTTTCAGGTCTGGATTATGGGTGGTCCGAAAGATGTTGAGTCGGGTGACGAGATTGCCAATGGTCAGGAAAGCGTGTTCAACCTTTGCGGTAAAACCCGCCTGGAAGATACCGTGGACCTGTTCAGTCATTGCCGCAAAGTGGTCAGTCACGATTCCGGTTTGATGCATGTGGCTGCGGCCTCGGGTGCTGAAGTGGTTGCCATCTACGGTTCCACCAGCCCCGATTTCACTCCGCCGCTGACGGATAAGGCGACGATTGTCCGGCATCCGGTGGAGTGCAGCCCCTGCTTTGAGCGCACCTGCCGTTTCGGCCATTACAACTGTCTGACGGGCATTTCGGTGCAGCGGGTTCTGGAGGCGTGCCAGTGAAACTCAGCGCGGTACTGATCACCAAAAATGCCGGGCCTGAATTCGCCAAGTGCCTGGAGAGCCTGGCGTTCGCCGATGAGGTTGTGATTCTGGATTCCGGTTCGACGGACGATACGCTGGCCATCGCGGAGCAGTTTGGCGCGCGCATTTTCCGGTCTGACGACTGGCCAGGCTTTGGTCCGCAGCGCCAGAGAGCTCAGGGCCACGTGCAGGGTGAGTGGTTGTTCTGGATCGATACCGACGAAGTGGTCACCCCGGAACTGGCCTCATCCATTCAGCGCGCCATCGAACAGGCTCCGGCGAAGAAGGTGTTTCAGGTAAAGCGGTTGTCGTGGTTTTTTGGCCGTTTCATCCGGCACTCTGGCTGGTATCCCGATAAAGTAGTCCGGTTGTACCGCCGTGAAGAATACGGGTATGACGACGCTCTGGTGCATGAAAAGGTTCACTGCCCCGATGCCAGCGCAGAAACGCTTGACGGGGATTTGCTGCACTATACCGCCACTAATTTCCCGGACTACATGGCGAAATCCGTTCGATATGCGGAGGATTGGGCTGAGGGCCGGGCCCGTCGTGGCAAGAAAGCCTCACTGTTCTCTGCCTGTAGCCACAGCCTTGGAGCGTTTGTCCGGAAGTATCTGCTTCAAAGAGGGTTTTTGGACGGCCGGCATGGGTTTTTGCTGGCCGTCACCACCGCCATTTATGCCTTCAACAAATACGCAGCGCTCTGGATTAAAACTCGCCGCTGACGGTTTCGTTCAGCACCTTCAAAAGGGCTTCAGACGACTGCTGTACATGAAAGTGCGAGGCGATCCTTTTTTGGGCGCTTTCGCCCATATTGGCGCATAGATCTGGGGATTCATGCAGCCGCTGAATGCCGGCAGCAATTTCTTCAGCGCTACCGGGCGTTACGCGTATGCCGGAAACGCCATCTTCAATGAGCTCCGCACTCCCTCCGGTATCACTGACGATTGGTGCAACACCATAGGCCATAGCTTCAATTACCGTTTTAGGAAGCCCCTCTCGTTTGGTTGACGCCAGCACGGATACCTGACAGGACGCAATGATGGCCGGCGCGTCTTTTCTGAATCCAGTCAGGTGAATCCTGTCGGCCATCGGGCTGGCCTGGATTAGCGCCTGAACCTCTGGATTGTCCATTCCCCGTCCCACGAGAAGTAAGTGGATGTTGCTGTCCCGGGGTAACATGTGTGTGGCTTTCAGCAGAATTGGCAGTCCTTTTCTGGGGCGGATGTTTGCCACCGACCCAATCACAAAGGCGCCATCCGGTACTCCAAATTGTTTGAGGTCTACCGGCGTATCCTGGTACCAGTCGAGATCGTGGCCTTTATAGACCGTGCACACTTTGTTTTTGTTGCCCCAGACGTGCTTTTGAAGGTCATCGCGGGTTGCTTTGGAAACACAGATAATCCGATCCACTCTCGGGCTGAGATGGGTGAGGTAGCCGCTTGGGTCCCAGCGGCTGATATTGCCGGTTTGGCCTCGATAGGTCATAACTTTGACTGGCAGGCCGATGGCCGCAAGGTTGGTGTTGGCGATGGCTTTGTTGTTAAAACAGTAAACGGCGTCGAACTCGCCTTCTTTCAGAAGCTGGCGGATTCTGCGAATGGCTTCAGGTTCAATTTTCTTTCTCGGATGGAAACCGTGTACCTTGATTCCGTTGGTTTCAAAGCGAGAGCGATACTCTGCATCGGGTTGTGTCATCAGCTCAACTTCGACACCGAGCTTTGCGAGCCCGATAAGCATTTCGGCTTCCGGACGAACCGAATTCCAGGTGTCTACATAGGAGCTGATTACGAGTAGCTTCACGGTGTTATGTCCTTTTTAAGGTCGATCTCTTACACTGCCGCCATTAAAACATCGACTGGGCCGAGTTGGTATGCACATTTGCCATGTAAATCTGGCCGGGGGCTTCTCCGGTGGCGAACGACAGACGGTTAACCTGATCCGGGAGCTCGCTGGTCAGAATATTTGTCAAACGCTGATAGCGCGGCCGGGAAGTCGTCTTTTCAGTGAGCTGAAGGGCACCCCTAATCTCGGGGTTCGGGAATGCTCCCACTTTGTTCTCGGGCATAGTGGAGGTGGCTGGGACCTGGTTCATTGTCACGATGGCAAGGCGGTATACTGGGGCTGGATTGAATCCGTCGTTCGCGGAACGCCTTATATTATTACAAGGCGCGTTGACAACCCTATTGGCAGTGGTCGGCTGACTACCAGTGCCTATAGTCGGGCGCAAACAGTGGTGTGCCTGAGCTCCGCTATCCGGCGCATTGTCAGCCAGCGCTTGGAATCTGCCAATACCGTTGTCATCCCATCAAGTTTTTCCGCATTTCCTGCAGAGCCTCGGCGTGTGAGAGCAATACGAAGCCAATATCCTGGCAAACGGCTCGTGGGGCAGGTTGGTCGATTGCTGAAGCACAAGGGATATCAGGTCACGATTAACGCTGCACGAAAGTTGCTGGACTCCGCCCCGGACCTGCATTTTGTGTTTCTGGGTGAGGGCCCTGATGAAGATTGGCTCAAAGAGCTCGCGGAGGCCTTGCCGAACATCAGCTTTCTGGGTCATCGGGACGATGTTGGGGACTGGTTGGCTGCGCTGGACGTTTTTGTGTTCCCGTCGCTCTCAGAGGGGCTGGGTTCCACCATCCTGGAAGCCATGCAACATCGGGTGCCTGTGATCGGCGCGAGCGCCGGAGGCATACCGGATCTGATCAAGGATCGCGAAAATGGGCTTTTAGTACCTGCCGGCGACTCTGAAGCTTTGGCCTCTGCCATTCAGGAATTGCTTGAAGAGCCAGCTCTGGCGGAAGGCTTGGCGACCAAGGCACTTGAGGGCCTGAAAAACTTCAGCCCTGAAGCTATCGGTCGTCGCTACTGTGAGCTCTATCGCAAAGTTCTGGCCGAGCGCAACTGATAGCTGGTTACTGACAAATCTGTCCGGGCTTATAAGGATTCGGATTCCCCGGTGGCCGGTGCCGCATACGTTTGTACTCCCACTGGTACTGCTCAGGGGCCATTCGTACCACCTTTTCCACGGATTGATTCAAGGCGGTGGCGCCGGCCACTGCATCATCGGCACCAATGCCAGGCTCCGCCGGAGTGACCAGAATCTTGAAGCCTTCGCCGTTGGGCAGGCGTTGGGCGTAGGTAACCAGCACGTTGGCTCCGGTTTTCTGAACCAGTTTCCCTACCAGTGTCATGGTCATCACCTCCATGCCGAAAAAGGGCGCGTAGGCGTTGGTTTTGCCACGGGGTGACTGGTCCGGGAGAATGCCGGCTACACCGCCTTCCTTCAAAATGCCCATCAGTCGCATCAGCCCTCTACGGTCGCCGCGCACCAGTTCGGAACCAAGGCGTCCTCTCACCCGAATCATATAATCCTCGAATTCCTTGATGTGCGGAGGGCTATAGAGCGCTGCCATTTTGTAGCGGGAGGAGAAAAACAGGCCGGTCAGCTCCCAGTTGCCCAGGTGCGGCGCGAGCAAGATTAAGCCTTTGCCCGTCGCCAGGGCTTCGTCAACCAGTTCCAGACCCTCGGTTTCCTTGATCAACCCAAGGCACTTCTCTACGGGCCATTCCCACATCAGGGGAATTTCCAAAGCTGTCATGCCTGTGTGAGCCAGAGAAGCCCGGGATAGTTCCTGGCGTTCCTTTTTCGTAAGTTCGGGCAGACAGATTTCCAGATTGATGTCGGTAATCTTCCGTGGCCTGCCGCCTAGTTTCCACGCCAGGAGCCCAGCCCAGTTGCCGATGAATTGAGCGGTTCCCAGCGGTAGAAGACTGACAAAACGTAACAGGCCAGCGATCAGGTAATACTTAAGTTTGCTCATGCTTTGCCGTACCGATCCTTAAATCTCACAATATCGTCTTCACCCAAATAAGATCCGGATTGTACTTCGATCAGTTCCAGATCGATCACACCGGGGTTTTCCAGGCAATGGATCTGGCCGACCGGAATGTAGGTGGATTGGTTTTCCGTGACCAGATAGGAATCGTCGCCGTTGGTGACTTTGGCCGTGCCGCTGACCACAATCCAGTGTTCTGCCCGGTGGTGGTGCATCTGGACAGATAGCTTGGCGCCGGGCTTCACGGTGATGCGTTTCACCTGGTAGCGGTGGCCGTTATCGATAGAATCATATACACCCCAGGGCCGGTAAACTTCCCGGTGGTTCATGTGTTCGTGCCGGCCATCGTTTTTGATGGCTTCCACGATTTTCTTCACATCCTGAACCTGGTCTTTGTGGGCAACCAGTAGGGCGTCTTTGGTTTCGATGATCACCAGGTCTTTCACGCCCACGGTCGCCACCAGGCGGTTGTCTGCCCGCACCAGAGTGCTTTCAGTGCTGTGGGCGATCACGTCGCCGGAGAAACAGTTGCCATTGGCGTCTTTCTCACTCACTTCCCACAGGGCAGACCAGGAGCCGATATCACTCCAGCCTGCATCCAGAGAGACCACGGCGGCGTTGTCGGTTTTTTCCATTACGGCGTAGTCGATGGAGTCTTCCGGGCATTCGGCGAATACACTCTCGTTCACACGGGTGAAGTGCAGGTCTTCACTGGCATCATCCAGCGCAGCCTGGCAGATGGCGAGGATATCCGGGCGGTGTTTTTGCAGTTCCTGAAGGTAGGTGCGGGCGCCGAAAAGGAACATGCCGCTGTTCCAGAGGTAATCACCGGATGCGAGGTATTTTTCCGCAGCTGTCTGGTCGGGCTTCTCTACAAACCGGCTGACGCTGAAACTGTCGTCGGCCAGTATTGGGCCTTGCTGAATGTAGCCGTAAGCGGTTTCCGCATGACCGGGTACTATGCCGAAAGTCACCAGCTTATTCTGTTGAGCCAGGGGCACGGCCTTCTGGATGCAGCTCTGGAACGCAGCGATGTGCTTGATCAGGTGGTCTGCCGCCAGAACCAGCATCAGCGGGTTCTGGTTTTCATCGATGTTTTTAACCAGTTGCAGTGCTGCCAGAGCGATGGCCGGTGCCGTGTTGCGCCCACAGGGCTCCAGGATAATTCGGGCATCTTTGTAGCCCGCCTGGCGCATTTGCTCAGCCGCCAGAAATCGGTGCTCTTCGTTGCAGATCAGGAGTGGGTCGGCCGACTCCATGCCGTCCAGCCGGGCTACGGTCAACTGCAACATGGATAGATGTTGGTCCGTCAGTTTCAGGAACTGCTTGGGGTTCAGTTGCCTAGATAACGGCCAAAGGCGCGAGCCCGTCCCTCCGGCCATAATGACGGGGTAAATCATGTGTTTGCTCCACGCGTAGCTTTCGGTCAGCATTAGCCTTTTCTGATGGCCAAATATTATCATAGGTGCGCTAACTCGGCAGTGTTTGGGGCCGAGTAGGGGCCAGTTTGCGGGTGTTTATGATGAAACTGCCGTTATCGGTTTACTACATCACGTTGAATGAAGAGGAAAGGCTGCCGGAATCTCTTGAGATGGTGAAGGAGTGGGCTGGTGAAATCATCGTTGTTGATTCGGGAAGCACAGACCGAACCTGTGAGCTAGCGGAGGCCGCAGGCGCCCGGGTGGTTTATCGGGAATGGGAAGGCTTTGCGAGCCAAAAGGCCTATGCCGCCAGCCTTTGCGTGAATGACTGGGTGCTTGATCTGGATGCTGATGAAGTGCTTTCCGATACGCTGGTGCGCAACATCAAGCAGCTGTTCTCCAAGCCGATCTCTCCGGATGTCGCTGGCTATCGTATGCGCTGGGTTTTGTCGTCCCCCAACCCGAGGCACCCTTTTCGGCATGACAAGTCCAAGAAGATCCTGCGGCTTTACAACCGGAAACGGGCTGCGATCCATGCCGAAAAACACAGTAACGACGACCGGCCTAGAGTGCATACAGGTAGTGTGTTGGAGCTCAAAGGCGATGTCTTGCACAAGACATTGATCTCTCTGGAGCAGATGGAAAGAAAATACACTCAACTGTCCAGCGAGCAGGCCCGGTTCCTGTATGGGAAGGGCCGGCGAATTTCGACCCCGCGTCTGATGATCGAATTTCCTTTGAAGTTTTTGAAGTATTACCTGATTCACCGCCAGGTATTGAATGGCTGGTTCGGGTTCAGTGTTTCTGTTGTGGCCGCTAACCGTAATTTCATGCGATTGGCGAAGGCAAGGGAGCTGCAGGTGCTTGAGGGAATCAGTCGTTCCGGTGGCGAGGAGCGGTAAGACGCTCTCGCAGGTACTATTCGGCTTGATACACTCTGACGGTTGCCTCTGCCATGCCCCTGAGCGTGAGATGTGTCTGCGCATAGTCAAATGCGGATTGCTCAGATTCTTGAAGACCACCCAGGTTGTTCAGTGCGCTAGCGATCACGTCGGCGATAGCCTGAGCGGAAATGTCCCTGGCGAGAGCGTTGTCTGGAAGCAGGTCGACACTGCCTGACACCGGGGTTGAGACAACCGGTAGTCCGGCCATCAAGGCTTCGATCAACACGTAAGGAAACCCTTCCCGCCTTGAGCTGAGAACCATCAAGTCGGCGTGGGACAGTGCCGACGCCAGTGTTGTTTGGTGCCCTGCCATCGTCACAGAGTGTCTCAGGCCTTCATCGTCAATCAGCCGATGCAGGTTTCTGGCTTCAGAGCCATCACCAAAGATGGTTAGGTGTGCCGTCGGAAAACGGTCATGGATCATACTCCATGCCTGAATTAGCATATCGAAGCCCTTTACTGCCTCCAGTCTCCCGGCAGCAATGACGTTCGTTGTTTCGGGGAGTGGATGGTTGCCGGGGGGCGATTTAGGAGTTTCCTTCCGGATTCCATTGTAAATCAGATGACGGGACGGGTGACTCAGGCCCTCGTAGATCGACCCGCTGACGGCAATGACTTTGTCCAGCAGAAGGAAAGGGCGAAGGTGTGATTTGCTTCCGTGAATAGTCCCTACGGTTTGCCAGGTCTGACGAGGCAACCTGCCCAGTATGAGGGCAGCTTTATTGCCGTGGGCGTGGGCGACATCAGGAGAAACCCGCTTCAATATCCGGGAAACGCACCAACGAAGCCAAGGGTTGTTTCGGCTCAGCTTCATCGGGCACGGGTGAAACTCGGCGAATGGGAAGTGCGAGCGGTAGTCGGGATGGGCGATTATGTGCACCTCGTGTCCGATGCCCGTGAGGGCTTCCGCCAGGTCCGCCACATGTTTTTCCATGCCCCCCCAGGCACTACCAGGCGTTGCGAATATCAGGGCGACCTTCAAACCGGTTTTCCGTTCAGGGCTTGTTGATAAACCCGAAGCGTCCCCTCCGTCTGGGCCCGCAACAAAAACCGCTCCGGCAATTCAATCTCCGGCCGGGGCTTATCCAGCAGGCCCAGCACCGCACTGGCGAAGGCTCCGGTATCATCCGGCGTAACCAGTCCCTCGCGGAAACAGGCCTGCAGGGTTTCGGCCGCACCGCCCCGGTTGTAAGCCACCACCGGTGTGCCGGACGCCAGGGCTTCGGTTACTGTCCGCCCGAAGGGTTCAGGCTTGGTGGACATATGGCAAACCACATCGGCCAGCAGGTACAGGTTGGTCATGTCATTGCGCTGGCCCAGGAAGGTGACCTTGTCGGTCAGACCCAGGCGGCTGCGTTCTTTTTCCAGCTCTTGCAGAAATCTTTCCTTACCGGGCTCTGCGCCGCCAACGATGATGCCGTGACAGTCCGGCCGTTGGCGTACGATTCTGGCCATGGCTTCCATGAAATGCAGTTGGCCTTTCCAGCGGGAAATTCGGCCGGGCATCATGATGATCTTCTTGCCAGCCAGTTGTGGAAACCGTGATAGCAGGATATCAAGCCACTGGCCGTTGATGGCGCGGTTGCGGAAGGCGTCAATGTCTACGCCGCGCTGGATTACCGTCAGTTTGTCTTCCGGAACATGGAAGTTCTTCTGTACGTAATCCCGCACGCAATTGGACACCGCAATCACCCGGTCTGCCCTGGCCATGATGGCGCTGTACGGATTGACGGAATACATGCCGTGGAAAGTCGAGACTATGGCCGGGTGTTCGTTCCGTGGCAGTGTTTTCAGGGCCAGATGAATAATCCATGCGGGCATCCTGGAGCGCACGTGCACAATATCCGGCTTGAGCTCTTGCAGCAGTTTGCGCATCGGCAAAACCTGCCCGAACGAGGCGGGTGTTTTACGATGAATGGGCATGTGGATATGAGTCGAGCCCTGGCCGCGAACTTGTTCGGCCATTGGGCCACCGTTGGAGACCACGAATGACTGGTGGCCGCGTTTAACCAGTTCTGCCGCAAACTCTACGGTGCCACGTTCCACGCCACCGCTGTACAAGGCGGGCAAGGCCTGCAGTATTTTCACGGTCGTTGCTCCTTGTCTTGTCTGGGCTGGAGAAGGCGGGGAAATCGTTCGATGATCCAGCGCGCTGCTCTGTCGGCTTCCCATAGCCTCGGGTGTTGTGGCCGGTGTTCTGCCATTACACTGGCATGGTCGCTCCAGTGGGCGACCAGCCCGAGCCTGGCTAAACGGCTAATGCCATTAACCACCCGGCTACCCGCCCGGGGGGGCAGGTCGAAAATGCCGGTAGGAACGCCAGAGGTGGCGGCTTCACACACCATGGACATGCTGTCTGGCGTTACCCAGACAGCCCGGGAATCTGCCAGTTGGTATTTCAGCCAGTCGTCGCAGGTCTGGCTGTGGTGAACAACCGAGATGGTTTCACTTTGAAGTTCCGTCAGTCGCCGGTAAAGAGCCTCCGGTGTGCGCCGGGAATCGCTGATGGTCCAGTGCCACCGGGGGTATCGGGCAATCAGGTCGCTGATCTGCGAGGTGATTGTGTCGTTGTTCCAGTCAAAGTGCTCCGAGGGACCACCGACGAGTATGAGTGCGTTGGGCTTGCCGGTCAGTTCGGCCAGCGGCGTGATTGCATTGATGACGCCCTCCGTGTTCAGCACGGTTTTTGAAGGTTTTACGTCGTCGTGGGCGGGAATGATGGCGCCATCTACCCAGTTAAGGGGAAAGGCTGGTTTCATCAGTACCAGTGTTTTTGCCTTGCGGTACCGGCGCAGGGCCAGTAGCAGCCGGTGAGTGCCGGAACCTGCCGCAACAATCAGGTCAGGTTGGGGCAAGGCCTTGTCCAGAGTGGGAGCGAGCCCCAGCAAAGCCCGCCACAGCGGCACGGGGTAATCCGCGGCGTTTAACCAATACAGCTTTGCACCCGTTAGTGCGCGCAAACGCCCGGCAAGGCCTCGCAACTGGCTGCGGTGGCCGGGTTTGTTGTCGGTAATCAGCCAGATTGCCGGCGCCTGCGCATCGTCTTCCAAGGGACTAGCCTTTTTTCTTGCGTTTGCGGCCATAGAAGCCGGGGTCGTCTTTGTCCGGCCGGGTTTTGAAGCGGCGGTGCATCCAGAGGTACTGATCCGGCGCCTTGCGGATTTCCTGTTCGATGATGGCGTTGATGCGGGTAGCATCTTGCAGGTCATCACCGGTCGGGAAATTTTCCAGCGCCGGCTGGAAATAAATGTCGTAGCCCGGTTTGTCTTCGCGGCGGAAGTGGCTGAACGGCACTACCTTGCATTTGCTGCGCTCCACAATCCGGGAGGTGGCGGTAATGCTGCCGGCCGGAATGCCGAAGAAAGGGGCAAAAACGATGTCTTTGCGACCGTAATCCTGGTCGGTGGCGTACCACACAGCGTGGTTTTGCTTCAGGCACTTGAATAAGCCGCGCAGGTCTTTGGCGCCGAGCACTGTGCCATAACGCCGGCCCCGGGCCCGGGTCATCACTGCGTTCATCAGCGGGTTGTTGTGGTCCCGCTGCATCACATCCGCGTTAATAAACTCGGTTACCAGGCTGCCGCCCAGATCGAGTGTGCTGTAATGACCGCCCAGAAGCAGCACGCCGTGGCCGCCTTCCAGCGCTTTCTCAAGATGCTCCACGCCATGAACCTGCGTGATGCCAGTGAGTTTGGCCGGGTTTCGGAACCAGGCAATGCCCAGTTCCATCACGCCAATGCCGTTGGCGATAAAGGCATTGCGCACCAGTGCGTCCTGTTGGTGCTTGTTCAGCTCCGGAAAACACAGCCGGATGTTGGTTTCGGTAATATGTCGCCGGCTCTTCGCCAGTTTCCAGGCAACCAGGCCGATTATCTTTCCCAGCCACCACTGAAAACGAATGGGTAACTGCGCAGCCAGCCACATCACCGCAATGCCCAGCCAGGTTGGCCACCAGCGGGGATGACGGTAAGCTGAGTAGTCGGTGTTTCTGGGGAGTTTGCGGTACTTCTTTTTCAAAATCGTGAATCCTGCATCGACAAACGTTTTACCGGGGGGCAAGATGCCCGTCCACAGCAAATTTATCCCTATGATAACGCACTGTTTTGCCGGGAGTCCTGCGTGTTCCAGTTTATCTATTCCCTGCTGATCCGGCTCGCCCTGCCGTTTATCCTTGTCCGGCTCTGGTGGCAAGGCCGTAAGGCGCCGGCGTTGCGGCAAGACTGGCAACATCGCCTTGGGCTGGTGCCCCAACTACACGGCCCGGTGATCTGGGTGCACGCGGTTTCGGTGGGTGAAACCATTGCCGCCGGCCCCATGGTCCGGCGCCTGCTGGCCCGTAACCTGGGTGCGACCATCCTGATGACAGCCATGACCGATACCGGGCTGGCCCAGGCCCGGAAGATGTTTGGTGACAGGGTAGCCTATGCCTATGCTCCTTACGACACGCCAGGAGGTATTCGGCGCTTCCTGAATCGTGTTAACCCCCGCATCCTGGTGATCATGGAAACGGAAATCTGGCCCAATATGATCCGCCAGTGCCGACACCGTCGGGTGCCTGTTTTTCTGATCAATGCCCGCCTGTCTGAACGATCTGCCCGGGGGTATGAGCGGGTTCGGGGCGTGGCAGCACCGATTATCAAAAGCATCAGCTGGGTGGCTGCGCAGGCGGAGAAAGACGCGGAGCGGTTTCGCCGCATTGGAGTGGCTCCGGGAAATGTTGAGGTCACCGGCAGCGTAAAATTCGATGTGGATATTCCTGATGATGTCCGTGCGGCCTCTGTCAGCTTCCGAAAATCCCTGGGTGAGCGCCCCGTCTGGATTGCCGGCAGCACCCACACCGGAGAAGACGAGCAATTGCTGGCGGCTCATCGCCAGATTCTGGCTCAGCACGCCGATGCCTTACTCATCATTGTGCCCCGGCATCCGGAGCGGTTTGATTCGGTAGCTGAGATGGCTCAAGGCGAGGGCTTTTCCGTGGTTCGCCGGTCAACAGGAGCATCTCTCGCTGGTGCGGAGGTGTATCTTGGCGACACCATGGGAGAGCTGATGATGCTTTACGGAGCCAGTGACCTCGCCTTCGTGGGCGGCTCACTGATCGAGCGGGGAGGGCACAATCCGCTGGAGCCTGCGGCCTGGGGCATTCCGGTATTCTCCGGCACTCATGTGTTTAATTTCGAGACAATCTATCAGCGCTTACTGGATGATCAGGGTGTCCAGTTGGTCGAAAATGCGGATGAGCTGGCCCGGGCAATCTGTTCACTGATGGACGATCCGGAGGCGCTGAAGGCATACGGTGAGCGGGCATTGGCAGTAGTCAACAAGAACCGGGGTGCGCTGGATAAGGTCGTGGAGGGTATTACGGAGCGGTTGTAACTCCGGGTGCCGCGCTGGCACCCGGAATTCAGCACGGTTAGCCCGCTTACTGCATCGGGTCGTCCAGTGTTTTTCCTTCTTCGGCCAGGGCTTCAATGCCCCGGGCGCCTTCGCTGAGCCAGTTGTTCAGATCAATCAGGTCCTGCGGGCTCAGGGTGCCTGCCGCCTGCTTCAGTTGCAGGGTGTTGATCACGTAGTCATACCGGGCGTTGGCGTAATCCCGCAGCGCTACGTAGTAAGCGCGTTCGGCATCCAGCACTTCCACAATGTTCCGTGTACCTACATCGTAGCCGGCGCGGGTTGCATCCAGTGCGCTGCGGCGGGAGATGATGGTTTGCTCAAGAGCAGAGGCAGTTTCCACATTGTTGTTAACGGTCAGGAACAGGCTGCGGGTGTTCACCTGCACATCCCGGCGCGTGGTGTTCAGGTCCTGCTCGGCCACGGTGACCAGTGAACGCTGTTGGCGCACGCCGGCTTCGGTACCACCGCCCATGTAAAGGGGAACGTTCAGCTGCAGGCCGATGACGCCTTGTGATCCTTCAAACTGGCTGGCGTTTTCCCGGCCATGAATGTCGGTTTCACTGTATGACGCAGTAAGGTCAAGAGTTGGCAGATGGCCGGACTTGGCCACTTTAAGGTTCGCCTCGCTGGCGTTTAGCTGCGACATGGCCGCCTGAATCGCCCAGTTCTGGTCGAGCGCAGTATTTTCCCAGTCATTCGGGTTCATCGGCTCCGGGCGGCCCAGCGGGAAGTTCTCCCGCAGATTTTCCAGGTCTTCCGCGTATTCACCGGTCAACCGGGCCAATTGTTCGCGCGCCACGTTCAGCTGGTTCTCGGCGGCGATGCGCTGGCTCTTGCTGTCGTCGTAGCTGGCGCGGGCCTCGTATACTTCGGTGATCGCAATCAGGCCTACGTCGAAACGCTCCTGGGCCTGTTCGTACTGGCGCTGGATGGCGGCTTCGGTAGCGCGGGCGGTTGTTACGGTATCCTGGGCGCGCAGCACGTTAAAGTAGGCGGTGGCCACATCCAGAATCAGCTGCTGCTGGGCCAGGTTGTACTGGGCCTGGGCGGCTTCGGTCTGGAACTGGCTGGCGTCGTAGCGGAACCAGTTGTCGGCCCGGAAGATGGGTTGAGTAAGCTGTACGCCATAGCTGAATGGGCGGTTGTTTGTTGCAGAGCCCCGTTTCGGATCTGCAGAAACGTGGCTGCCTTCAGCAAACGCACCAATCTGCGGCAACAAAGAGCTCTTGCTCACATCACTGGCGGCCTGCTGGGCCTGGAACTGTGCCATGGCAGAGGCAATGCCGGAGTCGTAAGACAGGGCTTTCTCGTAGGTTTCCATCAGATCCAGAGCAAGCGCAGGCTGGGCTGCGAGCAGGGTGATCAATCCTGGAAGTAAACGTTTTTTCATTGGTTCTCCTGAAATACTGACTCCGGGAATCTGCCCGGCAATGACCCAAAGGTATTGGTTGACCATTATGGACAATAATCGTTCCCGTCTCTAGACTTGCTAAGTCCACGTATTTTGTGGACAAACGAATTCAGAATCGCGTCTTGACGGGGTGCTGATCTGCCGGAAACCGGCGATCGGCTGAGATTGCAACGCAGAACCCGCGACCTGATCCGGATAATACCGGCGTAGGGATTAAGACCAGATGAACCGCGACACTAAGCCTGCAGGGCAGTCTGTCGCAACTCCGTCATACGCGACCCGATACCACAAGAGCAACCGGGAGCATTTCATGACGGACTTACCAGCATACCTCAGCGACTCCGCAAAAGTAGACTCCGCAGCAATCAAACCATTACCAAGCTCACGAAAAATATACGTGCAGGGTAGCCGACCCGATCTGCGGGTGCCAATGCGGGAAATTACTGTGGGCGACACCCCCACTGAAATGGGTGGCGAAAAGAACCCGCCAGTGGTGGTGTACGACACCTCCGGGCCCTACACAGACCCGGAAGCCACTATCGATCTGCGTAAGGGCTTGCCGCCGGTTCGCGCCGCCTGGATTGCCGAACGGGGCGATGTAGAGCAACTGGACGGCTACACCTCCGAATTCACCCGCCGCCGCATGAAAGACCCGCAACTGGACCCGCTGCGTTTCATGGACGAACGCAAGCCCCTGCGCGCCAGGCCTGGCCGGAACGTGTCGCAAATGCATTACGCTCGCCAGGGCATCATTACGCCGGAGATGGAATACGTTGCCATCCGGGAAAACATGAAACTGCAGGAAGCCTGGGCCAACGGCTTGCTGGCGGACCAGCACCCCGGCCAGTCCTTCGGTGCCAACCTGCCGCCGGAGATCACCCCCGAGTTTGTTCGGGACGAAGTGGCCCGCGGCCGAGCCATCATTCCCGCCAACATCAACCACCCGGAAACCGAGCCGATGATCATCGGTCGCAACTTTTTGGTGAAAATCAACGGCAACATCGGCAACTCGGCGGTGACCTCGTCCATCGAAGACGAAGTAGAAAAACTGACCTGGGGCATCCGCTGGGGTTCCGACACGGTGATGGACCTGTCCACCGGCAAGAACATCCACGAAACCCGCGAGTGGATTATCCGAAACTCCCCGGTTCCCATAGGCACCGTGCCTATCTACCAGGCCCTGGAAAAGGTAGGCGGCGTTGCGGAAGACCTGACCTGGAAAATTTTCCGGGACACCCTGATCGAACAAGCCGAGCAGGGCGTGGATTACTTCACCATCCACGCGGGTGTTCGTTTGCACCATGTGCCACTCACCGCCAAGCGCACCACCGGCATCGTCTCTCGCGGTGGCTCCATCATGGCCAAGTGGTGCCTGGCGCACCACAAGGAAAGCTTCCTGTACGAGCACTTTGAAGACATCTGCGAAATCATGAAGGCCTACGATGTCTCCTTCAGCCTCGGTGACGGCCTGCGCCCGGGTTCCATTGCCGATGCCAACGACGCGGCACAATTTGGCGAGCTGGAAACCCTGGGAGAGCTTACCAAGATCGCCTGGAAACACGATGTGCAGTGCATGATCGAAGGCCCTGGCCACGTGCCCATGCACCTGATCAAGGAGAACATGGACAAGCAGCTGGAATGCTGCGATGAAGCCCCGTTCTACACCCTCGGCCCGCTGACCACGGATATTGCCCCGGGCTATGACCACATCACCTCCGGCATTGGTGCGGCGATGATCGGCTGGTATGGCTGCGCCATGCTTTGCTACGTCACCCCGAAGGAGCATCTGGGCCTGCCCAACAAGGGTGACGTGAAAACCGGCATCATCACCTACAAAATCGCTGCCCACGCTGCCGATCTCGCCAAAGGCCACCCAGGCGCCCAGATCCGCGACAACGCCCTGTCCAAGGCCCGCTTCGAGTTCCGCTGGGAAGACCAGTTCAACCTCGGCCTGGACCCGGACACCGCCCGCGCCTACCACGACGAAACCCTGCCCAAGGAATCCGCCAAAGTGGCCCACTTCTGCTCCATGTGCGGGCCGAAATTCTGCTCTATGAAAATCTCGCAGGAAGTGAGGGATTACGCCGCAGAGCAGGGCATTGACGAAGTCTCGGCAATTGACGCCGGCATGGAGGCCAAGTCTCGGGAGTTCGTGGAGTCTGGCTCCAAGCTTTACGACAAGGTCTGACTTTGGCGCTCTAGATCGCCTTAGCCTGCTGGTTAGGCGTTGTGAGTCGGGGTGGGGGTGCCGTTCAGGAGACGCCTCAAGACGTCCCTGTGCGGCTTGGGCTCCGCCATCCCTGGCTCCGCACACTCCTGAACGGCACCCCCACCCCAACTCTCTTGGGCTTTGGCAGTAATCGCTCCCAAGAGGGCGTCAGGCAATGTTGGGGCGTGTCGCACAAGCGTCGGCTGCAGGCGTTGGGTATTGCTTTCCAAAACTGTGCGGAGCCATGGATGGCGGAGCCCAAGCGCCCCATGGATGGGCCGAAGGAGCGTGTTTTGGAAAGCAATACCCAACGACTGCGATGCACCAACCTGAGCAGGCTAGGGCCAGAACCAAACCATTACGCCAGCCGTAAGACACTTGCACCCAAGCAATCCCAAAGGCTATCGTTCCAAGCCGAACACCAAACCGGAAACCCGAATGCCGAAACCGTTCCAGTTCAACGCCAGCGACGTCAAAATCGAAAAACGCGAAACCGTCTTCCAGGGCTTCTTTCGCATGGACAAACTCTGGCTGACCCACCCGCGCTTTGACGGCCGCGACATGCCCACCTTCACCCGCGAACTCTTCATCCGCGGCGATGCCACCTGCGTGCTCCCCTACGACCCGCAAAGGGATGAAGTCGTGCTCCTGGAACAGTTCCGTCTCGGGGCCCTGGGCCGCAACCAATCCCCCTGGTTGCTGGAGCTCGTAGCCGGAATGAACGAAGACGGCGAAAGCCCGGAAGACGTAGCCCAGCGGGAAGGGCAGGAAGAAGCCGGCCTGAGTTTCAGCCGGCTGGACAAGATCTGTGATTACCTGGTTTCCCCCGGCGGCACCACCGAGATGATCCACCTGTACTGTGGCCGGGTCAGCACTGCCGAAGCCGGCGGTATTTTCGGTGTGGAGCATGAACACGAAGACATTCTCAGTCACGTGGTCAGCGCCGACGAGTGCTTCGCCATGATTACCGATGGCCGCATTAACAATGCCGCTGCGATCATTGCTATCCAGTGGCTACAGCTGAACCGTGACAGGCTGCGCCGGGAGTGGTTGGCATGACTGAGTGGGTGAAGCGTCCCAAGTCCTATGTACCGGATTTGCGCCAGCTGGGTGCGCTGTGTGATGGCAATTACCAGCGGCTTCGCAAACTGCGGCAGCTGGAATCCGATGGCAAGCCGGTGTGCGAGTTTGAATTGCACCGGGAGAGCCAATACCTGGGGCGAGTGCGGATTGAAGTGCTGCAAACGGCAAAGTTTACCGAAACCCTGTTGCTGGAGCAGGTTCATAACAGCGGCCGCTGGCTGAATAATCCACAGATGACCGTGCGTGTCTACCACGATGCAATGATGGCGGAAGTCATCAGTTGCTACCGGCAGCGCCAGATCGCGCCGGTGAACGATTACCCGAACCGTTTTATGCATCACCCCGATGAAAAGGTTCAGGTGAATGGTTTCCTGGCCGACTGGCTGGACTACTGTTTGCGCTTCGGGCACCTGCCTATGGAGAATGCCGTCTGGTCGGCGGGTGAGGGGATCGACTAGACAGCGTCTCACTCTGCCTGTGGTGAAGTTGTCAAAAACTGCAAAAATTTTGTGTCTGCGGGCCAGAATGTGAACAATCTACGATTTCACATTAATCAAAAGGAACCCGGCCATCGTACACTCGTTGTAATTTCAACCGTTTGCTCCGAACACAACAGGTCCTGAATGTCTGACCACCAATCTGCCCGCCCGCTAAAAGTCTTACAGCTGACAGACCCGCACCTGATGGCACGGGAAAATGGTGCCCTGCTGGGGGTGAACACCCGCGAAAGCCTGTCGGCCGTCATTGAAGAGGCTCTGCGCAGCCATGGCCAGCCGGACCTGGTGCTGGCCACCGGCGATATCAGCCAGGATGCTTCCGTGGCTTCCTACCATTATTTCGGGCAGAAACTGGAGGCTTTCCAGTGCCCGTCTGCATGGATTGCCGGCAATCACGATGACTCAGCCACCATGTACGCCGTTGCGGATGAATTCGACGCCCGGCGCCGGCAGTTTGTGCTTGGGGGCTGGCACTTCGTTATGCTGGATTCCTCCGTACACGGGAAAGTGCATGGAGAACTTTCGGCGGACGAGTTGACGTTCCTGGACCAAACCCTGTCGGAACACTCGGGCTTGCCCGCCATGGTTTGCCTGCACCATCACCCCGTCGATATCGGCTCGGACTGGATGAACCAGATAGGCCTCAAAAACCGTGAGGCTTTCTGGCAGGTGATCGACCGGCACACGAACGTCAGATGCGTGCTCTGGGGGCACATTCATCAGGAGCTTCAGCAGCAGCGCAATGGCGTGCAGCTAATGGCCTCTCCGTCGACCTGTATTCAGTTTGCGCGAGGTTCCACTGATTTTGCGGTAGAACCGCTAGCCCCGGGCTACCGTTGGTTTGAGCTCGATCCTTCCGGCAACATCACCACAAAAGTCTGCCGCGCAGAGGAGTTCCGGTTCAACCTGGATGAAGGTAGCCCCGGCTACTAGCCGATCAAAATGTCCCTATATATTCCCAATGACTGACCTGCGCGCCAGTATGTAAACATATAGGGACAACACTGTGCGCGAGTGTCAGGCGCGCAGTGCTTGCGCAGCCGCCACCATCGTCTCCAGGGCCGGCGTCACTTCCTCCCACTTGCGGGTTTTCAATCCGCAATCCGGGTTAATCCACAGCCGCTCTGCCGGGATGCGCTCTGCCGCCAGGGTCATCAGGTTGATGATGTGGTCCTTGTCCGGAATGTTGGGCGAGTGGATGTCATACACGCCTGGCCCGATATCGTTCGGGTATTCAAAGTTCCGGAAGGCATCCAGCAGTTCCATATCTGACCGCGAGGTTTCAATGGTAATCACATCGGCATCCATGCGTGCGATGGCTTCGATGATGTCGTTGAACTCCGAATAACACATGTGGGTGTGGATCTGGGTGCCGTCTTCCACGCCATTGGCAGCAATGCGGAAGCTGTTGATAGCCCAGTCCAGGTAGGCTGCCCAGTCTGACTGCCGCAACGGCAGGCCTTCGCGCAGGGCGGCTTCGTCGATCTGGATGATGTTCACGCCGGCTTTCTCCAGATCCTGCACTTCCTCGCGAATGGCCAGGGCCAGTTGCAGGCAGGAGTCTTTTCTTGGCTGATCGTCCCGCACGAAGGACCAGTTCAGAATGGTCACCGGGCCGGTCAGCATACCCTTCACCGGTTTGTCGGTGAGAGACTGGGCGTAGCGGATCCAGTCCACAGTCATTGCCCTGGGCCGGCGAATGTCGCCAAACAGAATGGGCGGTTTCACGCAGCGGGAGCCATAGGACTGTACCCAGCCGAAGCGGGTAAAGGCGTAGCCATCCAGCTGTTCACCGAAGTATTCCACCATGTCGTTGCGCTCGGGTTCGCCGTGCACCAACACATCCAGCCCCAGTTTTTCCTGCTCTTCGATGCAGCGGGCGATTTCTGCCTGCATCTGCTCGGTGTATTGCGTGTCGCTCAGCTTGCCTTTGCGGAAGAGCAGTCGTGCCTGACGAATTTCCGCAGTTTGCGGGAAGGAGCCAATGGTGGTGGTCGGGAATGCCGGCAAGCCAAGGATTTGCCTTTGCTTGGCGATTCGCTGGGGGTAGGGGCTTTGGCGATCGCCCAGCTCTGGCGTTACTGCTGCAACTGCTTTTTGAACTGCAGGGTTGGTTACCCGGCTGGAGTTACGACGGCTTTCGATAGCAATTCGGTTTTCAGCCAGTTCGCTGCGCACGGCGGTGCGACCTTCGTTAAGTGCTTTTGCAAGCGTTTGCAGCTCATCGAGTTTCTGAACCGCAAAGGCCAGCCAGCTACGGATTTCGGTATCCAGCTCCTGCTCACGGGCCAGGTCGACCGGCACGTGCAGCAGTGAACAGGAGGGCGCCAGCCACAGGCGCTCGCCCAGCTTTTCGTTCAGTGGTTCGAGCCAGTCCAGAATATTGTTCAGGTCGGATTTCCAGATGTTGCGGCCATTGATCACGCCCAGCGAGAGAATCTTGTGGCTCGGCAGCCAGTCCGCCACCCGGCTGACTTCTGCCGGTGCGCTCACGGCATCAATGTGCAGCCCGGCCACCGGCAGTTCGCAGGCCAGTTGCAGGTTGTCCCGGAGTTCTCCGAAGTAGGTGGCCAGCAGCAGTTTCGGGCGATTGGCCTTGAGCTGGTGATAGGCCAGATTGAAGGCATAGCGCCAGTTGGCGTCCAGGTCGGTCACCAGGGCCGGTTCATCAATCTGTACCCAGTCAGCGCCGGCATCGGCCAGGGCTTCCAGCAGTTGCGAATACGCAGGCAGCAGGCGTTCCAGCAAGTCCAGCCGGTTGCTGCCATCGGAGGTTTTACCCAGCCAGAGGTAGGTCACTGGCCCGATGATGATGGGTTTGGTCTTAACGCCCTGTGCCTGCGCTTCGGCCAGTTGGGCCAGCAGTCGCTCAGGGTTCAGTTGAAAGCGGGTGTCGGCGGTAAACTCCGGCACAATGTAGTGATAGTTGGTGTCGAACCACTTGGTCATCTCGCCCGCCGCGGTGGCGCAACAGGGGCTGTCATTGGCGCCCCGGCCCCGAGCGGCGCGGAAATAGGCGTCCAGCTCCGAGCCTTGCTTGCCTGCGGCTCTCTCAGGCAGGTTGCCCAGTGTCACGGACATGTCTAACACCTGGTCGTACAGGGAAAAATCTCCCACAGGTACGAAGTCCAGCCCGGCCTGTTGCTGCCAGTGGTGCCGACGCAGGTCAGTGGCGGTGATTGCCAGCTCCTGCTCGGTTTGCCGGCCGGCCCAGTAATCTTCCAGTGCAAATTTCAGCTCCCGCTGTCCGCCAATGCGGGGGAAGCCCAGGTTGTGTGTGGTTGCCATGATCAAATCCTTGAATCTGTGTGTTGAGTCAGGAGCTAAGGTTAGGCGGGTGATTGCATGAATAAAAATGGTATTATTTCAACATTCAATGAACAAAATTCACGGATGGTCATGATCGAACGAAATCACCTGGAGATTCTGCGCGCTGTTGAACGGCAGGGTTCCCTGACGGCTGCGGCCGAACAGCTGCACCTTACCCAGTCGGCGTTGTCCCATGCCATGCGAAAGCTGGAGCAGCAGCTGGGTACGCCTGTCTGGCTTCGGGAAGGCCGCCAGTTGCGGTTTACCCAGGCCGGCAATCAGCTGCTGGGGCTGGCGAATAGGCTGCTGCCACAGTTTGAGCATGCAGAAATGCAGATCCGCCAGATTGCCAAAGGCCAGCGAGGCAGCTTGCGGGTGGGTATGGAATGCCATCCCTGTTACCAATGGCTGTTGAAGGTCGTCGGCCCCTACTTGCAGCAATGGCCGGATGTCGATGTGGATGTAAAACAGGAGTTCCAGTTCGGTGGCATGGGCGCGTTATTCGGCCATGACATCGACCTGCTGGTGACCCCCGACCCGCTGCACAAGCCCGGCGTGTGTTTCGAGCCGGTATTCGATTATGAGCAGGTGCTGGTCGTCCCCGAAACCCATCCGCTGGCGGGCGAGCACTGGGTAGAACCCCATCAGCTCGAGCAGGAAACCCTCATTACCTATCCGGTTGCGGTCGAGCGCCTGGACATTTTTACCCGGTTCTTCCTGCCCGCCCATACTGGTCCGGCTCGGCATAAAACCATTGAAACCACTGACATCATGTTGCAGATGGTGGCCGCAGGGCGAGGCGTGAGTGCACTGCCCCGGTGGCTGGTGGATGAATATGCCCGCAACCTGCCTATAAAAGCACTGAAACTGGGCCAGCAGGGCATGCCCAAACAGATCTTTCTGGGCTTCCGGGAGCGCGACGAAGCCGTGGATTACCTGAACGCGTTCGTGAAGCTGGCCCGGAGCATTCGCTGGAACTAATCTCTTCGGTTAAACTGCGCGGAAAATTTCAACAGGACACACAAATCATGAGCGACATTCCTGCAGATCTGAAATACATCGAGACTCACCAATGGGTGCGGGTAGAGGCTGACGGCACGGCTACCGTGGGCATCACCGACTTTGCCCAGGAGCAACTGGGCGATGTGGTCTATATCGGTGTGCCCGAGGTCGGCGTGACTGTAAACGGTGGTGAGGAAGCCGGTGTGGCGGAATCCGTTAAGTCAGCGTCTGACGTATTCAGCCCGGTGACCGGTGAGGTTATCGAGATCAATGAAAAGCTTGAAGACGAGCCGGAAATCGTCAATGAAGACCCGTATGGCGATGGCTGGATGTTCAAGGTGAAGCTGGCCGATGAAGGCGAGCTTGACGGCCTGATGGATGCTGCGGCGTACGCAGAACACGTGGCCGCTGAGGAATAATCATTGATGGACTTTCCCGTTCTCTACCTGCGCAAAGGCGCAGAACGCCGTCTCCGTGCCGGCCACTTGTGGGTATACAGTAACGAAGTAGACACCCAACGCAGCCCGCTGCCCGGGTTTGAGCCCGGCTCACAGGTGCAGGTGCGTGCTTCGAATGACAAGCCCATGGGTATCGCCTTTGTGAACCCTCATGCGTTGATTTGCGGCCGGCTGATCAGCCGGGATGCGGATCATGGCATGACACCGAAGCGGCTGACGGACCGGATGGAGACGGCGTTGAGTCTTCGGGAACGTTTGTTTGATAAGCCTTTTTACCGTTGGGTGTTTGGCGACAGTGATGGCTTGTCGGGCCTGGTGGTCGACCGCTTTGACGACGTGGTGGTGGTGCAAATCTCCACCGCTGGCATGGAGCAGATGAAAGACGCCATCGTGCGAGCCGTTCAGCGCCTGGCCCATGCCCGCATTATCGTGCTGAAAAACGATGGCAAGATGCGCAAGGTGGAGGGGCTGGACACCTACGTGGAATTTGCTCATGGCCCGGAAGCAGACACCGTGCTGGTAGAAGAAAACGGCGCCCGCTTTGAAGTGCCATTGGCTGGCGGCCAGAAAACCGGCTGGTTCTACGACCACCGCATGAACCGCCAGCGCCTTCAGGCCTATGCGCCCGGCAAGAAAGTGCTGGATGTGTTCAGCTACGTGGGTGGTTGGGGTATTCAAGCGGCTTGTGCGGGTGCCTCCCAGGTGACCTGTGTAGACGCGTCTTCATCGGCAGTGGATGCGGTGCATCACAATGCCAAACTGAACGGGCTGGAGAATGTGGACACCATCGAAGGCGATGCCTTCGACGCCCTGAAAGCCCTGGCGGACGAGAAAGAGAAGTTCGACATCGTAGTGCTGGACCCGCCCGCACTCATTCCCCGCCGCCCGGATCAGAAAGCGGGTGAACAGGCCTATGCTAGGCTGAACCAGCTCGGACTGCGCTTGCTGGAGCGTGATGGATTGCTGGTATCCGCATCTTGCTCCATGCATTTGTCCCAGGAAAAACTGATCGACATTATCCGGGGCAGCGGGCGCAAGATCGACCGGTTTGTGCAGCTGTTGGAGCAGGGCCACCAGGCGCCGGACCATCCGATTGTGCCGGGGATTCCGGAGACCGACTATATCAAGTCGTGCTTTGTGCGCTCTCTTACCGGGTTTTTGTGATCGCCGCCAGGGGAGAAAGGCGGTAGAGAAGGGTGGGGTCTGACCCGTAGGGTCAGACCCCTTTGTATCCGTCCGGGTTGGTGCACCAAGCCTTACCCCCGCAGCGACATCACCGCCCAGCCATTCTCGATAGCCGTCTTCTCCAGCGTCGGGTCCGGGTCCACCGCCACCGGATTCTCCACCTTCCGCAACAGCGGCAAGTCGTTGTGGGAGTCACTGTAAAACCATGCGCCGTCCAGGCTCTCGTTATGGGCGGCCAGCCAGTCATTTAGCCGCACCACCTTGCCTTCCTGAAAGCTCGGCGTACCTGCCACTTCGCCGGTGAACTTGCCGTTTACCAGCTCCGGTTCCGTAGCAATCAGGTGGTCTACGCCCAGTAATTCGGCAATCGGTTCGGTAATAAAGCGGTTGGTGGCGGTGATGATCATCAGCGTATGACCCTGCTCGCGGTGCTCTGCCAGCAGTTTCGCGGCCTTGTCTTGCATCATCGGCTGAACTTTCTTGGCCATAAAGGCTTCGCGCCAGCTTTCCAGCTCATCCATGCTGTGCCGGGTTAACGGTGCCAGTACAAAGCGCTGATAGTGGAAAACGTCCAGCTCGCCATTCAGGTATTCCTCGTAAAAGCGGTCATTGGCCCGCTTGTACTCTTCGGCATCTACCATGCCTTCTTCCACCAGAAACTCACCCCATGCGTGGTCGCTGTCACCATTGAGCAGGGTGTTGTCCAGATCAAAAATTGCGAGCGTCAAGCCGTTTCCTCCCATCGTTACAGGCTTCGTAGCAAGGCGCACAGTCTAGCATGACCTGCCGCCAACGGCTCCGTTTGCCGAACCCTTGGGATTCTGTAAGAATGAGAGCAACTTGGACAATTTCCGCCGGTTACAAATTAACCGGCAGCCGACTTTAACGAGGACTGTGCCGTGATCGACTCAGACGGTTTCAGACCCAACGTCGGAATCATTCTGGCCAACCACAGGGGAGAAGTTCTCTGGGCAAGGCGAATAGGGCAGGACTCCTGGCAGTTTCCGCAGGGTGGTATCAAGCACAATGAATCACCGGAAGACGCGCTGTATCGGGAGCTTGGAGAGGAAATCGGCCTCAGTGCCAGCGATGTGGAAATCATCAGCTGCACCCGGGGCTGGCTGCGATACCGTCTTCCGCGAAGGATGGTACGCCACAACTCGCACCCCGTTTGTGTGGGGCAAAAACAGAAATGGTTCCTGCTGAGGATGTTATCGCCAGACGCGCATGTACGCGTGGATGGCACGGATTCACCGGAGTTCGACGGCTGGCAGTGGGTAAGCTACTGGTATCCGTTGGGGCAGGTGGTCTCATTCAAGAGAGAAGTATACAGACGTGCGCTGAGAGAACTGGCTCCCAGACTGTTCCATAACATGGAACAGTGGCATCGGAGTGAGCAGAACCGGCGTTGAAGGAACATCAGAAATGACGGACTGACTCCATGCTGAGCATCCTGCGAAGTCTAGTACAAGAGGTGAACAGCGCCCGCGATCTGAACGAGGCGCTGGATATCATCGTATCGCGGGTGCAGAAGGCTATGAACACCGAGGTCTGCTCCGTTTATCTGCTGGACCCGGCCTCCAACCGTTACATCCTGATGGCCACAGAAGGCCTGTACAAAGATTCTGTGGGCAAGGTCAGCCTGGCCTATTCCGAAGGCCTGGTTGGCCTGGTCGGCTCCCGCGAAGAACCCATCAACCTGGAAGACGCCCCTTCCCATCCGCGCTACCGCTACTTTCCGGAAACCGGTGAGGAGCGATTCCGTTCCTTCCTGGGTGTGCCCATTATCCACCACCGTCGCGTACTTGGTGTGCTGGTGGTACAGCAGCGGGAAAGCTCCCGGTGCTTTGATGAAGGGGAAGAGGCATTCCTGGTCACCGTATCAGCCCAACTGGCAGGAGTGATCGCGCACAGTGAAGCCACGGGCGCGATCAGCGGCCTGTCGCTTACCGGTGAAGAAACCCAGGACGTCAGTTTCAACGGCGTGCCCGGTGCTCCGGGTGTGGCCATTGGCACCGGCGTAGTTGTGTATCCGGCGGCAGACCTGGACCTGGTACCCGAGAAGCCCACCGAGGAGATCGAGCAGGAACTGGGGCTGTTCCAGTCTGCTGTGCAGGCGGTGCGTGAAGACATCGAACGGGTAGCGAACCGGCTGGCGTCCCAGCTGCGCCCTGAAGAGCAGGCGCTGTTCGACGTGTATCTGCGCATGCTCAGCGATGAAGCCCTGCCCGGCGAGGTGGTCAACAAGATCCGCGAAGGCATCTGGGCCCAGGGTGCCCTGAAGCAGGTGGTTCAGCAGTACATCCGGCATTTTGAAATGATGGACGACCACTACCTGCAGGAGCGGGTGGTGGATATCCGGGATCTCGGCCGCCGCCTGCTGTCACATTTGCAGGAAGGTGAGCAAAAGCACCTGGAATATCCCGAACATACCATACTGGTCAGTGAAGAAATCACTCCGGCCATGCTCGGGGAAGTGCCCAAAGGCCAGCTTGTGGGGCTGGTATCCGTAAAGGGCTCCAGTAACTCCCACGTGGCCATCCTGGCCCGGGCCATGGGCGTACCCACGGTGATGGGCCTGGTGGACATTCCGGTGAACCAGCTGGATGGCAGGGAACTGATTGTCGATGGTTTCGAAGGGCAGATTTTCGCCTCGCCCTCAGCGGATCTGCGGGCCTTCTACCAGGCTATATGCGATGAAGAAAACGAGCTGATTCGCGGCCTGGAAGCCCTGCGGGACAAACCCTGTGAAACCACCGACGGCCACCGGGTCGCGTTGCTGGTGAATACCGGCCTGATGACCGATGTATTGCGGTCACTCTCCCATGGCGCCGAGGGCATTGGCCTGTACCGCACCGAAGTGCCGTTTATGATCAAGGATCGCTTCCCGTCCGAGCAGGAGCAGCGGGAATACTATCGGGAGCAGTTGGAAGCCTTCGCGCCCAACCCGGTTACCATGCGTACCCTGGACATCGGCGGCGACAAGGCCCTGACCTATTTCCCCATCCAGGAAGAAAACCCGTTCCTGGGCTGGCGTGGCATCCGGGTTACCCTGGACCACCCGGAAATTTTCCTGGTGCAGGTGCGGGCCATGCTCAAGGCCAGCGAGGGCCTGAACAATCTGCAGATCATGCTGCCCATGATCAGCAACATTTCCGAGGTGGAGGAGTCCCTGCACCTGATTTACCGGGTCTACCACGAGGTTCGGGAAGAAGGTTACGACATCCACATGCCCAAGGTGGGCGTGATGGTGGAAGTGCCGGCTGCGGTTTACCAGATTCGCGAACTGGCCGAGCGAGTGGACTTCCTGTCGGTCGGTTCCAACGACCTCACCCAGTACCTGCTGGCGGTCGACCGAAACAACCCCCGCGTGGCCCAGCTTTACCACTCTTACCACCCGGCCGTGCTGCAGGCACTCGTACGGATTGCACAGGATGCCCACTCCGTTGGCAAGCCTGTGGGAATCTGTGGCGAGCTGGCCGGTGATCCGGGCGGTGCCTTGTTGCTGATGGCCATGGGCTACGATTCCCTGTCTATGAACGCAGCCAGCCTGCCCAAGGTGAAATCGGTTATTCGCAGTATCGACCGGGAATGGGCGATCCAGTTGCTGGAAGATGTGCTGCTGCTGGACTCTCCCCATGTGATCAAGAGCTGCGTTGACCTGGCCATCCGAAATGCCGGTTTCGGCCGCTACCTGCGGCCGGTGAAGTCCTCTCCCGTTGCACTGGCGGAACAGGCCGTTTCCTGATTTTCCGGTGGTTATAGGGTGCGCACTCTAAAAACCGTTGTTAGGTTAGTAGGGTAAATTCGCTGCAGTAACCGTGAAGGACAGCCGATGAAGCAGTCGACCGAGCTTAAATCCGCACCACGCATAGGCCTAGCCCTTGGCGGCGGCGGCCCATTGGGCGGTATTTATGAAATCGGTGCCCTGCGGGCGCTGGATGAAGCGCTGGACGGCCTCGACTTCAACAATGTGGACGTGTACGTAGGCGTGAACTCCGGCTCCTTTGTGGCCGCCAACCTGGCCAACCAGGTGACCACCGCCCAGCTGTGCCGGATCTTTGTGCGCAACGAGGCCGAAGTGCACCCCTTCCATCCGGAAGTGTTCTACCGCCCGGCGCTCCGGGAATACGGTAACCGCTTGCTGGCCGTGCCGAAGCTGATCTCCACCGCCATCAGCCGTTTCGTCAACAACCCCTACGACCAGAGCCTGCTGGAAGCCATGACCATCCTGGCCCAGGCAGCCCCGGCGGGGCTGTTCGACAACGAAGGTCTTCATGATTACCTGCGCCGGGCGTTCACTATGCTGGGGCGTACTAACGACTTCCGGCAACTGAAGCACCGGCTGTATGTAGTGGCTGCCGATGTAGAAAGTACCGAAGCCGTGTGTTTCGGAGCGCCGGGTTTTGACCACGTGCCCATTTCCAGGGCGGTACAGGCCAGCACGGCCTCTCCGGGCTTGTATGTGCCGGTAGACGTAGATGGCCGGTACTATGTGGACGGCACCCTGAGAAAAGGCCTGCATGCATCCGTCGCTTTCGAGGATGGTGCGGACCTGGTGCTGGCGGTTAATCCGCAAGTGCCCATCGATGCCAGCGCCGCCGTGCGGGCCGGCACCATGCAGCCGGGCGATCTCACCCGCTCGGGCATGCCCAACCTGCTGTCCCAGATGTTCCGCACCATGGTTTATTCGCGAATGCAGTCGGGCATTGCCCAATACGCCCGGGATTACCCGGACAAAGACATCCTGCTGTTCGAACCCACCCGGGACGATGCCAAGCTGTTCTTCTCCAACGTATTCAGCTTCCAGAGCCGCCGCATGGTGTGCGAACACGCCTACCAGATGACAAGGCGGGACCTGCTCAGCCGGGCTGATGAGCTGGAACCGAAACTGGCGAAATACGGCATCAAACTACGCCGGGACCGCCTGGAAGACGAGCAGCGCACCATCTCCACCAGCCTGTATGGCGAACTGTTACCGCTGTACGTGGCCAAGGGCCGCAAGAAGCAAGCCGAGAAGGGCAAGCTGGCCAGCGGGCTGAGTAACGTTACCCATCTGTTTTCCCGGGCCCAGTAGGGCCTGTGGCTCTTTTGTCCTTTGATCGATAGTCAGATACCGGGAGCAAGCTGCGGGAAGTAGTAAGGTTCCGCATGTTCCGGGATTTCCCATTTCAGAGGGGATCGACTGCTGGTTTCACTCAGCAGCCCGTCGTCTTTCAACTGCTTGATGAGCCTTCGTGCTGTGCGGCTTTCGGACGCGCCGGTCATTTCCAGTGCGGTGGAGCGTTCGAGCGCGCCCTGAATGAAGGCCTGGAACAGAATCTGTGAAGCTTCCGGTTTCAGTGCTCCGTCAACGCCCGGAATTCGGCCTTCATTTCTCGCCTGAACATAACTGCGAATGCGTTTCTGCATCCCGCTAAGATCAAGCAAGCCGGCAATGTAAGCCACCTGATCCCTGGCAGTCTCAAGCATGAATCTGGCGAATAACGCCAATTCCGTTTCGCTGAGGTATCCTCGGCCATCATGGTTGCCCTGGCGAGGGAAGTCCGCGCGGGCCAGCTTTGCCTTATAGCTATCCGACTGCCGGGCAAGGCCCCGGCTAAGACACCAGACCCCGATACTTTCCAGCCCGGCTGCCTTCCATGCCGCGTCGGTCCAGAGCCGGATAACACGGCCATTGCCATCCAGGAACGGGTGAATCCAGAGTAGACGATGGTGGGCACACGCCAGGGCGATAAAACGCTTGTCGCCAGAGTAAAGCTTGCCCGAATAATGCTCGCATGCCTGAGACACAAGCTGTTCGATATGTTCCGCAGGCGGGGGCAGGTGCCGGCCGACTGTGACAGACTGTCTTCGGAACCTGCCTGGTTCTACCCATCGCTCCTCTCCGTTCCCGGATTTCATGATTCGAAGCGACTCGGGTAAATCCCGGTAAAAGCGCTCGTGTAACTCTCTCAGAAAGCCCGTTGAGCATACCCGGTCAAGATCCGGATTCTGCTCCTGAACCCAGTCCTGGACAGCAATGTGTGCGATAGATTCCAGCTGGTGGTCTCTGGCCACCGGATCGTGGCTGAAATCGCCCCGCTGGGCTTCCCGTATTTCATGGGGAAGGGTTCGATTACCTTCGATCAAATTCGAGTAGTAGGAATTGATCACCGCCATGTGCTTTCGGATAGTTACGGCCGTTTCGTCGGCCAGCCGGCCGGTCAGTTTGGCGGCTTCACGGTTCAGCGTGCTGGCAAGGTCCAGAAGCTCGTGCTTAATCAGCGCCTCTTCCTGCGGTACGAACGGGGCCAGGTCCATAAATGAAGTCATACACAGTCCTTGGTATATTCTGGTCGAGCTTTGTCAGGAGTGTCCGGTTTAATGTCCGCTTTGAAAGTTCCACAATGCCACAGTGAGTGCCCATAAATAAAGGTTTTGGTGTGAGTCGGTGGCAGGAGAGAGCTGCTTTTTAGGCGTTAAATGTCCGGTTTAAAGTCCGCTTTCTGAATGGCTGCCTGGCAAGCTGGCACAAAAAAGGCCGGACGGGATAACTCCCTCCGGCCTTTTGCTTACCCAACACACCGTAAAGCCCGGTCATTCATGGCGGGGATATAAGGTGAGAGCGGCGTCGCCGCTCCATTGGTCGGTTAGTGCGGTGTTTGTTGCTGCTCGATATATTGGCGAATGATCTCTATCGGCGCCCCACCACAACTGGACGCAAAGTAGGACGGAGACCAGAGCACGCCTTTGTAATAGAACCGTGAGGCGATATCAGGCCGCTCTTTGCGCAGTACGCGACTGGACGCGCCTTTCAGACTGTTCACCAGCGATGATACCGCCACCTTGGGCGGATAGTTCACCAGCAGGTGAACGTGATCGCCCTCCCCATCCATTTCTTTCAGCTCAGCATCAAAGCCGGCACAGATCTTTTCGAACAACTCCCGCAGGCGCTCGATCGCATCCTTGTCGAACACGGTTTTTCGGTATTTGGCGACAAAGACCAAATGAACGTGCATCACAAAAACGCAATGCCGACCTGTTCTTATATCGTTGATTTGTGTCATAGACCAAACTATAGTGGGGTTATGAAACGCCTGCAAGCCTTTAAATACGAACTCCGGCCCGATGGTCAGCAACAGCGCCTCATGCGCCGTTTCGCTGGCTCCTGCCGGTTCGTGTTTAACAAGGCATTGGCGCTGCAAAAGGAGCGCTATGAGCAAGGTGAGAAGAAGCTGAGCTATGCGGGTTTATGCAAAGAGCTAACCCAGTGGAAGCTGGATAGTGCAACCGAATGGTTAGCTGAAACCCCTTCGCAGGCATTGCAGCAAAGCTTGAAGGATCTGGATCGGGCCTACACCAACTTTTTCGCCAAGCGGGCGGAATTTCCCCGCTTCAAGAAGAAGGGTGTTTCCGACAGCTTTCGCTACCCTCAAGGCTGCAAGCTCGACCAGGCGAACAATCGCCTGTTTCTGCCGAAGCTCGGATGGGTGCGATACCGCAACAGCCGCGAGGTTCTGGGCACGGTGAAAAACGTCACCGTGAGTCAGTCGGGCGGCAAGTGGTTTGTCAGCATCCAGACTGAGCGAGAAGTGGAAACGCCGACCCCCAAGGGCGATGCCATTGGCATTGATCTAGGTGTGGCTCGCTTTGCCGCCTTTGATCGTCCCTTGCTGGCGTTTGAGGGCGAGGATCACCTGAAACCCCTTAACAGCTTTAAGAAGCACCAGGCTCGACTGCGCAAGGCGCAGCGGGCTTTGAGTCGAAAAACCAAATTCAGCAACAACTGGAAGAAAGCGAAAGCCAGAGTCCAGCGGATTCACGCCCAGATCGGCAACGCCCGCCGCGACTACCTCCACAAAGCCACGACCGCCATAAGCCAAAACCACGCGATGGTGTGTATCGAGGACTTAAAGGTGCGGAATATGTCGGCGTCAGCGGCCGGCACGCTCGATCAACCCGGGCGCAACGTCCGGGCCAAATCCGGTCTGAACCGGAGCATTCTGGATCAGGGCTGGTTCGAGTTCCGGCGCCAACTGGACTACAAGCTCCAATGGAGCGGCGGGTGGTTGGTGGCGGTACCACCCCGCAACACCAGTCGAACCTGTCCGGCCTGCGGTCATGTGTCGGCAGAGAACCGCCAAACCCAGGCCCAGTTCCACTGCGTGGATTGCGGCTTTAAGGAAAACGCCGACACGGTTGGCGCGATCAATATTTTAAGGGCGGGACACGCCCGGTTCGCCTGTGAAGTGAGCGATGCACCAAGGTCGCCAGCAGCAGGAACCCACCGAAGCGACTCAGCAGCGGCTTAACGCCGCCACTGAGCGCCGTAGGAATCGCCTTCCTTCAGGTGGGCGAGGATGTCAAAGGATATACCGGCTCAGGTCTTCGTCTTCGGCCAGCTCGCCCAGTTTTTCGTCGACATAGGCGGCGGTGACTTCGAACACCTCTGTAACCTTGTCGCCGGCATCGTACGACAGGCTTTCCAGCAGGCGTTCCAGCACCGTATGCAGGCGGCGGGCGCCGATGTTTTCGGTGGTTTCGTTCACCTTGTAGGCCACTTCCGCAATGCGGGCAATCGCATCGTCTGCGAACGTCAGTTTCACGCCTTCGGTGCCCATCAGGGCTTCATACTGTTGCACCAGAGAGGCGTCCGGCTCGGTCAGGATGCGCTTGAAGTCGTCCGGGGTCAGCGCTTGCAGCTCTACCCGGATCGGCAGGCGGCCCTGCAGTTCCGGAATCAGGTCAGACGGCTTGGACAGGTGGAACGCACCGGAGGCGATGAACAGGATGTGATCGGTACGCACGGCACCATACTTGGTGCTTACGGTGCTGCCCTCGATCAGCGGCAGCAAGTCGCGCTGTACGCCTTCGCGGGAGACATCAGACGAGGTGTTCTCGGAACGCTTGGCCACCTTGTCGATCTCGTCGAGAAACACGATGCCGTTCTGCTCAACGGCTAACAGGGCTTTCTGTTTGATCTCTTCCTCGTTCACCAGCTTGGCGGCTTCCTCGTCCTTGGCCAGTTTCAGGGCGTCTGCCACCTTCATTTTCCGGGTCTTACGCTTATCGGAAGACAGGTTGGAGAACATGCTCTGCAGCTGGTTGGTCATCTCCTCCATGCCGGGAGGCGCCATAATCTCAACGCCGGCGCCGCTGCTGCGCAGGTCGATCTCGATTTCCTTGTCGTCCAGCTCACCTTCGCGCAGTTTCTTGCGGAACATCTGGCGAGTGGCGGAATCGTTGCTGGTACGCTGGCTGTCTTCGTTGAAATCCCGCGCCGGCGGCAGCAGGGCATCCAGAATGCGGTCTTCGGCCGCGTCCAGGGCACGGTTTTCGTGCCGTTTCATCTCCTTCTCACGGAGCATCTTCACAGCCATATCCGCCAGGTCCCGGATAATGGACTCCACATCCCGGCCCACGTAGCCCACTTCGGTAAACTTGGTGGCTTCTACCTTCAGGAAGGGCGCGTCGGCCAGCTTCGCCAGGCGGCGGGCAATCTCGGTTTTACCCACACCGGTGGGGCCGATCATCAGGATATTCTTGGGGGTAATCTCGTCACGCAGGCTGCTGTCCAGCTGCATCCGGCGCCAGCGGTTACGCAGGGCAATGGCCACGGCACGCTTGGCTTCCTGCTGGCCCACGATGTGTTTGTTAAGTTCGTGAACGATTTCACGGGGAGTCATTGCAGACATGGTCGCTCCGGTCAGTCTTTGATGGGCAGCACTTCCAGAGTGCGGTTCTGGTTGGTGTAGATGCAGATGTCGCCGGCAATCTCCAGCGCCTTCTCTGCAATCTCGTGGGCGCTCATATCGGTATTCTCAAGCAGTGCCCGCGCCGCCGCCTGGGCAAAGGCCCCGCCGGAACCAATGGCAATCAGGCCCTGTTCCGGCTCGATGACATCACCGTTACCGGTAATAATCAGCGACGCAGTCTTGTCGGCGACGGCCAGCAAGGCTTCCAGCTTGCGCAGGGCCCTGTCACTACGCCAGTCTTTGGCCAGCTCCACCGCCGCGCGGGTGAGGTTGCCCTGGTGTTTCTCCAGCTGGGCTTCAAAGCGTTCAAAAAGGGTGAAGGCGTCTGCAGTGCCACCGGCAAACCCGGCAATAACCTGGCCGTTGTACAAACGGCGAACTTTGCGGGCGTTCCCTTTCATGACGGTGTTGCCCAGAGAAACCTGGCCGTCACCTCCCATGGCGACTTCATCGTCACGACGGACGGATACGATCGTAGTCATTATGGCTCCAGTTGCCTGTATCAAATTTTCATTTTGGTTTTATGGAGACGTTTCGCGGTAATTCAAGTGGCGTTTGCCGGAGAGCGGGCTTGGGAGCGGTTTGTTTGAGCCGAAGGTCGCGCAAGAGTTTGCGGGCAGGTTTGGGGGAGGCTTTCCAAAAATGTGCGGAGCCATGGATGGCGGAGCAGAAGCGCCACATGGATGTGCCGCAAGGAGCGGTTTTTGGAAAGCCTCCCCCAAACCTGCCCCATGCACCCGAGCTTAGCCTTCTTTGGGAACCTTACGCACCAAGGGCTGGATATTGATGGACACCAGCTTGTCCACAGCCGAATTCATCTGGCTGCGTGAGGTGAACGGCCCGACATTCACCCGGTACCAGACTCCGCCATTATCCTGTGTGATCTGCTGAACGTGGGCGCGTAGCCCCTGAAACGCGATTTGGGCGCGCTGGCGCTCAGCGTCTTCCTTGCTGCGGAAGGAACCGGACTGGAGGATGTAGTCGAACGCCGTTTTGGCCGGCCCCGGGGTGTACTCCTGTACTTTCGGCGGCACCACCTCGGATTCCGGCAGCATTTCATAGAAGCGGAAATTCTGCTCTTTTTGCCGGGCAGCATCCTGCCTGGCCTTGGTGGCCGCAGGGTTTGCTTGTTGCTGGGCCGGTGCTGCCTGTTTCGGCGCTTCCGGGCCTGCAGGCAGGGTGTTCAGGTAAACAATAAAACCGATAAAGCCACCGACGGCGGCCAGAGACAGAACCCACTTCAAGGACAAACTCCCGTGCTGCCTGTGCGCAGGGGCGCTGCGCTTGGATTTTGGTGCCTTGCGGGCGGCAGCCTTCTGCCTGGGGGCAGCGGCGCCTTTGCCCGCGGGGCGATCCTTTTTGGCGTAGTCTCTGGCCATGGCCGGCTTACATCTCTTCCGGTGCGCTCACGCCCAGCAAGTCCAGGCCGTTGGCAATCACCTGGCGTACCGCCAGGTAAAGGCTCACACGGGCGTCCCGCAGGGCTGTGTCTTCAATCAACACCTTGTGGGCGTTGTAGTAGGTGTGGAACTGCCCGGCCAGCTCACGCAGGTAGTGGGTGAGGTGGTGCGGCTCGCGCTGGGCGGCGGAATTGGCAATCAGCTCCGGGTACTTGGCCAGCTGGTTGGCCAGTTCTTTTTCTTCATCCAGGGTCAGCAGGCTCAAATCGCCCACACACTCGTTCATGCCCCGCTGTACGCCTTCGGCGGCCAGCTTGCGCAGTACGCTGCAAATCCGGGCGTGGGCATACTGGATGTAATACACCGGGTTTTCATTGGTTTGGGAGCGGGCCAGGTCGATATCGAAGGTTAACTGGGAATCCACGCGGCGCGCCGCCAGGAAGAAACGGGTGGCATCGCGGCCGACTTCGTCGATCAGGTCGCGCACGGTAACGTAGCTGCCGGCGCGCTTGGAGATTTTCACTTCCTGGCCGGAGCGGGTCACCATCACCATCTGGTGTAGAACGTAGTCCGGCCAGCCTTGGGGGATGCCGGCTTTCAGTGCCTGCAGGCCGGCGCGTACACGGGTCACCGTGGAGTGGTGGTCCGCGCCCTGTTCATTGATCACGGTGGTAAAGCCACGCTGCCACTTGTCCAGGTGGTAGGCCACATCCGGCAGGAAGTAGGTGTAGCCACCGTCTTTCTTGCGCATCACGCGGTCTTTGTCGTCGCCGAACTCGGTGGTTTTCAGCCACATGGCGCCGTCCTGTTCGTAGGTGTAGCCGTTGGCTTTCAGGCGCTCAACGGTGGCTTCTACTTTGCCATCTTCGTACAGGGACGATTCCAGGAAATACACATCGAACTGAACGCCAAAGGCTTTCAGGTCCAGGTCCTGCTCCCGGCGCAGGTAGGCCACGGCGAATTCGCGGATGGCGTCCTGGTCGTCCGGGTCGGCCTTGGCGGTCACTTCCCGGTCGTCGGCAATCACGGTTTCGCCGGCCATATAGGCGTTGGCTACGTCGACAATGTAGTCGCCCCGGTAGCCGTCTTCCGGCCAGCTTTCGTCTTCTGGGGTCAGGCCTTTAACGCGGGACTGAACCGACAGGGCCAGGTTGTTGATCTGGGCGCCGGCGTCGTTGTAGTAGAACTCACGGGTAACATCGTAACCGTTGGCTTCCAGCAGGCGGCACAGGCAGTCGCCAATCGCGGCGCCACGGCCGTGGCCCACGTGCAGGGGGCCGGTGGGGTTGGCAGACACAAACTCCACCTGAACCTTCTCGCCCTGGCCGGTGTTGTTACGGCCGAACTGTTCTGCTTCATCCAGAATGTTGTTCACAATGCCGAACGCGCTGGCGGTGCTCATGAAAAAGTTAATAAAGCCCGGCCCGGCAATCTCCACCTTCTCCACGGCCGCGCTTTCCGGCAACGCTGCCACCAGTGCCTCGGCCAGCTTTCGCGGCGGGCAGCCAGCCGCCTTGGCAGCCATCAGGGCAATGTTGCAGGCGTAATCGCCGTGGGATTTGTCCTTGGTGTTACCTACCTGCGGGGTAAAGGTCTGGTCAGCCGGCAGGGTGCCTTCGGATTGCAGGGCGGCCAGTGCAGACTGGAGAAGCTCGGATACGGTCTCTTTCATGCGTCAGATGACTCGGTGTTCAGGAGAATGGATACAGGGCAGGGCGCCCGTTGAAATCAGAAGGGGCGTATTATCGCGGAAAGTTGGGGTGTAAGCAAAAAGCCCGGCGCTGTGGCCGGGCTTTTTGGATAGTGCGCGTTAATCTGCGCGATCAGTCTTAGCTTGTCCGTTTGGTGGTGTCGCTGTAACTGTAAGGCGGAGCGGGTCGGTCGACGTCAGGTCCGGCTCCACATAAGTACAGGCGATGAAGGAATACCCTTCCACATTAGGGTCAGCGGGTACAGGTTCCTCGTTCAACAGCTTGCCGGATGAGCCAAGTGTGAAGGTACTGCTACTTGCCGGGAACAGAGTGCCCCCCTGAACTTCAAAGGCGATCTGCGTCCCGACAGGCGGTGAGTTTTTAGCGCCATTGCCAAGAAGATCAACCCAGGTCTCTGCACAGAATGCTCCGCCTGTTGCTGGCATTGTTGCGGGAGATAGCTGAACATCTTCCAAATCTGAAGTCGACATCAGCATTTGTACGCTGGATTCAATCCTTCCAGTGGGCTCGGGGCTAGTTGGATCGCCAACAAGGCTGCCGTGCGTGTAGGCGGTTACAGTGGCAAACTTTTCCGCAGCATTGGAGCTGTTTATCTCGAGGCTCTCCCATGTGACAGTGCAGCGACCATCGTTGTCCAGGATGCACTCTGGATCAATGGAACCTTGGTCAGTATGGAAATTCACTATCGTATTGCCACGTATGCGGTTGCCTTGCTCATCCGCAGCCAGCACAGTCAGCTGTACTTTTACGCCGTCTATGCCCTGTGTGTCCGGGGCAAAGTTGCTTGTGCTGATTGAGAATTTTCCAGCAACCGGCAGTTTCGAGTTCACGGCAATCGGGGCGGAATAGGCTTCCAGCAGGTTACCCTTAGTATCTGTGTAGCTGGCAATAACCCTGAAGACCACATTGTCGAAACCGTCGAGGGCTTTGATCTTAACCTCGGCGAAGCCGTTGCTGTCAGTTTCACCACCGTCTACAGGTTCTAGCACGGCTACATCAACTGCTCCGGGATTATCAAGGGTGAAGTTTATGACTTCACCATCGACACCGTTGTTCTGGTTGTCTTTCAACTGAACACGAAGTGTGGATGTAGTCTCACGGTCTTCCGTGGAATACCAGGACGGTGCAATCGAGTTCGGCTCAGGCAGCCCGGCTGTCAAAGAGTTTGCCGGCAGATCGGCCAGTTCGATAGTGGCTTCAGCTGTTGCGGTAAAGCCATCGACTCCGGTCAGCTCTGCTCGCACCAGATCTGTGGTCTGTGAGCCGCAGTTTTGCGCTGTGTACAGAATCTCGATATAGCCAAGGCTAACAGATGCATTATCGGCGGAGAGCGGAGATGCGGTCGCTCCGGGTTGTTCACCACACTGGGAAGTGAACTCCACTGTCAGCGGCTGCCCCTTTACCTGAGTTTCAGTCACGGCATCGGCGATGGACAGATAGAGTTTGGTCTGAACGCCCAGAGGCAAGGCGGTGTCCCGAGAGTTGCCGATTACGCGAGCATTAAACGCACCTGCTTCGTCAAAGTAACCAAGTGCCAGCTCCTGGCCTTCTTTGGCTGCAATATTGACCGTTGTGGATGCAAAAGTATCTGTCCCGCCAATTCGGGCGTAGATGGTGTCCTCGCCAACGCAGCCTTGTGCCCGGTACGTGCTAATCAGCTCCCCTGACTCTGTGTTGCCGGTAGTGTCAATCGTGGCCAGGCCAGAATCCAGACAGGTAGAGAAGAACTCGATAGAGCTCTCGAAGCCGGTTAGCTGCTCAATGAAGTTACCGGCATCATCAACCTTGGCGATGACTGAGCGGATGTCGGTGCTTGGCTCGGCTTCGGTGTTGTAATCCAGCTCAGATTTGCTGGCAGCCAGGCTGTCTGTGAACAGTTCCGCGCCATCATAAGAACCGATGGCTAGCTTGGTGTCAGACACAATGATGTCTGCGCTGGCTTTCAGTGTGCTGTCGCCATTAAGGAAAACCACCACGTTGTCCGTGCCCAGACAGTCCGGGGCGGCATTGTAGGTTGCCAGAATGGCGCCACTTGTCGTGGTGTTTGTGCCAGTTACAGAGGCTCGGCCTGCGTCTATGCACATGGATGTGAACTCGGCGCTGTAAGGAGTGGCACTCGCTGGTTCGCCATCGCTCTGAATGTTGACGATCAGGTCTGTTGAGGCTACTCCGTTAGCGTCCAAAGTCAGGGCCGGGTTCGTTACACGGATTACTCCGGGCTGGAAAGTGCCGCCGGCATCGAGGGAGCCCACCTCAATGACAGGTTCGGCGGGCGGAACAATCGGAGTGTTAGTGAAAGTTACTTTTGCAAGCTTTTCACTGTCATCGTTCAGTTTGGCGTAGAGGGTATCTTCGCCAATACACTGTGAACCCGGCGTATAGATCGCGCGGACTTCTCCTGCTTCGGTGGATACCTCGAGGTTGTCCATAGAGGCCCAGCCGGAAGAAATACAGGCCGAGAAAAAGGTGATATTACTTGTTTCGCCCACCAAAGGATTGTCGGCGTTATTAGGGTCAGCGATCGTGAGTGCTACGCTAGCCTGGCCATTTTCCGGGTCGCTTATAATCAGATTGGTTGATGGTGTGACCTTGATTTCACCAGCAACAAAGTTTCCTGAAGAATCGGTATACCCCAAAGCAGGATCTGTGGCCGGGGGCTGGGATGTCAGGGCGATGGCGACACTTTCTTGTATGTCATCCGAGCTGTTCAGTCGTGCCGTGATGACGTCCTCCCCGCCGCTAAGTTCCAGACATGCTTCGGTGGCTGTGTAGCTGGTGTAGATCACGCCCTCCGAACCAGAAACCGATGCAGGATTGAAGGAAGCTGCGCCAGCGACCGAGCAAGCAGACGAGAAGCTGACCGAATTGCTGCTTTGCTTGATCAAATCACCTGTTTCAGGATCGATGATGCGAGTGGTGATGGTAGCGCTATCGCCAACTGTCAGGGTGGAAGGGGTTGCCTGCAACGGAGCCAGAGTTGCATCCGGCGCCGATGCTTCACTTTGAAGTGTTACGACGGCTTCAGCGGTGAAGGTTTGATCTCCTGCGGTTAATTTAGCTCGGATAGTGTCGGTGCCATAAGCATCGAGACACTCTTGAGAGGGGGTGTAAGTAGAGAGAACCTTACCCTCAGAGCCCGGGACAGTGACAGGGTTAAATGTAGCTTGTCCGGATACTGAGCAAACCGAGAAGAAGGAAACCTCTGTGTCGCTATCTTTTACTAAGGCATACGCATTGTTCGGGTCAACGATAGAGACTGAAATTGGGGTTGCTTCGCCAACAGAAACGGTGTCGTGCGCTACAGCAACCATGCCCTCCCGGAAACTAGGAGTCGGATCAGTCGCGGTGGTGGTAAAAGCACCAAAGGCGAGGGAGGTTGTGGTGGAAGAGCCGGATACGACTGTAACATCTACTTCGGCGATTATTTCGTCACTGTTGTTCAGCTTGGCAGTAATCTTGTCCACGCCACCGTTGTTTGAGACGCAATCTTCAGACGGAGTGTAGGTAGTAGGGGCGAGGCCATCATCTCCAGAGATGCTCTGGGGAGCAAAATTTGCCCAGCCCGCCCGTGAACAGGTGGACGAGTAGCTGACTGAGTTCTGGGATGATTTTACCAACGAATGAGGTGCAGGAGTGCTCAGGTCCACAATAGAAACAGAGATCGGTGCGCTAGTCCCGGCAGTGGCCGATCCAATGAACTGAATCTGGCCATTATTAAAGGTAGAGCCATTAAAGAATCCAATAGCTGTTTGCTTTTCTACCAGGGTTATTGTTGCTGTAGCTTCAAGATCGTCTTGGCCCTCTACCTTGGCGGTGATTACATCTTCACCGCCGTTGGCTTCGAAGCACTCGAGGCTGGCCGTGTATGACGCAAGCACCTTGCCTTCAGAGAGTGGGATTGAGGAAGGGGTTACGCTGGCATAGCCGGATAACGCGCAAACAGAGCTAAAGGAGACGGAAGCACTGCTGTTGGTTGCCAGCTCATTGCCTTTCGATGGGTCGACTAGCGACAGCGATAAGTCGACTGTGTGGGCTGAGTTTTGTCCTACAACAAGAGTGTCTTGGGACAGGCCAATTTCCTTGTCGATGAAATTGGCTCCATCAAAAAAGCCTAATGCAACGGAAGGTGCATTAGCCTGATCGAGAAGATTAATTTCAATAGTTGCCGTATTGTCATCGTCGCCGTTGAGGCGCGCGGTGATGACGTCTTTGCCTCCATTATTTTTAAGGCACTGCTCTGTTGGAGTGTAGATCGTGTTGATAACACCTTCCGAGCCCGGAACTTGCTCAGAACCAAATGATGCCCAGGGGCCTGTTTCGGGACTAGAGGCGACAGAACATTGAGATGAAAAGCTGACGCTGTTCTCTGAGACTTTCGCCAGAGCGTTACCTTGACTTGAGTCCACGATATTCAGCGTCAAAATTGAGCTGCCAAATTGTTCGGAGCCAATCGTCAGGGTATTCGTATTTGCAGAAATTTCCCCGCGCACGAAAGCATCGCCTGTCTCGGTTCCAATGTGAAAGACGGTGGTTGAGTCGTTGTCTGTCCCAGAACCGTCTGCACCATCGTTGCCGGCATCTGAACCAGAATCAGTGTCGGTGCCGGAACCTGGGTTTGTGACAGGGGCTGAGTTCTGATCGCCGTTATCGGCACCATCATCTATGGGTGCGAGTGGAGACGAGCTATCATCCCCCCCCACAAGCCGCCAAAAATACAGCCAGCGACAACGCCGACGCACGCGCAAGGAATTTCCCTGACATTTTTATATCTCCAGTGTTCGTTACAGCAAAAGCCTTTTCGCTGCGCATTCCCTGCACGAGAACCGCAACCTTAGGTGTTGTTACAGAATTCTTCTATAGTTTGCTGAAAATCATAGCACAGTCGGTGAAAAGGCAATGATTACGGCGCGAGTTTTCTGCAAAAGATTGTAACGTTTTGCAGGGCGTGCGCTGTGTCGCACTTCAAAGCTTTCCAGCTCAGCCGGTTTCCTGCGGGTCTACATCCACCATCCAGCGGGTGCTGGTGGGCAGTTTGGTCTGGTCCAGGTGTTGGCATATATGGCTCAGTAGCCGGTTCAGCTGGCCCCGGCTGTCGCTCACCAGTACCAGCTGGGCCCGGTGGCGGTCGGCCTTGCGGGCGATGACGGCTGGTAGCGGACCCCATACTTCTATGCCCGGTGTTTGCGCCATGGGTTTCAGGGTGTCCAGCAGTTGCAGGCTGTGCTGCATGGTGTCCGCTTCGGCCCGGAGGATGGCCATGGCCCGGAAGGGCGGGAGTTGGCCGCCTTCGCGTTCGGCCAGTAGCTGGTCGGCGATGTTGGCGTAGCGGCCCTGGTGCAAAGCGTTGAGCAATGGGTGGTCGCTGTGGCAGGTCTGGATCAGTACTTTGCCGGGTTTGTCGCCCCGGCCGGCGCGGCCGCTTACCTGTAACAGGGTCTGGATCATCTGTTCCGGTGCGCGGAAATCCACGCTGAACAGGCCTCCGTCTGCATTCACCACGCACACCAGGGTCACGTTGGGGAAGTCGTGGCCCTTGGCCAGCATCTGGGTGCCCACCAGTATGCACGGCTCGCCGCTGTTCACTTTTTTCAATATGGCCTGGATACTGCCCTTGCGCTGGGTGCTGTCCCGGTCGACCCGCACCACGGGAGTGTCCGGAAACTGTTCGGCCAGGGTGTCTTCGGTACGCTCGGTGCCCTGGCCCACAGGTTTGTAGTTTTCGCTCTGGCATTTCGGGCAGGTGTGGCTGGCGGCCATCTGGAAGTCGCAGTGGTGGCAGCGCATGGCCCTGTCCCGCCTGTGATAGGTCAGGCGGGTGTCGCAGCGGGGGCATTCCTCCAGGTGGCCGCAGTCAAAACACATCATCACCGGGGCGAAGCCGCGGCGGTTTACAAACACCAGTGCCTGTTCGCCTTTATCCAGTGTGTCTTTGATGGCATTCAGGACGGGTCGGGACAGCCCGGCTTCCAGTGGCCGGCTGCGGATGTCCAGTAGCTCTAGCGCCGGAGGCTTGGCGTTGCCGGCCCGTTCTTCCAGCCGGATTAACTGGTACTTGCCCTGACTGGCGTTGTGCCAGGATTCCAGAGATGGCGTGGCGGAGCCCAGGATCACCGGGCACTGGTTCAGGTGGGCCCGGTATACGGCCACATCCCGGCCGGAATAGCGGAAGCCCTCACCCTGCTTGTAGGAACTGTCGTGCTCTTCGTCCACGATGATGGTGCGCAGCCCGGTAAACGGAAGCAATACGGCAGAGCGGGTGCCAATCAGGATAACCGGCTCGCCGTTGCGGATTTTCAGCCAGGTGCTCAAGCGCTCGCCGTCGTTCAGGGCGGAATGCCATACCGCAATCCGGTTGCCGAAATAGCGGCGGAAGCGGGCCAGGGTTTGCGGCGTCAGGTTGATTTCCGGCACCAGCACCAATGCTTGCTCGTTGTTCTGCAGGCGGGTTTTCAGGTAGTGCAGGTAGAGCTCGGTTTTGCCGCTTCCGGTAATGCCATATAAAAGGGTGGCAGAGAATTCGTCGGTGCGCTCCGGAAAGCCGGCGGCGGCTGTTTGCTGGGCCGGTGACAGCTGCGGAGCGGGCAGGTCGGCTTCCGCAGCTGTGGTTATGCTGGCAATCGCTTCCTCCTGCTGTATCAGTTCTTTCTGCTCCAGCGTGCGAATCTGTGCACGGCTGAAGCCGGCCTGAACCAGGGCGCTGGTGGTTATGCCCGGCGCTTCTTTTACCGTATTGAACAGCGCCCGTTGGCGGTGCGCGGTGGCCGGCAGGGCGGGTTCGCTGGCGGTGCAGTGCCAGCTTTCATCCGGCTTTTCTCGCGCGGGCCGGCCTTTGCGCAAGGCGGGGGGCAGGGCGGTGAACAGGCATTCGCCCAGTGGGTGCTGGTAGTAGTCGCTGGCCCAGGTTAATAGCCGGAAGGTGCTTTCGGGTAGGGCGGGCCAGGGCTCCAGGGCTTCGGCCACCGGCTTCAGGGTAATGCCTTCAGGCGGTTGAACCCCGGTCTCCACCACCAGGCCGGTCAGGGTTTGCCGGCCGAAAGGCACTTTCACCCGCTGCCCCGGGGCCAGCTCAAGGCCATCCGGAACCCGGTAGTCAAACAGCCTGCGGAGCGGGCGGTTGAGGGCGATGCGGGCAGTTGCTGGCCGTGTCACGGTATCTGCGTATCCTGAAAACGGGCGGTATGGCGCCGGCGGTAGTTTACGGGCTGGTTCCGGGGGAGCAAGATACTTGCCTGTGGCCGGGTTTGTCAGTAAGATTCGCGGTCTGTTTCTGGCCGGGCTTGATTGTGCACGGTCTTTCCAATTGATTCAAACATGCGGTGCCTGGCTGAAACCGCCCCTTACGGCGGGTGATCAGGTAGCGGCATGACCGAAAGAGGTTCGCCATGAAAGAAGGTATTCACCCGAAGTACGAAGACATCACCGCTACCTGTTCCTGCGGTAACGTGATCAAGACCCGTTCTACTGTTGGTCACGACCTGCAGCTGGACGTTTGCTCCCAGTGCCACCCGTTCTACACTGGCAAGCAGAAGGTTATGGACACCGGTGGTCGTATCGATCGCTTCCAGAAGCGTTTCGGCAGCCGGATCGGCGGCAAGAAAGACTGATCATTGCCGCAATGCTGAAAAAAGCGCCTTCGGGCGCTTTTTTTGTGCCTGCAGATTGGGCCCTTTTGTTGCTGCATACGCAAAATGCCCTATTGACTGATTGTAAAATGTTCGATTTCGGCTTGTCGTTTCGGGTCGGGCGCGCCATAATGGCGCGCTCCGCTGGCTAGCTCCGGCGGTATTTACCTTTAAACGTGACAAACGGAACAGTGGCAATGTCTCAAGATCTGAAAGAAGCAGCCCTTGAATATCACGCCAAACCGCGGCCGGGTAAGCTGAGTGTTGAAATCACCAAGCCGACCGAAACTGCCCGCGATCTTTCCCTGGCGTACAGCCCCGGGGTTGCCGAACCGGTCCGCGAGATCGCGAAGGACCCCGAGAATGCATACAAATACACAGCCAAGGGTAACCTGGTAGCCGTTATTTCTGACGGTACTGCCATCCTGGGTCTGGGTAATCTCGGCCCCCTGGCGAGCAAGCCGGTAATGGAAGGCAAGGGCGTACTGTTCAAGCGCTTTGCCGGAATCGACGTATTCGATATCGAAGTCAATTCCGAAAGCCCGCAAGCGTTTATTGAAACTGTTGAGCGTATCGCAGATACCTTCGGCGGCATCAACCTGGAAGACATCAAGGCACCCGAGTGCTTCGAGATCGAGCGCGCTCTGATCGAAAAGTGCAATGTGCCCATCTTCCACGATGACCAGCACGGTACTGCCATCGTAACTGCAGCCGGCATGATCAATGCCCTTGAGCTGCAGGGCAAGAAAATCGAAGAAGCCAAGGTGGTTTGTCTGGGCGCTGGTGCGGCCGCAATCGCCTGCATGAAGCTGTTGGTCAGCTGCGGTATCCGCTCTGAAAACATCTACATGCTCGACCGTAAGGGTGTGATCCACTCTGGTCGTGACGATCTGAACCAGTATAAGGCGATGTTCGCGAACGAGACGGACAAGCGCACCCTGGACGACGCTATCGACGGTGCTGATGTATTCCTGGGTCTCTCCGGCCCGGACCTGTTGGGTGCCGAGCAGCTGGCCAAGATGGCTCCGAACCCGATCGTGTTTGCCTGCTCCAACCCGGATCCGGAAATCAGCCCGGCGGTGGCCATGGCTACCCGTGATGACCTGATCATGGCGACCGGTCGCTCTGACTATCCGAACCAGGTAAACAACGTACTGGGCTTCCCGTTCATTTTCCGTGGCGCGCTGGACGTTCGTGCAACCGCCATCAACGAGGAAATGAAAGTGGCCGCTGTTCACGCCATCCGTGAGCTGGCCAAGGAGCCGGTACCCCAGGAAATCTGTGCCGCTTACGGTGTAGATAGCCTGGAGTTTGGCAAGGAATACATCATTCCCAAGCCGATGGATGTTCGTCTGCTGGAAGTGGTTCCTGCTGCTGTGGCCCGTGCCGCGGTAGACTCCGGTGTAGCTGGCCTGCCTTACCCGGCCCACTACCCGCTGAAGTCCATGGACGACATCATCTGATTGCGATGTAGTCTGGCTTCATAAAAAAAACCGGCGGAGATCCCGCCGGTTTTTTTATGTCTGTATCTTCGCTTCTCGGTCAGAAAATCTGCCGTGACAAGCCTTCAGATTCGCCGTTCAGTCCGGAGCCATTGTCGTCTGCAGAAAGCGGTGCCGGCACGTCTTCTTCCTTGAACAGCTCGAACACCCCGTCCTCTCCCGGACGTGCCCGCTCGCCGGTCTGCGGATTAATGCGGATGCTGGCAAGGCCGTTTGGCCGGTCCATAGTGGCGGCAGGCGCATCCTTCAGCGCGACTTTCATGTAATCCAGCCACACCGGCAGGGCGGTGCTGGCACCATATTCGGCGCGACCAAGCGGGGCTGGCTGATCAAAGCCGACCCATACGGTTGTTGCCATGTCGTGGTTGAAGCCGGCAAACCAGGTGTCTTTCTGCTCGTTGGTTGTACCGGTTTTGCCCGCCAGGTCACTGCGCTCAAGGACCAGTGCGCGGCGGCCGGTACCCCGGCGGATGACGTCCTGCATGATCGAATGCAGGATGTACACGGACCGCTCATCGGCCAGCCGGCGCATTACCCGTGGCCCTTCGGGTTCGTCTGCAGAGGCGGGCAGTGCCATGCCTTTGGTATCGGGAAGCTCGTCGGTCTGGATGTCTGTGGCGTTCTCGTTTTCCGCCAGCTGATCGCAGTTACTGTCGCACAGTATGGTTTCCGGTGCTTCGTATACCACGGTGCCGTCAGATTCCTCGATGCGTTCGATCAGGTACGGTTGTACATCGTAGCCCCCGTTGGCGATAACCGCGAAGGCGCGGGCCAGTTCCATCGGAGTCAGCAAGCCGCTGCCCAGAGACAGTGACAGGTTGGATGGCATGTTGTTGGTCGGTACCTTCAGCTGGCCCAGGTAATCCAGGGTGGTCTGAATGCCCAGGTCCCGAAGCAGGCGAATAGATACCAGGTTCCGTGAGCGATAGAGGCCCTCACGCAAGGTGGTGGGGCCGTAGAATTGCCCTGATGAATTCTGGGGGCGCCAGGTGTCTTCCAGTTCCGAGTCATCGAAAACAATCGGCGCGTCATTATAAAGGGTGGCCGGTGTGCGTCCGTTTTCCAGGGCAGCCAGATACAGGAACGGCTTGAAGGTGGAGCCCGGCTGGCGCTGGGCCTGGGTGGCACGGTTGTATTTGCTCTGGCTGAAGCTGTAGCCGCCGGCCAGGGCTTCGATGGCGCCGGTTTTTGCGGCCAGCGAGATCAGCGCGCCTTCCACTTTGGGTGCCTGGGCAAGGGCCGCCTTCAGGGTGCCGGCACCGGCTTCTGCGGGTTTCGGCTGATCGTCATTGGCCTCTGGCAGTTCGGTGACCTGCGGCAGCTCCAGGATCTTCGTGTAAATCACGTCACCGACGCTCACCACGTCTGACGGCTTTTTCGGTTCCGGGCCGGTCAGGTTTTCGGTGCGGTACCGCTTGGCCCAGGTCATGGTGTCGAAGCCTATGATACCGGTGCCCAGTCTTCGCAGCTGGGCATGCACTTCACCGGCCTCATCGTCGATGCGGGTAACCACGGCGGGCACCAGTGACTCCACTTGCGGATAGTTGAGCAGTTGTCGGGAGATTTCGTCGCCTGACAGGTCGCTCACATCAATCTGGCCGATCGCGCCACGGAACCCGTGGCGGCGGTCATAGTCTTCCAGACCCGCCTGCAGGGCTTCGGTGGCAGCCTGTTGCTTCTCACTATCCACGGTGAGGGTTACGCTGTAGCCGTCGGTGTAGGCTTCCTCGCCAAATCTGCGAACCATTTCGGCGCGGGCCATCTCGGCCAGGTAGTCGGCGTTAACTTCGGTTTCCCTGGTGTTGTAGCTGGCTGTAATAGGTGCGTCTTTGGCAAGGGCCCAGGCTTCTTCGCTGATGTATCCCAGATCTTTCATCCGGCCAAGAATCCAGTCCCGGCGAATCAACGCCCGCTCTGGGTTTGCTAGCGGGTTATAGGCAGAAGGTGCCTTGGGCAGGCCTGCCAGCATGGCCATCTGGGCGAGCGAGAGTTCGTTAACCGGTTTGTCGTAATACACCTGAGCTGCCGCTGCGATACCATAGGCCCGGTTACCCAGATAAATCTTGTTCAGGTACAGCTCGAAGATCTGTTCTTTGTTCAGTTCACGTTCAATCTGAAGTGCCAGCAGTATCTCGTTGAACTTGCGGATGAAAGTGCGGTCCCGTGACAAAAAGTAATTTTTTGCAACCTGCATGGTGATGGTGCTGCCTCCAGACTGGATTTCGCCGGTGGAGACCAGTTCGATGGCAGCCCGCACCAGGCCTTTGATGTCTACCCCGAAGTGGTCGTAAAAGCGGGAGTCTTCAGCGGCCATAAAGGCTTGTAACTGAATTGTAGGGATCTGTTCTATTGTGACCGGTGCCCTTCTCTTTTCGCCGAATTCTGCTATTAATCTGTTGTCTTTGCTATACACCCTCAGCGGCGTCTGCAGCTTTACGTCCAGCAGCTGGTCAACATCCGGCAGGTTGGGGCGAAGGTAAAGGTAGAAGCTGGAGGCAACAATAACAGCGACACTCAGGCCGGTGAGAATGAACCAGGCTAAAACACGAGATGTACGCAGCAGATTAGACATTTTTTTCTGACAACAGTTGGATATAGGTCTATTATTTGAGAAATTGCTTTAGGAAGGCTTGGGTGGCCTTTCCAACCTGCAATCGCTCCTGAATAAATAAGAGAGTGCATTGTAGACGTAAAAAACAAGAAATTCTCTTACATAAAAAACAGATAGCGCAATTCTGGGTTAGCTACCGGAACTCAGGAGCTCCAGGGTTGCACAGCCGGGTGTATTCAACCAGGTATAGGGTGAGCGCGTGTTCGGATTACCAGGAAAAAAATCCAGTGCTGTGCTGGGCGTGGATATCAGCTCCAGTTCAGTGAAGCTGCTCGAGCTGTCGAAACATGGCAGTCGTTATCGGGTCGAGAGCTATGCCGTAGAGCCGTTGCCGGCTGATGCGGTAGTCGAGAAAAATATCACCAACGTCGAAGCTGTGGGCGAAGTGCTCAAGCGGGTGGCGTCCAAGTCCCACACCAGCGTCAAACAAGCTGCTGTCGCGGTGTCCGGTTCGGCGGTCATCACCAAGATCATCGAAATGGATAGTGGCCTTAACGAGTTCGAGATGGAAGACCAGATCGGCCTCGAAGCAGATCAGTACATTCCTTATCCGCTGGATGAAGTGGCCCTGGATTTTGAGGTTCAGGGGCCTTCCGAATCTAACCCGGACAAAGTTGAAGTGCTCCTGGCGGCTTGCCGGAAAGAGAACGTAGATGTCCGGGAAGATGTGCTTGAAATTGCCGGCCTGAAATCCAAGATCGTCGACGTTGAAGCCAATGCCCTTGAGCGCGCTTACACCCTGATCGAACAACAGCTCGATGGGCAGGGCGAGGAAATGGTCGTTGCCATTGTCGACCTGGGTGCCACCATGACCACGCTCAGCGTTCTAGCCGGCGGCACAACGGTTTATACCCGTGAACAAATCTTCGGCGGCCGCCAGCTGACGGAAGAAATCCAGCGCCGCTATGGCGTGTCGTTCGAGGAAGCCGGCCTGGCCAAGAAAAAGGGCGGGCTGCCGGACGACTACGAAGAGGAAGTACTTGGCCCCTTCCGGGAAGCAGTGGTTCAGCAGGTTGCCCGCGCACTGCAGTTCTTCTTCGGTGCCAGTCAGTACAACTCGGTGGATTATGTGGTGCTGGCAGGCGGTACGGCCTCTATCCAGGGACTGGTGGATATGGTTGAAGAAAAAACCGGTACCCGGACCCTGGTGGCTAACCCCTTCGCCGATATGTCGATCGGCTCCCGGGTAAACGCCTCAGCCCTGAGCAATGATGCCCCGTCGTTGATGATTGCCTGTGGTCTGGCAATGAGGAGTTTCGACTGATGGCAAAAATTAACCTCAGGCCCTGGCGTGAAGAACTGCGGGCTGAAAAACAGAAACAGTTCGTGGTGATGATTCTGGGCGCGGCGATTATTGCCGCAGGCCTGGCATTCCTCTGGAAGAGCGATATGGATAACCGGATTGCCTACCAGCAGTCCCGTAATGCCTACATCGAAACGGCCGGTAAGGAACTGGATAAGCAAATCAAAGAGATTGAAAACCTCAAGCGGCAGCGCGACGAGCTGCTGGCTCGTATGCAGGTCATCCAGGATCTGCAGGGCAAGCGCCCTGTTATTGTCAGGGTATTTGACGAGTTGGTGCGCACGTTGCCCGATGGCCTGTTCTTTACGGACCTGAAGCGGTCGGGGGATCGGATCGATATCGTTGGCATGGCCGAGTCCAACAGTCGCATTTCGAACCTGATGCGCCGCTTTGACGAGTCTGACTGGTTTACCAGTCCGAACCTGTCCAACGTGGCTGTGGCAGACGATCGCCGTGCCGGATACAGCCAGTTCAACCTCTCTGTGCAGCAAAAAACTCCAGAGCCCGAAGGGGAGGATAAATAATGAGCCTCGCGGACTCACTTAAAAGCCTGAATGAATTCGATATCAATGACCTTGATATCAATAACGCGGGTATCTGGCCTGCGCCAGTCAAGGCAATTGTTGCGCTGATAGTCTTCGGCCTGATTCTTGGTGGTGGCTACTGGTTCTTTATCAAGGATCAGTACGCTCAGCTCGACCGTGTCGAAAAGCAGGAGCAGGAACTCAAGCAGCAGTACGAGCAAAAAGCCTATCAGGTGGCGAACCTGGACGTGTTCAAGGCCCAGATGGCCGAGATGGAGGAAACCTTCGGAGCGCTGGTGCGTCAGCTACCCAGTGAGACGGAAGTTCCGGGCCTGCTCGAGGACATTACCAACACGGCGTTGGGCAATGGCCTGGCGTTGCAGGAAGTGAAGCTGCAGCCGGAGCAGCGCCGGGACTTCTACTCGGAGCTGCCGATCAACATCCGGGTTTCGGGCGCCTACCACGAGCTTGCCTCTTTCGTGAGCAGTGTGGCCAGCCTGCCGCGGATCGTTACATTGCACGATTTAACCATCAAACCAATCAGCGGAGAGGGTGACCAGCTTGATATGCAGGTTGTTGCCCGTACCTACCGCTACCGGGCTGGAGAGTGAGCATGACAGGAAAGCATGCGGGAAAAGCCTGGCTGGGTGTGTGTCTGGCCTCTTTGCTGACGGCTTGTTCCCAGGGAAACGGTTTCTCTGATCTGGACAAGTTTATGGCGGATACCCGGGCCAAGCCCCGGGGCCACGTTGAGCCCCTGCCGGAATTCAAAGCCTATGAGGCGTTCAGTTATTCGGCAGCCGATCGGAGAGCGCCGTTCGAGCCGCCCATCGATGTTCAGCTGACCATGGCTGAGGAGCAGCCGGTAAGTGACGTAGAACCGGACCTCGATCGACCGAAGGAAGTGCTGGAGAACTTTGACCTTAAATCACTTGGAATGGTTGGTACTCTGCAGGGCGTGGATGGCAGCCTGTTCGCGTTAATACGGGACAACGAAGGCGGGATTCACCGGGTCCGCACCGGTAACTACATGGGCCAGAATTATGGCCGGGTGGTTGGCGTGAGCGACACCCGGATTGAGCTGGTGGAAATCGTTCCGAACGGCCGGGGTGGTTGGGTCGAGCGCCCGCGCTCCCTGTCCCTGGATGAAGGATGAGGCAGGGGAGCGGCAAAAACATGAATGACAGAAACATGCACGAACAAAAAGTTGTGGGATCGAGGCTAGCGATGTTCAAAAAACTCAATGTCTGTGTCGGCGTGATTGCCATCGGGTTATGGAGCAGCCTGGCCGGAGCGGTCACGCTGGAAGACGTATCGTTTACGTCGCTGCCGGGGGAAGGCCTCGAGGTGACCATGAAGTTTGATGGTGCCCCGCCCGAACCTAAGGGTTATACCATCGAGCGTCCTGCACGGATCGCCGTAGACCTGTCGGATACCACCAGCGGCCTCAATCAGCGCAGCATTCCGCTGGGTAGCGGAAATGCCCAGAGCCTGACGGTCGTGGAAACCAAGGACCGCACCCGGTTGATCTTCAACCTGGTGGAGCTGGTGCCTCATGAAACGGTTCGCAACAATAACTCGCTGGTGATGACCATTGGTGGAGGCGGTTCAGCGCCTGTGGCGAGCTCCCGCCCGGCACAGCCCCAGTCAGCGCCAGTTGCCTCAACCTCATCTTCCAATGCGCTGGCAGATGTGGATTTCCGCCGGGGCAAAGACGGTGAAGGCCGGGTGATTGTGGATCTCGGCAGCACCAAGGCCGCTGTAAACCTGACTGAGCTTGGTGGCCGTATCCGGCTGACCATGCCGGACCTGGAGGTGCCGGCCAACCTGCGCCGTCGCCTGGATGTTTCCGACTTCGCCACTCCGGTAACCCGTATCGATACATTTGTTGAAGATGGCAATGCGGTGATCGAAATCCGTCCGGAAGGCGATTATGACTACATTGCCTATCAGTCTGGCCGGGAGTTCACGGTCAGTGTTGAAGAGCTTTCCCAAGAAGAAGCGGAAATCCGCCGCGAAGAGAAGTTCCCGTACACCGGTGAGAAACTGTCCCTGAACTTCCAGGATATTGAAGTGCGCTCTGTACTTCAGCTGATTGCCGATTTCACCGGCCTGAACCTGGTGGCCAGTGACACTGTGGGTGGCAGCATTACCCTGCGCTTGCAGAATGTACCCTGGGATCAGGCGCTGGATCTGATTCTTAAAACCAAGGGCCTGGACAAGCGCCAGATTGGCAACGTTCTTCTGGTAGCGCCGGCGGAAGAAATTGCCGCCCGTGAAAAGCTTGAGCTGGAAACCACCAAGCAGATCGCTGAGCTGGCGCCGGTTCGTCTGGATATCATTCAAGTGAACTACGCCAAGGCAGATGAAGTCGTTGAGCTTATTCGAGCAGACGCGGAGTTGATTTCTTCCAGAGGCTTTGTTTCGTCTGACAAGCGTACTAACACAATTACCATTCGAGAAACCGCTGGCAAGCTGGAAGAAATCCGTCGCTTAGTAACGACTTGGGACGTGCCCGTGCGCCAGGTTTCTATCGAAGCGCGTATTGTTCGGGCCCAAACCAGTGTGGCCGAAGACATCGGTGTTCGCTGGGGTGGTGCTGCTTACAACGTCGACGGTGATGATGTTGTAACCATCGGCGGCTCGCTGGGCACCCTGCAGGAAGCTCGCGACGCAGCTGGCGGTGGCAGCAATACCATTTCCTTCCCGGGTGCCTTGGGTGTTGATCTAGGGGTGTCTGGCGAGGGCGCATCCTCCTTCGCAATCGGCTGGGGCAGTGATGACTTCCTGGTAGACCTGGAGCTTTCTGCCCTCGAAAGCGACGGCCGTGCAGAAGTGGTCTCCCAGCCGCGGGTTGTGACTGCGGACCGCCAGACTGCGTCGATCAAGTCCGGTGAAGAGATTCCGTACCAGGAAGCCGCCTCAAGCGGTGCGACCAACGTAGAGTTCAAGGAAGCGGTGTTGTCTCTGGAAGTGACCCCGCAAATTACCCCGGATGATAAGATCATTATGGATCTGGTAGTCAACCAGGATTCCCGGGGCGAGGTCACGGCCGGTATTCCGTCGATCAACACCAATGAAGTTATGACTCAAGTGCTGGTGGCGAACGGCGAGACAGTGGTTCTGGGTGGTATCTTCCAGTCCGAGGTGGCCACGCAAACCACCAAGACTCCGTTCCTGGGTGATATTCCCTACCTTGGCCGCCTGTTCAAGCGTACTGAGCACATCAATGAGCGTAGTGAGCTGCTGATCTTCATCACTCCGAAGATCATCAAGAACGACCTGATCGACTGATCCGGCCAGTAAACCGAAAAAGCCGCCGCTAACCCCGGCGGCTTTTTCGTGTCTGGAGTAGTGCTTCTGGTGCCGGTGACTTATGGAAAGGTGCGCCCTGTGCTATTCTCACCCGCTTGAAATCTGTTGAGCGGAAATTATGTCTTTGCCCAAACGCGTAGTACTGGTCGGGCCCATGGGGGCCGGAAAAAGTACCATCGGCCGGATGCTAGCCAAGGAACTCGGGTACCGTTTTCTCGATTCTGACCGCATTATTGAAGAACGCTGCGGCGCCAATATTCCCTGGATCTTCGATGTGGAAGGGGAGGACGGCTTTCGCCAGCGGGAAACGGCCATGCTGGATGAGCTTACCGGCGAACAGGGTACCGTTCTGGCCACCGGTGGTGGCGCTGTAATGCGCCCGGAAAACCATCCGTTACTGAAGAAAAACTCTGTGGTGGTGTACCTGAAAACCTCCATCGAGCAACAGGTGGAGCGCACCCGCAAAGACCGTAACCGCCCGTTGCTGCAGAATGACGATCCGGAGGCCGTCCTGCGCAGGCTGTTCGACATCCGTGATCCGCTGTATACCAGACTGGCGGATATCGTGATGTACACAGATAGGAAAAGCCCCCGGCTGGTGGTCCGGCAGCTGGTCAACCGTATCAACCCCAGAACCCCCCGGCACAAACGGCAAAGACGCAAAGAAGGTCGTGACTATGCACAAGGTACTTCGAGAACTTGACGTTGACCTCGGGGAGCGCAGCTACCCGATTATTATCGGTCAGGGTTTACTTGGCTCCTTTGACCTGACCCCCTGGGTGGCCGGCAACCAGGTGATGATCGTTACCAACGAAACGGTCGCGCCCCTGTACCTCGAAAAAGCCCGTGCCTGCTTCCCCGGTAAAACCGTGGATGTGGTTACCCTGCCGGATGGTGAAAAATACAAAGACTGGCAAACCCTGAACCTGATCTTCGACGGCTTGCTCGAAAACCGTCACACCCGAAAAACCACCATCGCGGCCCTGGGTGGCGGTGTAGTGGGGGACATGGCCGGGTTTGCGGCGGCCTGCTATCAGCGGGGCGTGCCCTTTATCCAGATTCCCACAACCTTGTTGTCCCAGGTGGATTCCTCCGTAGGCGGAAAAACCGGCATCAACCATCCCTTGGGCAAAAACATGGTTGGTGCATTCCATCAGCCGCAGGCTGTGCTGATCGATACCGATTCCCTGGCCACCCTGCCACCCCGGGAAGTCTCTGCGGGGCTGGCGGAAGTCATCAAGTATGGTTTGATCCGGGAAGAACCTTTCCTGGGTTGGCTGGAGCAGCACATTGATGATCTGGTCCGGCTGGAGCCGGCTGCCCTGGGTGAAGCTATCTACCGTTCTTGTCTGTGCAAGGCCGAGGTAGTGGCGCTGGATGAAAAAGAAGGCGGCCTGCGGGCGATTCTCAACCTGGGGCATACCTTTGGCCATGCCATCGAGACCTTTGCGGGTTACGGCAACTGGCTGCATGGCGAAGCAGTGGGTGCCGGCATGCTGATGGCGGCTGATCTTTCGGTTCGTGAAGGCAATATCACGCCTGAGGACCGGGATCGTGCTGCGGAGCTGATCCGCCGTGCCCGACTGCCAGAGCTGGCTCCGGAAGGCATGACCGAAGAGAATTTCATGAGCCTGATGGCGGTGGACAAAAAGAATGTCGACGGCAAGCTCCGCCTGGTGCTGATGAAAGCACTTGGAGATGCCTATGTAACCGACGAAGCGGCCCCCGGCAATATCCAGGCGACGCTGAACGCCTTTATCCGCTGACCTTATTCCTGCATACCCGGCTGCAGGGGCCGATTATGGTGCCCTGCGGCCTTTCTGCCCTCTTTTAGACCTCCTGTTTTGCACCATCCCGGTGCAAAATTGCAAAAAGTAGCATCTCCCGTATAAAAAGTTGTTGCGTAGGTATAAATACGTGCGTAGACTCCCTTCCCCCTTTTTTTTGGTGTCAGTTCATTTTGTGCACTAAGGTAGTGCATAAGGGGCTGGCGGGAAGCCTTTTTACACGAGAGAACGCTTATGACAACAGGCTTGTATCATCCCGATGAATTCAGGGACAACTGCGGTTTTGGCCTGATTGCCCACATGAAGGGCGAGGCCAGCCATAAGCTGTTGCAAACTGCTATCGAATCCCTAACCTGCATGACCCACCGCGGAGGTATCGCTGCGGATGGCAAAACCGGCGATGGTTGTGGGCTCCTTTTGCAGAGCCCCAAGGCCTTCCTCGATAAAGCTGCGGAAGCGGCGTTCGGAAAAAAACCTGGCGACTTGTTTGCAGTTGGCCAGGTTTTTTTAGCTCCGGAGGAAGCCAGGGCTGCGGCCGGAAGGGCTTCGGTTGAGCAAAGACTGACCGAACAGGGCCTGGAAATCCTGGGCTGGCGGGAAGTGCCGGTGGATGACAGTTGCCTGGGCCCCATGGCCCGGGATTGTATGCCCCGCATCGAGCAGGTGTTCGTGCTGCCGGCCGGAAAGTCTGAGCAAGACTTTGCCATCAGCATGTTTGTTGGCCGCCGCCATGCCGAGCGGGATATGGCGGATGACTCCGAGTTCTACATCTGCAGCCTGTCTCACCGTACCCTGGCCTACAAAGGCCTGATGATGCCGGCAGACCTGGCGAACTTCTATAAGGATCTGGGCGACCCGGACCTGCAAACTGCGATCTGCGTGTTCCACCAGCGGTTCTCCACCAACACCATGCCGCGCTGGCCGCTGGCCCAGCCGTTCCGCTTCCTTGCCCACAATGGTGAAATCAACACCATCGACGGCAACCGTAACTGGGCCATCGCCCGTGCTGCCAAGTTCAGCTCTCCGGCCCTGCCGGACCTGCAAACCCTGCAGCCGCTGGTGAACCTGACCGGTTCTGACTCCTCCAGCATGGACAACATGCTGGAAATCCTGCTGGCCGGTGGCGTGGACCTGTTCCGTGCTGTGCGGATGATGATTCCGCCGGCATGGCAGAACGTTGAGACCATGGACCCGGACCTGCGCGCCTTCTACGAATACAACTCCATGCACATGGAGCCCTGGGATGGCCCGGCCGGCCTGGTGATGTCCGACGGCCGCTACGCCCTGTGTATGCTCGACCGTAACGGCCTGCGCCCGGCGCGCTGGGTGGTTACCAAGGATGACTTTATTACACTGGCATCTGAAGTCGGCACCTACAGCTACACCCCGGACGACGTGGTTGCCAAGGGCCGGGTAGGGCCGGGCCAGATGCTCGCCATCGACACCGAAACCGGCGAAGTACTGCACACACCGGATATCGATGAGCGGCTGAAAAACGCCAAGCCTTACAAGCGCTGGCTGCGGGGCAACTCCCTGCGAATCGAAACCACCCTGGACCAGGCCACACCCGAGTTCCGGCTGATGGAATCGGACGATCTTCTGGTGCACCAGAAGATGTTCAACGTCTCGTTCGAAGAGCGGGACCAGGTGCTGCGGCCCCTGGGAGAGGGTGCCCAGGAAGCGGTTGGCTCCATGGGTGACGATACCCCCATGGCGGTGCTGTCCAGCAAGGTTCGCCATGTGGCCGACTACTTCCGGCAGAAGTTTGCCCAGGTGACCAACCCGCCCATCGACCCGCTCCGCGAGACCATTGTGATGTCTCTGGAGACGTGTCTGGGTGCCGAAAAGAACGTGTTCCAGGAAACCCCGGACCACGCCAACCGGATCATCCTGACCACGCCGGTGCTGTCCCCCGCCAAGTTCCTGAAGATCAGCAACAACGATCGTCCGGGCTTCGAGGTTGAGCACATTGCCCTGAGCTACCGCCCGGAAGAGGGACTGGAGCAGGCGGTTCGCCGTATCTGCGAGCAGGCGGCCAATGCCGCGCGCAGTGCCAAGGTACTGCTGATTCTGAGCGATAAGGGGCTGGCCGAGGGCGAACTGCCGATCAACTCCCTGATGGCCACCGGCGCCGTTCACCACCACCTGGTGCGTAACGGCCTGCGTTGCGATTCCAACATCATCGTGGAAACCGGCTGGGCCCGGGACCCGCACCACTTTGCGGTGCTGTTCGGTTTTGGTGCCACCGCGGTGTATCCGTACCTGGCCTACCAGGTGCTGAACGACCTGATCCGCACCGGCGAAATGCTGATGGACCCGGTCCAGGCCAAGAACAATTACCGCAAGGGCATCAACAAGGGCTTGCTGAAGATCCTGTCCAAGATGGGGATCTCCACCATTACCTCCTATCGGGGTGCCCAACTGTTCGAGGCCATCGGCCTGGCCGACAGCGTTGTGGATCTGTGCTTCAAAGGTGTACCCAGCCGTATTAAGGGTGCGGACTTCTATGACTTCCAGCAGGACCAGGAACAACTGGCCGCTGTAGCCTGGAAACCCCGCAAGTCCCTGTCTCCCGGTGGTCTGCTGAAGTATGTACACGGCCAGGAATACCATGCCTTCAACCCGGATGTGGTGGCGAAGCTGCAGGATGCCGTTATCAGCGGCGACTATGGTCACTACAAGGAATACGCAGGCCTGGTGAACGAGCGCCCGGTGGCGACCTTGCGGGATCTGCTGACCTTCAAGAAAGATATTAAAGGCATCGACCTTAATGAAGTAGAGCCGGTGGAAAGCATCTTCCCCCGGTTCGATTCCGCTGCCATGTCTCTCGGTGCCTTGTCTCCGGAAGCCCACGAAGCCCTGGCTGTAGCCATGAACACCCTGGGTGGCCGCTCCAACTCAGGTGAGGGCGGGGAAGACCCGGCCCGCTATGGCACTAACAAGCGCTCCAAGATCAAGCAGGTGGCCTCCGGTCGTTTCGGCGTAACGGCTGAATACCTGCGCAGTGCGGATGTTATGCAGATCAAGGTGGCCCAGGGTGCCAAGCCCGGTGAGGGCGGCCAGCTGCCCGGTGGCAAGGTGAATGACCTGATCGCCCGGCTGCGTTACTCGGTGCCCGGCGTGACCCTGATTTCACCGCCGCCGCACCATGACATCTACTCCATCGAAGACCTGGCGCAGCTGATCTTCGACCTTAAACAGGTGAACCCGGAAGCGCTGGTGTCGGTGAAACTGGTATCCGAGCCTGGTGTCGGCACCATCGCCGCCGGCGTGGCCAAGGCCTACGCCGACCTGATCACCGTTTCCGGCTACGACGGCGGTACTGCGGCCAGCCCGCTGACCTCCATCCGTTACGCCGGTTCGCCCTGGGAGCTGGGCCTGACCGAAACCCAGCAGGCCCTGCGCGCCAACGATCTGCGCGGCAAGATTCGCCTGCAGACCGATGGCGGTATCAAGACCGGCCTGGACGTGGTGAAAGCCGCCATTCTGGGTGCTGAAAGCTTCGGTTTCGGCACCACGCCCATGGTGGCCCTGGGTTGTAAATACCTGCGGATCTGCCATTTGAACAACTGCGCCACCGGTGTGGCCACCCAGAACGACTACCTGCGGGAAGAGCACTTCAAAGGTACCGTGGAAATGGCCATGAACTTCTTCCGCTTTGTGGCGGAAGAAACCCGGGAGTGGCTGGCCAAGTTGGGCGTGCGCAGCCTGGAAGAACTCGTAGGTCGCGTAGACCTGCTGGAACGCCTGCCGGGCGACACCGAGCGCCAGAAGAAACTGGACCTCAGCCGCCTGCTGCAGAACGATCATATTCCGGCTGACAAGCCGCAGGTGTGCCAGGTTGAGCGCAACCAGCCCTTCGATGAGGGCAAACTGGCAGAACAGATGGTGAAAGACACTGCCGCCGCTATCGCCGAGAAATCCGGTGGCGCCTGGAGCTACAAAGTCACCAACTGCGACCGTTCCATCGGCGCCCGCCTGTCTGGTGAAATTGCCGCCCGGCATGGCAACCAGGGCATGGCTGATGCAGCCATCACGCTGGACCTTACCGGTACGGCTGGCCAGAGTTTTGGTGTCTGGAACGTGGGTGGCCTGAACATGGTGCTGGAAGGCGACGCCAACGACTACGTGGGCAAGGGCATGACCGGTGGCAAGCTGGTGGTCAAGCCGCCCCGTGGCAGCGACTTCAACACCCAGGAAACCTCCATCATCGGTAACACCTGTCTGTACGGTGCCACCGGAGGCAAGCTGTTTGCCGCCGGTACCGCAGGCGAACGTTTTGCCGTGCGTAACTCCGGTGCCCACGCAGTGGTGGAAGGCGCAGGCGATCACTGCTGTGAATACATGACCGGCGGTCTGATAACCGTACTGGGCTCCACCGGCTACAACTTTGGTGCCGGTATGACCGGCGGCTTCGCCTACGTACTGGACCTGGATAACACCTTCGTGGACAAGTACAACCACGAGCTGGTGGATATCCAGCGGATCTCCCGGGAAGACATGGAAGCCTACCGGAACCACCTGCGCGGTGTAATCCGGGAGCATATTTCAGAAACCGGAAGTGCCTGGGCCGAGCACCTTCTGGAGGATTTCGACGATTACATCGGCCGGTTCTGGCTGGTCAAGCCCAAGGCCGCGAACCTGCGCAGCCTGCTGGCCAATACCCGTGCCCGCCCGGAATAACCCCGGGTTCAGAAAGGTTGATGGGCTGTTGCCGGCAGGCGCAGCCCCCGTCGAAATCGAGATGAAGAGAGCAGCAACATGAAAGAACGTCTCCATAATGACTTTCAGTTTGTGGAAGTAGGGCGGGTAGACCCCAAGAAGGTGCCCGCCAAGAAGCGCAAGAAAGAGTTCGGGGAAATCTACCACCCGTTCAGCGAAACCCATGCGGCCTCGCAGGCGCATCGGTGCCTGGAGTGCGGTAACCCGTATTGCGAGTGGAAGTGCCCGGTACACAACTACATTCCGAACTGGCTGAAGCTGGTGTCGGAAGGCAACATCATGAAAGCCGTGGAGTTGTGCCACCAGACCAACTCCCTGCCGGAAGTCTGCGGCCGGGTGTGCCCGCAGGACCGACTGTGTGAAGGTGCCTGTACCCTGAACGACGGCTACGGCGCAGTTACCATCGGCTCCGTTGAAAAGTACATCACCGACACCGCCTTCGCCCTGGGCTGGAAGCCGGATATGTCCAACGTGAAGTGGACGGATAAGAAAGTGGCGGTAATCGGCGCTGGCCCGGCGGGCCTTGGCTGTGCCGACATCCTGGTGCGCAATGGCGTGAAACCGGTGGTGTTTGATCGGTATCCGGAGATCGGTGGCCTGCTGACCTTCGGCATCCCCGAGTTCAAGCTGGAAAAATCCGTGATGGCCCGGCGCCGGCAGGTGTTCGAGGAAATGGGCGTGGAATTCCGCCTCAATACCGAGGTGGGCAAGGATGTTCAGCTGAAGGCGATCATCGACGAGTTCGATGCCGTGTTCATGGGCATGGGCACCTACACCTACATGAAGGGCGGCTTCCCGGGCGAAGACCTGCCCGGTGTGTATGATGCTCTGCCGTTCCTGGTATCCAACGTGAACCGCCGCCTGGGCTTCGAGCAAAAGCCCGGTGAGTTCATTGACATGAAAGACAAGAATGTCGTGGTGCTCGGTGGCGGCGACACCGCCATGGACTGTAACCGCACTTCCATTCGCCAGCAGGCGGAAAGCGTGACCTGCGCCTACCGCCGGGACGAAGAAAACATGCCGGGTTCGCGCCGGGAAGTGGCTAACGCCAAGGAAGAGGGTGTGAAGTTCCTGTTCAACCGCCAGCCCGTTGAAATCGTGGGCAACGGCAAGGTGGAAGGCGTGAAAGTGGTCACCACCGAACTGGGCGCCCCGGATGAAAACGGCCGCCGCCGCCCGGAAGTGGTGCCCGGTAGCGAGGAAATCATCCCGGCAGACGCGGTGCTGGTGGCCTTCGGCTTCCGCCCGAGCCCGGCGCCCTGGTTTGACGAGTTCGGCGTAAACACCGACGACTCCGGCCGGGTAACCGCGCCGGAGCAGGCGGAATTCCCGTTCCAGACCAGCAACCCGAAAATCTTCGCCGGTGGCGATATGGTGCGCGGTTCTGACCTGGTGGTTACCGCCATCTGGGAAGGCCGTCAGGCAGCAGAAGGCATCCTGGATTACCTGGATGTCTGATTAACGGCTTGACCGGTGTCAGAAGGGCGGCTTTCTAGTGGAAAGCCGCCCTTTTTTATTGGCGCAAACGGGGTATCATTGCTTCCCATTATCTCTGACCATTTACCGACGAGAAGACTGGAATTATGACTGAGCTGAAGAACGATCGCTTCCTGCGCGCCCTCATGCGCCAGCCCGTAGACCGCACCCCGGTGTGGATGATGCGCCAGGCCGGCCGTTACCTGCCGGAATACCGCGCAACCCGGGCCAAGGCCGGCGACTTCCTCAGCCTGTGCAAGAACACCCCGCTGGCCTGTGAAGTGACCCTGCAGCCGCTGGAACGCTACCCGCTGGATGCCGCCATCCTGTTCTCCGACATCCTGACCATTCCCGATGCGTTGGGGCTGGGCCTGTACTTCGAAACCGGAGAAGGCCCGAAATTCCGCAAAGTGATCCGTTCCGAAGCAGACGTAGACGCACTGCCGAAAATGAATGCCGAGTCCGACCTGGACTACGTGATGAACGCGGTCTCCACCATCCGCCGTGAACTGAACGGCCGGGTACCGCTGATTGGCTTTTCCGGCAGCCCCTGGACCCTGGCCACCTATATGATTGAAGGTGGCTCCTCGAAGACCTTCTCAGAAGCCAAGAAGCTGATGTACGGCCAGCCGGAAGTCATGCATCGCTTGCTGGACCACCTGGCGGATGCCGTTATCGATTACCTGAACGGCCAGATCAAGGCCGGCGCCCAGGCGGTGCAGATTTTCGATACCTGGGGCGGCGTGCTGAGCAGCTGGGCCTACGAAGAATTCTCCCTGCGTTACATGAGGAAAATCGTCGCCGGCCTGATCCGCGAAAGCGAAGGTCGCCCTGTGCCGGTAATCCTGTTCACCAAAAACGGCGGCCAGTGGCTGGAGTCCATCGCCGACTCCGGCTGTGATGCCGTTGGCCTGGACTGGACCACCGACATCGGCAACGCCCGCGCCCGCGTGGGTGACAAGGTAGCCCTGCAGGGCAACATGGACCCGGCCATGCTGTATGCGCCGAAAGAGCGCATCCGGCAGGAAGTGGCAGACATCCTGTCCCGCTATGGTTCCGGCTCCGGGCATATCTTCAACCTGGGGCATGGAATTACCCCGGATGTGGATCCGGAGCATGCCGGGGCGTTTATTAATGCCGTTGTCGAGCTCAGTGCCGAGTATCACCAGTAACCTCTCACTTTTGTTCCGAATTGGTTCCAGGCCGCTCCTAGCCTGCTAGGGTTGGGGGTGGCGATCTGGTGGGTGCGCCTCCAAAAAACCGCTACGAGCCCCCGCAAGCGGGTCCGGCCAGCAATCATAGATTGCTGTCGTTCGACTGCGCATGAAGCTACGCTTCATCAACGCTTGTCTCACCCATGTGCGCTTCTCTCCGGCCATCCATGGCCTCCGAAATTTTTTGGAGGCGCACCCACCAGCCCGCTGTTCCCGCTCCGTGAAATAGTCTGAGTGTTCTCGCTGTTTTTCTTTGGTTTATACCGTTTTACCTTATTTGACGCAGTCAAAGACCTTTGGCTTGTTGTGCTTCTGTTTGTGTCGGGTCTATAGTCAAAACAGAGCCAACCTGACAGGAGTTTTGCCTTGGCACCGTCAAATAAAGAGAAACGTAAATTCAGCCGAATGGAGTTCGGGGCTCCCTGTGAATTGTTCTGTGAAGACCAGGTCTGGTCGTCCGAGGTGCTGGATATTTCTTTCGGTGGGGTGATGGTCAGGCGCCCGGCGGGTGAGGCCTTACCGTACAACAAGCCGTTCGAGGTGGTGATTCACGTAGACGGCCATGCGACTGGCATTGTTATGGCCGTTGAGCTGAGGCATACGGATGATGAGCGGCTTGGTTTTCGGTGTGATTACATAGACGCTGAAAGTACTGAAAACCTGGAGCGGTTGGTTGCCAGTAAGCTTGGGGACTTGGCCCTGTTAGAACGGGATTTCGCCAAGCTTATTGGGTGATTTGTCCTGACGGTGTTTTGCAGGCTTTTGCAATGTATGGAGGGGCAGTGTCGGGATACCTTTTCCAAAAATTTCGGAGGCCATGGATGGCCGGAGAGAAGCGCACATGGATGTGCTCGTAGCGGTTTTTGGAAAAGGGATCCCGACACTGCCCCTGTGCTCCAAACCTCGAAGCCGGGAACTCTAAAGCTCCTCCAGCGCTGAAAGGGCATCCGATAGCTTGGTTACCGGGATGACTTTCATGCCCTCCACCGGCTTTCTCGGTGCGTTGCCTTTGGGCACCAGGGCCCGCGTAAAGCCGTGCTTGGCAGCTTCGTAGATGCGCTCCTGTCCGCTTGGCACCGGGCGGATTTCGCCAGATAAGCCGACTTCCCCGAAGATTACCAGATCCTGCGGCAAAGCCCGGTTGCGGAAGGATGAAACCACCGCTGCAAGCAGCGCCAGGTCTGCACTGGTCTCGTTGACCTTTACGCCACCCACCACGTTCACGAACACATCCTGATCCGCCACATGCATCCCGCCATGGCGGTGCAGTACGGCGAGCAGCATCGCCAACCGGTTCTGATCCGTGCCTACGGCTACACGCCTCGGGTAGCTGCCCTGGGCCATATCCACCAGTGCCTGGATTTCCACCAGCATTGGCCTTGTGCCTTCCCAGACCACCATCACCACACTGCCCGGCGCGGCTTCTTCGCCCCGGTTCAGGAAGATGGCGCTGGGGTTTTTTACTTCCTTCAGGCCCTGTTCCAGCATGGCGAATACGCCCAGCTCATTCACCGCACCGAAGCGGTTCTTGATGCCGCGAAGGGTGCGGTAACGGCTGTCGCTGGAGCCTTCCAGCAGGATCGAGCAGTCGATCATGTGCTCCAGCACCTTCGGGCCGGCCAGGCTGCCGTCTTTGGTGACGTGGCCGACCAGTAGCAGAATCGTGCCGGTCTGCTTGGCAAAGCGGGTGAGGAACGCCGCACTCTCGCGTACCTGGGAGACCGAGCCGGGGGCGGATTCGATTTCCGCCACGTGCATTACCTGGATACTGTCGATCACCAGGATGCGGGGTTTTTCCGCTTCTGCTACCTGCAGCAGGCGTTCCACGGAGGTTTCCGAGAGCATTTTCAGGTCTTTGGTGGGCAGGCCCAGCCGCTTGGCGCGCATGGCCACCTGCTGCAGGGATTCCTCACCGGTTACGTACAGGGCAGGGTGCTGGGCGGCGAGCTGACATACTGCCTGCAGCAGCAGGGTACTTTTACCTGCGCCCGGGTGGCCACCCATGAGTACGGCAGAGCCTTCCACAAGACCGCCGCCCAGTACCCGGTCGAATTCCTGCATGCCGGTGCTGATGCGGGCCTGTTCGGCCAGGCTGACTTCGTCCAGGCTTTTGACTGCCGACAGGCTGCCGGCGTAGCCTTCGAACCTGGCGCTACGGGCGCCTTTACCCGGGCCGGATACCCCGCGCACTTCGCTGATGGTGTTCCATTCATGGCAGGCCGTGCACTGGCCCTGCCACTTGGAATAGTCCGCACCGCATTCGGTGCAGACGTAGGCGGTTTTTACCTTTGCCATCAGGCCAGCTTCTTGTACTTCATGCGCTTGGGCTGCATGGCAGAATCCCCTTTGCGCTTCTTGAAGTCGGCATCGTAGTCGGTGAAGTTGCCTTCGAAGTAGACTACTTCGCCGTCGTCTTCGAACGCCAGGATGTGGGTGGCCACGCGGTCCAGGAACCAGCGGTCGTGCGAGATTACCAGGGCGGAGCCCGGGAAATTCAGCAACGCTTCTTCCAGGGCGCGCAGGGTTTCCACGTCCAGGTCGTTGGTGGGTTCGTCCAGCAGCAATACGTTGCCGCCCTGTTTCAGCAGCTTGGCCAGGTGCAGGCGGTTGCGCTCACCACCGGACAGGTCGCCCACCCGCTTCTGCTGGTCGGTGCCCTTGAAGTTGAAACGGCCCACGTAGGCGCGGGATGGCGTCTCGTAGTTGCCTACCTTGATGATGTCCTGGCCATCCGACAGTTCTTCCCACACGGTCTTGCTGCCGTCCAGGTCGCGCATCTGGTCCACATAGGCCAGTTCCACGGTTTCGCCCACGGTGATGGTGCCGGAGTCCGGCTTGTCCATGCCCGCGATCATCTTGAACAGGGTGGACTTACCGGCGCCGTTACCGCCGATAATGCCGACAATGGCACCGGCCGGTACGTTGAGTGAGACGTTTTCATACAGCAGACGGTCACCGAAGGCCTTGCTGATACCGTCTACTTCGATCACCTTGTCGCCCAAGCGAGGTCCGGGCGGGATGTACAGTTCGTTGGTTTCGTTGCGCTTCTGGAATTCCTGGGAGCTCATTTCCTCGAAGCGTGCCATGCGGGCCTTGCTCTTGGACTGGCGGCCCTTGGCGTTGGAGCGAACCCACTCCAGCTCCTGTTTGATGGCCTTCTGGTGCGCGGCCTCCTGCTTGGATTCCATCTCCAGGCGCTTCTCTTTGTTCTCCAGCCACTGGCTGTAGTTGCCTTCGAACGGAATGCCCTGGCCACGGTCCAGTTCCAGGATCCAGCCGGCTACGTTGTCAAGGAAGTAACGGTCGTGGGTGATGGCAACCACGGTGCCATCGTAATCGTGCAGGAAGCGCTCCAGCCAGGCTACGGATTCGGCGTCCAGGTGGTTGGTAGGCTCGTCCAGCAGCAGCATGTCCGGGCCGGACAGCAGCAGGCGGCACAGGGCCACGCGGCGGCGCTCACCACCGGACAGTACTTTCACCTTCTGGTCCCAGGCCGGCAGGCGCAGGGCGTCTGCAGCGACTTCCATCTTGCGTTCGATATCGTGGCCGTCGGTGGCCTGGATGATCGCTTCCAGCTCGCCCTGTTTCTTAGCCAGCTCGTCAAAGTCGGCATCCGGCTCGGCGTAGGCGGCGTATACCTTGTCCAATTCAGCCAGGGCGTTGTGAACATGGGCTACGGACTCGTCCACGATTTCCTTTACGGTCTTCTCTTCATCCAGCTCCGGCTCCTGGGGCAGGTAGCCCACATTGATTCCGGGCTGGGGCCGGGCTTCGCCGATGTAGTCCTGGTCCACGCCCGCCATGATACGCAGCAGGGTCGATTTACCGGAGCCGTTCAGACCCAGCACGCCAATCTTGGCGCCCGGGAAGAAGCTCAGGGAAATGTCTTTAAGAATCTCCCGCTTGGGCGGAACCACCTTGCCCACGCGGTTCATGCTAAATACGTACTGGGCCATCTTGGCTTAAACCTCTTTTTGCTGGGTTTTGCCACGGAAGAACACGGAAGGACACGGAAAAATTAAAGACAAATACTTTTTGCCACGAAATCCACGAAAGAACACGAAAATTAACTGCATAAAAGAAAAGCTTTTTATCTTTTCCTTTCGTGTCATTTAGTGGATTTCGTGGCAAAACTATCTTTAATCTTCTTTCCGTGTCCTTCCGTGGATTCCGTGGCAAAAGTCACTAAGGCAGGTCCACTCACAACCTGCCTGAAAACAGAACCCCGTAAGGTATCTAAACCCCAAAGGGATAGCAATTGAGCAAAAACCGGGATCACCGGTGTGCCGGTATCTGCGGACGGCATAAAGGATGATTTTTAACCCGCATTCGCGATAGAATAGCGGCCCAAAATTTCAGGGGTTACGGCATGCACAGGGGCAGCGCCGGGCCAGCATACAGACAGGGGCAGCACATCCATGTTTAATCGTGATATGAAAATCGCCGGATTCGATGACGCATTGTGGAACGCCATGCAGGCGGAAGAGAAGCGTCAGGAAGCGCACATCGAGCTGATCGCATCCGAAAACTACACCAGCCCTCGGGTGATGGAAGCCCAGGGCAGCGTGCTGACCAACAAATACGCCGAAGGCTACCCCGGCAAGCGCTACTACGGTGGCTGCGAGTTTGTCGATATTGCCGAGCAGCTGGCCATTGACCGTGCCAAGGAACTGTTTGGTGCCGCCTACGCCAACGTGCAGCCGCACTCCGGCTCCCAGGCTAACTCCGCCGTATTCATGGCGCTGCTCAAGCCCGGCGACACCGTTCTGGGTATGAGCCTGGCCCACGGCGGTCACCTGACCCACGGTGCCAGCGTGAACTTCTCCGGCAAGATCTACCACGCCGTCCAGTATGGCCTCAACCCGGAAACCGGCCTGATCGATTACGACGAAGTGGAAGCCCTGGCCGTTGAGAACAAGCCGAAGATGATCATTGCCGGTTTCTCTGCCTACTCCCAGGAGCTGGACTTTGCCCGCTTCCGCGCCATTGCAGACAAAGTGGGCGCCTACCTGTTCGTAGACATGGCCCACGTGGCTGGCCTGGTTGCCGCTGGCGTGTATCCGGACCCGGTGCCCCACGCCCACGTAGTGGCGACCACTACCCACAAGACCCTGCGCGGTCCCCGTGGCGGCCTGATTCTGGCCTGCGACGACGAAGACCTGCACAAGAAACTGAACTCCGCCGTATTCCCTGGCGGTCAGGGTGGCCCGCTGATGCACGTCATCGCCGCCAAGGCTGTGTGCTTCAAGGAAGCCATGAGCGACGAATTCAAGGCCTACCAGCAGCAGGTAGTCAAGAACGCTGCCGCCATGGCCGAAGTGTTCATCGAGCGCGGCTTTGACGTGGTTTCCGGTGGCACCAAAAACCACCTGTTCCTGGTCAGCCTGATCAAGCAGGACATCACCGGTAAAGATGCCGACGCCGCCCTGGGCCGCGCCCACATCACCGTGAACAAGAACGCCGTTCCGAACGATCCGCGTTCGCCGTTCGTCACCTCCGGCCTGCGTATCGGTACCCCGGCGGTTACCACTCGCGGCTTTGGTGAGCAGGAGTGCCGTGACCTGGCCGGCTGGATGTGCGACATCCTCGACAACCTTGAAGACGACGCCGTGATCAGCCGCGTGCGTGAACAGGTTGAAGCGGTGTGTGCCCGCTTCCCGGTTTACGGCTGAAACGCACGGTAGTGTGCCTGCCCGGGTGCTCCGCAAGGACCACCCGGGTTCTTCCTTTCCGGAGCCTGTGAATTATGCATTGTCCTTTCTGTGGTGAAGCCGATACCAAGGTGATTGATTCACGTCTGGTGGCCGAGGGCGACCAGGTGCGCCGCCGCAGGGAGTGCTTGTCCTGCCACGAGCGTTTTACCACCTTTGAAACCGCCGAACTGGTGATGCCCCGGGTGGTCAAGCAGGACGGCACCCGTCAGCCCTTTGATGAAGAAAAACTGCGGGCAGGGCTGATGAAGGCACTGGAAAAACGGCCGGTGAGCATCGAGCAGATCGATGCTGCCCTGAACCGGATCAAATACCGCCTGAGAGCCACCGGCGAGCGTGAAGTAAAATCCATGCAGCTGGGCGAAGAAGTAATGACCGAACTGCGCCAGCTCGACAAAGTGGCCTATGTACGCTTTGCCTCGGTATATCGCAGCTTTCAGGACATCAACGAGTTCAAGGAAGAAATCGAGCGCTTGTCTCAGGGCAATGGCGATGCCGCCGTGGATGTTGCCCGTGTGCTGGCGGATAACCAGTCAGACAAAGGCAAAGAATGATTTCAGACCGTGACCGGGCAATGATGGCCCGGGCCATCCAGCTGGCCTGGCGCGGCCGTTATTCCACCCATCCGAACCCCAGGGTTGGCTGCGTGATCGCCAGGGGTAACCGGATTGTTGGTGAAGGCTGGCACGAGCGGGCCGGCGAGGCCCATGCGGAAGTGCGGGCCCTGAGCCAGGCCGGGTATGAAGCCCGGGGCGCTACGGCCTACGTTACCCTTGAGCCCTGCAGCCACTACGGCCGCACGCCGCCCTGTGCGAAGGCGCTGATAGAGGCCGGAGTTGCCCAGGTGTTTGCGGCAACGACAGACCCCAACCCCTCGGTGTCTGGCCGGGGGCTGGATATGCTGCGGGACGCCGGTATCCGGGTTACTGAAGGCCTGATGGGGGATGAAGCCGCCCGCCTGAATCCGGGTTTCATGAAACGTATGCGCACCGGACGGCCCTGGGTACGGCTTAAGATGGCCGCGAGCCTGGATGGCCGCACCGCTATGGCTTCCGGTGAAAGCCAGTGGATTACCGGGCCCGAGGCACGGCAAGACGTGCAAAGGCTGCGGGCCATGAGTGATGCTATTCTGACAGGTGTCGGTACGGTTTTGGCCGATGATCCGTCCCTGACGGTGCGTCGGGACGAAATGGGCGATATCGGCGAAGCCACTGATCCGTCGCGTCAGCCGCTGCGGGTGATTGCAGACCGCGATGCCCGTACACCGTCCACAGCCCGGATTCTTCGGGGTGGTAACGTGCAGGTGTTCTGTGCCAGCTCCACCCTGGCCACCGGCCCGGCGCAGGATTTGGCGGCACTGGGTGTTCGCCTCACCGGCGTGGCCTGGAAAGACAACGGCGTGGATGTCTCCGAGTTGCTGGATGCCCTGGGTGAGCTGGGCATCAACGAATTACTGGTAGAGGCCGGCCCGACACTGGCAGGCACCTTTATCAACGAGAACCTGGTAGACGAACTCTGGCTCTACCAGGCACCGGTTTTTCTGGGCAGTACCGGGCGCCCGACCGCCCACCTGCCCATCGAAGTCATGGCAGACAAAGTGCAATGGAAGGTGCTGGATCGCCGCCAGGTAGGAGAGGATCAGCGATTGATCCTGGCCCGCCACTAAACATTCAATTCATTCCTCCGTGCCTTCAATGGTGAGGGCAGGAGTGACAGGGTGCGGAACCGTATGGCACTGAACAGTATTGAAGAGATAATCGAAGATATCCGTCAGGGCAAGATGGTTATCCTGATGGACGACGAAGATCGCGAAAACGAAGGCGACCTGGTAATGGCAGCAGAACACTGCACGCCGGAAGCCATCAACTTTATGGCGAGGTTCGGCCGCGGCCTGATCTGCATGCCCATGACCCGGCAGCGTTGCGAACAGCTGGGCCTGCCACTGATGGTTCAGCAGAACGCCTCCGGCTTCGGCACCAAGTTCACGCTGTCTATCGAAGCCCGTGAAGGCGTCACCACCGGCATCTCGGCCGCTGACCGCGCCCGCACCGTACAGGCTGCCGTAGCGCGCGATGCCAAGGCGTCTGACCTGGTTCAGCCGGGCCATATCTTCCCGCTGATGTCCGATCCCGGCGGTGTATTGAGCCGTGCCGGCCACACCGAAGCCTCCTGTGACCTGGCCGCCCTGGCCGGTTGCGAGCCAGCCGGTGTGATCTGCGAGATCATGAACGACGATGGCTCCATGGCCCGCCGTGAAGACCTGGAACGCTTTGCCGAAGAGCACGGACTTAAGGTCGGCACCATCGCAGACCTGATCCACTACCGCACCATGAACGAGAAAACCGTGGAGTGTGTGGAAGAGCACGAGCTGGATACCGAATATGGTGTGTTCAAGTTGCGCACCTACCGGGACAATGTTCAGGGTGCCACCCACCTGGCCATGGTGATGGGCGACATCAGCCCGGATGAGCCGGTGTTTGTGCGGGTACATATTACCGACACCCTGCGCGACCTGCTGGGTGCCCGGCGCAAGGATTCCCGCAGCTGGCCGCTGCACCATGCCCTTGAAAAAGTGGCCACTGAAGGGCGCGGCGTGGTGGTTCTGCTCAACAGCGCGGAAGACACCTACAACCTAGAAGACCGTATCCAGGAATTCTACGACCAGGGCCCGAAGTCAGCAGGCAAGGGCAGCTCCGGTGTGTACTTTACCGTGGGTACCGGTTCGCAGATTCTGCGTGACATCGGCGTGGGCAAAATGCGCCTGCTGAGCCCGCCGGTGAAATTCTCCGCCATCTCCGGTTTCGACCTGGAAGTGGTGGAATACGTACCCTATACCCACGAATGATCAACCCGGCTGCCGCCCTGATTCCGGCAGCCCGAGAAGGAGCCCGAGATGGCAGATATCAAAGTAATTGAAGGTGATTTTACCCAGTGCAGCGGCCGTTACGCGCTGGTGGTTGGCCGGTTTAACGGCTTTGTTGTAGAAAGCCTGGTGGAAGGTGCGGTAGATACCCTGCGCCGCCACGGTATTGCCGATGACGACATCACCATTATCCGCGTACCGGGTGCCTACGAAATGCCGCTGGCGGTCAAGCGTGTGGCGGAAACCTCCGACTACGACGCCATCATCGCCCTGGGCGCAGTGATTCGTGGTGGTACTCCACACTTTGAATACGTAGCCGGTGAAGCCTCCAGTGGCCTGGGCGCTGTCAGCCTGGAAACCGACGTGCCGGTCACCTTCGGTGTACTGACCGTGGATTCTATCGAGCAGGCCATCGAGCGCTCCGGCACTAAGGCCGGTAACAAAGGTGCGGAAGCTGCGATTACTGCCCTGGAAATGGTCAGTCTGTTCAAAAAGTTGGGTGAGTAATGAGCGAAGCGGGTGATACCTCTCCCCAACCGGGGAAAACCAGCCAGCCAAAAGCCGGCGACCGCCGCCGGGCACGGGCCCTTGCTATGCAGGGCCTGTATCAGCGGCACTTCAGCAAGTCTCCGATCTCTGATATTGAAGCCGAGTTCATGGTTGATAACGACATGAGCAAGGTGGATATCATGTACTTCCGCGACCTGCTGCGGGGCGTACACCGGGAGCAGGCTGAACTGGACAGGCTGATCGAGCCGTTCCTCGACCGTCCCCTGAAAGAAGTGGACCCGGTTGAACTGGCCATCGTGCGCCTGGGTGCCTACGAGCTGAAATGCCGTATCGATGTGCCCTATAAAGTGGTGATCAACGAAGGGATCGAAATGACCAAGCGCTTTGGCGGTACTGAAGGCCACAAGTTCGTGAACAGTGTGCTGGACAAACTGAGCCGCCGCCTGCGGCTGGCCGAAACCCGTCCACGCTGATTCATGGGTGAATTCGAGCTGATCCGGCAATACTTCCAGCCGCTGGCAAGCAACGCCAGGAACGATCAGCTTGTGCTTGGCCCCGGCGATGACTGCGCCATCCAGCGGGTGCCGCCGGGCCGCGACCTGGTGTTTTCAGTGGATACCCTGGTAGAGGGTGTCCACTTCCCCCCTCACTATGCTCCTTCCCACCTTGGTTGGCGGTCACTGGCAGTAGCCGTCAGTGACCTGGCGGCCATGGGCGCCGAGCCTGTTTGCTTTACCCTGGCCCTGAGCCTGCCGGAAGCAGATTCCGACTGGTTGGCGGGCTTTGCCGAAGGGCTGTCCCGGGCCAGCCAGGCGTTCAGTATTACCTTGGCCGGCGGTGATACCACCCGAGGCCCGTTAACGATCACTATCCAGGTTCATGGCACCGTAAAGGCCGGCCAGGCTTTGTTGCGCTCCGGCGCCCGAGAGGGTGACCGGGTATGCGTAACCGGCCCGCTGGGCAATGCCGGTGCTGCGCTGGACTATCTTGACGATCCGGAACCGGGCGCACGGCAAAAAGCCCTGCTGGCCAGTTACCATAGCCCGCAACCCCAACTGAAACTCGGGGCAAGCCTGGCCGGTAAGGCCAGCGCAGCTATCGATATTTCTGACGGCCTGCTGGCAGACTTACAGCACATTCTGGAGGCGTCTGGTGTGGGCGCCGAACTGGATGTGGCCAGCATTCCGATGTCGGAAGAGCTCAGGCAGTTGCAGGGAGTGCGGGCGCTGGACCTGGCCCTGACCGCCGGTGACGACTACCAGCTGTGCCTGACCATCGCCCCGGAAGCACTGGCCGCGCTGCCTGCGCGAGTCCGTGAACAACTGACGGTGATCGGCCGGATTGTGCCGGAGCCGGGGCTGACGTTAGCAGGCGCGCCTGCCGGCTACCAAACCCAGGGATATGACCATTTCGGGAGGTCTGATTGACAGACGATAACTTGATGCATGAACCGGATGCTCCGGCCGCCATCCTGCCGCCGGGCTTTCTGCGCCATCCGGTGCATTTTCTGGCCTTCGGCTTTGGCAGTGGTGCTGCGCCAAAGGCACCTGGCACCTGGGGTAGCCTGGCCGCTATTCCTGTTTGGTATGCGTTCGCCTGGTTGCCACCGATGGCCTACTGGCTGGTGGTATTGGCTGCATTTGTGGTGGGGATCTGGCTGTGCGGTAAAACCGCCGACGACCTGAAGGTGCACGACCACGGTGGCATTGTATGGGACGAGTTTGTGGGTATGTGGATTGCCCTGGGGCTGTTCCCGGACCAGATTTACGGCGTGCTGATGGCGTTCATGCTGTTCCGCTTCTTTGATGTGCTCAAGCCCTGGCCTATAAACTGGCTGGATACCCGGCTACCCGGCGGGCTGGGAATTATGGTGGATGACGTCGTCGCAGGCATCATGGCGCTGGCCTGCCTGTGGGGAATCGACACCTGGGTGATGCCCTATATCGTCTAACGGTGCTGTTCAGTGCAGCTGCGGCTCGTCTGGCAGCATACGCACCACGTGCAGGAACCGCTTCAGCCCGATTTCCGCTCGCTCACGGGTGGCGAAGGGGCCGCTGTCAAAGCCTTCCCGGGTGGTGAAATACCACTTGCTGCCAACACAGAAAAATCGGCTGCTGCGAAAGGGTGGTGGTCCGTCTTCTCCGGTTCTTCGCTGGGTGTCCATGGTAACCTCCCGAGCTTTGATTGCGCAGTTTAAGGTTTGACGTTCTTGCCCTGAGCCCCGAGTATGTTCAGAATGCTTGGCAGTTGTCAGTCACGTGTCCTGGCCCACTGAAGGGCCGTCCTATGGAAAAGGAGCTAAATGAGTATGTGTCACGTTCGCGGGTTTTTCAAGCTGGTGGTTTTAATGCTCAGCGTCACCCTGGTGGGCTGTGCTTCCTCCCTTGCGCGCATTGATACCTGGCAGGGTGATCCCGCCGAAGCTGCAGATGCTGCGGTGCTGAAGTCGCCCGGAGAAATCACCGTTGTGCAGGTGAACGGTCGCGAAATGACCAACTTTCTGATGGACGACCTGGCGCTGGATTACGGCTTGCTGCCGGGCCAGAATCAGGTGGTGTTTACCTATAAAACCATCTGGGCCAAGGCCGGCGTGGTTGATAACGGCGAGTCCAAGGTGCACATCGTTGAAAGCAAGCCGCAGCAGGTGAGCTTTAATGCGGTAGCCGGCGAAGAATATCGGTTCAGTTTCACCAGGCCGTCCAGTCGCCAGGAAGCCGAGACGCTGATGGAAGACTTCTCAGCCGATCTGGTGAATCGCAGCGGCGAAGTGGTTGCCAGTTCAGGCGAGTGGGATGCGCAGGCCGCACGCAAGGCTGCCCGCACCCCGGTTCCGGCGGGTAGTGGCGTGAGCGGTGATGCGCAATCCGGATCAACGCTGGACCGGATGAAGGCCCTGTGGGGCGACGCCACTGAAGAAGAAAAGCGTGAGTTCCTGCGCTGGGCGTTCGAATAAGTTCGCAAAAGGCCGGGCACAGTTCCCGGCCTTTTCACTTAGCGTTTGAAGCGCTTCAGACCATTCTTCAGAAAACCTTCCATGTAGTTCATCAGTTCGTCAGTCAGGCTCTGGCTGCCGCTCGCCGGCAACTCGTTACCTTCATCCGGGCCCAGTGAGGCGACCGCCTCTTCTATGCTGGCCAGGCTTTCCTCGGTTAACGCTTTAAATGCATCGCCATCCGCCACCACATCCGGGCACAGGGTGAAGTTGAGGGTCAGCTGGCCCTGATAGCTCACCGCAACAATTACCAGCCCCATGCTGTCGAACAGCGGTGCACTGTTGAACTGCTGTACCAGCCTGGCGCCTTGCAGGAACAGTGGCACCTGTGGGCCAGGTACATTGGTAATGGGCAGGTTGAACAGGGGCTGGTAGCGCTGGGCCACCTGCAGTTCCGAATACAGCCGGGCCGAGAGCGCCAGCAGGGTAGAGGGCAGCAGTTCGGTGAGCCGGTCGGCGGCAATGGCTTCGCGGTAGGGTTCCGAATCCACCGCGTTGCGGTGAATGCGGCGAATCCGCGCTGCCGGGTTTGGCTCGGTGGTGGCCAGGTCCAGCAGCATGGCAGACATCTGGTTGCCGGTAGCCCGTCGCAGACTACTGGAGCGCACGGAGATGGGGGTCATGGCAACCAGTGAGCGGTCGGTGCCGTTATCCTGCGCAAGCAGGTAGCGGCGCAGGATTTCGGCACACAGGCCCAGAACCACATCGTTCAGGGTTACGTCAGCCAGGCTGGATTTGATGGCTTTCAGCCGGGACAGACTTACCTGGGTGGAAACCAGCCGCCGGTTGGCGGTGATCTGCCGGTTAAACGGGCTGTGGGGTGCGGTGAACAGGGGTAGCGGCAAGGGCAGCTTGCGAAGCTGCCTGTGGACGAGCCCGCGAGCGGTGACTTCGGCGGCATTGTAAGCCAGCGAGGCAAACTGCATCGGGGTTTTCAGCATATTGGCGCCGGCCTGCAGAAATACCCGTTCTTCAGACGGTTCCGGCCGGGGCAGCCAGGGCCGGGGCTGGGGAATGGCGCGCGGCTCTGGCGTGTATTCCAGCAGCTTGCCCATGATTTCCTCGCCACTGAAGGCATCGATAGCCGCGTGGTGCAGCTTTACGATCAGGGCAAAGCCTTCTTTCTCGCCTTCCCGGTCGTCCAGCTTGAAGCCATCCACGAAGGTGATATGCCACAGCGGGCGGTCCCGTTTCAGGGGTTCTTCCAGGATTTTGGAGGCCAGCGACATCAGGCTCGACTGCTTGCCATGTTCGCCCAGGTTCACATAGGCCAGGTGCCGCTCGATGCTGAAATCCGGGTCATCAATCCAGTAGGGGCGCCCCAGGCGCAGGGGGATTTCCTTGAGCTTCTGGCGGAACAGGGGAACCACGTGCAGGCGGCTGCTCAGATACGCGACAAAGGTGCTGAATGCCAGGGGGTATTGCAGGTCGCTGGCGTCGAACAGATACACGCCGCCAATATGCATGGGCGTGGTTTCCGACTCCAGGTACAGGAACGAGGCATCCAGTTCCGACAGCTGACGCATTGAGCGCACTCCCTTGTGTGTCACTTTTAAAGATGCGGGTGGCCGAGTATATCGCAAACACCCGGGCTGCCGGTTGGCCAGGCTGCCCGGGATTTATTCCGGCTGAAGCCAGTTCTGGATGCCGTTGTCATTGCCCAGGTAATCCCAGAACCACATCAGGGCCTTGCCCTTGTCTTCGCTGTGCCGAGCCAGGTGGATGGCAATGGCCGGCCTTGGTTCGTGCACTTCCTTGGCAACCAGTGAACCACGGGCAAGCTGTTCTCGGATGCGGGGCACCGGTAACCAGCCTACCCCCAGTTCGGCCTCTTGGGCCGCAATTTTCTGATCAATATTACTGACCGTAAGCGTTCGCTGCCTGCGGAAAATACCCGCATGGCCGGGTGGTAGTGACAGGGAAGTATCTGCCGCAACGGCGGCCGGATACGGTGCAATATCCGCCTCTGCCAGAGGCTCTTTCGCGTTTGCCAGCGGATGGTTGGCGGCCACCGCAAACACAAACGGCACCTCGCCCAGCGCCTTGGTAGTAAAACTGCCGGCCGGCTTGCTGAGCTGGTCTGCACCCACAATCATATCCACCCGCCGGCTTTGAAGGGCATCCCAGGCACCGGCGAAAACCTCTTCCACAATCTGCACATCCACCGGCACGCCCAGCTGGTAAAAGGCCTCGATGGCGGGAAACAGGCAGTCTGCCGGCATCAGTGAGTTAAACCCGATCCGCAACCGCGTTTCCCAGCCTTCAGCCACCTGGCGGGTGGAGTGGGCCAGGTTCTCCGCTGCCTCAAGCAAAGACCGTCCTTCCTCCAGAAGGTAACGCCCCGCCGGAGTCAGCACAGCTTTGTGGCCGCTACGGTCAAAGATACTGACGTTGAGATCTTCTTCGAGCTTCTGAACCGTGTAACTGATGGCCGAAGGCACCCGGAACAACTCCCCCGCCGCCCCGGCAAAACTGCCCTTGCGGTCAATGGCGTCCAGTACTTTAAGTGCGTCTATGGTGATGGCTGTATGCATGTTCGAATAATCTGAAAGTGTTTGCCAGAAATGCTTGCTATCAGCGTAGCAGGGCAGGGGTTAGTCTGTCCTCAGGTTGTAGAAATTCTTTGCCACGGAATCCACGGAAGGACACGGAAAAAAGAAAAATGATTTGCCACGAAATCCACGAAAGAACACGAAAGGAAAGGACAAAGACTTTATGTGCTTTTAGTCAGTAATCTTTGTTCGTGTTTTTTCGTGGATTTCGTGGCAAAAAAATCTTTAAGTCTTTTCTTTCCGTGTCCTTCCGTGGATTCCGTGGCCAAAAACAAGGAGTCCCATATGGGCTTACTAGTAGACGGCAAATGGCACGACCAGTGGTACGACACTGGCAAAACCGGCGGCAAGTTCGAGCGTGAGGCTGCCCGCTTCCGGAACTGGGTCACCGCAGACGGCTCCGCCGGGGCGGTAGGTGAGGGTGGCTTTGCCGCCGAGAGTGGGCGTTATCACCTGTATGTGTCCATGGCCTGCCCCTGGGCGCACCGGACCTTGATCTTCCGCAAACTCAAGGGCCTGGAGCCGCACATCGGTGTGTCTGTGGTACACCCGGATATGGTCGAGAACGGCTGGGAATTCCGGCCCGGGGATGCGGAGCATCAGGACCACCTGTACAACTCGGATTTCATGCACCAGATATACACCCGCGCGGCGGCAGATTATTCAGGGCGGGTGACGGTGCCGGTGCTGTGGGATAAGCAGCAGGAAACCATCGTCAGCAATGAATCCGCCGATATCATTCGCATGTTCAATTCGGCGTTTAATGAGCTGGATGGCGTGAATGCCGAGCTGGACCTGTATCCTGAAAGCCTGCGCAGTGAAATCGACGCAGTAAACGAGCGGGTGTACGACACGGTCAACAATGGCGTATACAAGGCCGGTTTCGCCACCGCCCAGGATAAATACGAAGAGGCCTACAAGGCGCTGTTTGAATCACTGGACTGGCTGGAAGCGAAACTGGAGAGCCAGCGCTATGTCACTGGCAGCCAGATCACCGAAGCTGACTGGCGCTTGTTCACCACGCTGATCCGGTTTGATGCGGTGTATTACAGCCACTTCAAATGCAATCGCCAGCAGATTCGTGATTATCCGAAACTGTCCGGCTATTTGCGGGAGCTGTATCAGGTGCCGGGCGTGGCGGAGACCGTGGACATCCGCCAGATCAAGCAGCATTACTACGTGAGCCAGCGCACCATCAACCCCACCCAGATCGTGCCGGTGGGGCCGGAGCTGGATTTTAGTTCGCCGCATGGGCGTGATGGTTTGAACTGAGCTTACTGAGAAATAAGCGCGTGGGGCTCTCGCAGCTCAGCTGACCCGGGCAACAGCCACTTCGGTCAGCAGCTCCAGTGATTGCCGGTGCTCGGTCTCCGGCAGGCAGGCCAGCAGGTCTTTCGCGATCTGCGCCTGCTCTTTCGCTTTCGCCATGGTGTATTCAATGGCGCCGGAGGCCTTCACGATGTCCAGAACCTTCGGCAAGTCGTCCAGTCCACCCTTGCGAATAGCCTGGCGAATCAGCTGTCGCTCTTCGTCGCTGCCGTTGGCCATGGCGTAAATCAGGGGCAGGGTGGTCTTGCCTTCGGCCAGGTCATCGCCCACGTTCTTGCCCATGGCTTCGGCATCGCCCAGGTAATCCAGTACGTCGTCCACCAACTGGAATGCCAGGCCCAGGTGCTTGCCGTAGTCTTTCAGGGCGGCTTCCTGTTCCGGGTCCGCTCCGGCCAGCAGTGCGCCGGTGTGGGAAGAGGCTTCGAACAGCATGGCCGTCTTGTTATGGATAACCACCATGTACTGGTCTTCGGTGAGGTCCGGGTTCTTCACGTTCATCAGCTGCATCACCTCGCCCTCGGCAATCACCGCCGTGGCGTGGGACAGCACGTTCATGATCGGCAGGCTTTCCAGCTCCACCATCATCTCGAAGGCCCGGGCATACAGGAAATCACCTACCAGCACGCTCGGGGCGTTGCCCCACTTGGCGTTGGCGGTACTGCGGCCCCGGCGCATGTCGGAGGTGTCCACAACGTCGTCGTGCAGCAGGGTGGCGGTGTGCAGGAATTCAATGACAGCTGCCAGCTTCAGATGGTCGTCCTGGCCGTAGCCCGCGGCCCGGCTGGACAGCAAAACCAGTAAGGGCCTCAAACGCTTACCGCCACTCTCAATAATATAGTGGGCGATTTTCTCCACCATCGGGACATCCGAGGCAAGCCGCTTGATAATCAGGTCATTAACGCGGCTGAAGTCATCCGCCACGGTGTCATGGATACGCTGGGCTGTCATCGGGCTGAAACGTCCCTTGCTGGTGTTTTCGTTGAGTTTTCGGGCAGGTCGCGGCAATGCTAGGTATTGCTGCCTACAGTGTCAACTTGAACCGGAATCCGGCTTGTATTGCCCGGCGGCTTTTCGTACAATCACGCGCCCAACTCATCCCAACCTGCGCTCCCTGCAATAGGGTCGCCAGAGCGCTTCCCTTAGAACCAGGTGGATAAGAGCAGGGATGGGTCAATCGCGGAGACTATGAATGTACGCAGTTATTGTTAGCGGTGGTAAGCAGCACCGTGTAAAGGAAGGCGAAACTCTGAAGCTGGAAAAGCTGGAAGTTGAAACCGGCGGCTCTGTTGAGTTCGATCGTGTTCTTCTGGTTGCCAACGGCGACGACGTAAAAGTTGGCGCTCCGGTAGTTGAAGGCGCCAAGGTTACCGCTGAAGTGGTTAGCCATGGTCGTCACGACAAGATCAACATCATCAAGTTCCGTCGTCGTAAGCACCACATGAAGCGTCAGGGCCACCGTCAGTGGTTTACTGAAGTAAAGATCACGGGTATCCAGGGCTAAGCTCTCGAATAACCCCTTAATGAAGGAGGCTGGTAATGGCTCATAAAAAGGCAGCAGGTAGTACCCGTAACGGTCGCGATTCCGAGTCTAAACGACTTGGTGTCAAGCGCTACGGCGGCGAGACTGTAACTGCAGGCAGCATCATCATCCGTCAGCGTGGCACTCGTTTCCACGCTGGCAGCAACGTAGGCATTGGCAAGGACCACACCCTGTTCGCGAAAGCGGAAGGTCAGGTGAAGTTCGAAACCAAAGGCCCGCAGAACCGCAAGTTCGTAAGCATCGTTCCGGCTGCGTAAGCAGCGGCGATCCGGTTCTGTCGAACCTTGGGTTTGCCTGATATGCTGATCTGATCAGCCCTCAGGTGAATCCGGAGCCCCGCAAAGCTTCCATGAGGCTGCGGGGCTTTTTAGTTTATGCAAAGGCAATTGGCGTATGAAATTTGTAGACGAAGCCACCATCATTGTTGAAGCCGGCAAGGGCGGCCATGGCTGCCTGAGTTTCAGGCGGGAAAAATACGTGCCGAAAGGCGGCCCGGACGGCGGCGACGGCGGGGATGGCGGTTCCGTCTATCTGGAAGCAGACAGCGCCCTGAACACGCTGATCGATTACCGCTTCCAGCGCAAACACAAGGCCCAGAACGGCGAGCCCGGCTCCGGCCGCAACTGCACCGGCACCAAGGGCGAAGACCTTGTGTTGCCGGTACCGGTTGGTACTACCGTGGTGGATATGGACACCCACGAAGTTCTGGGTGACCTCACCAAGGAAGGCCAGCGCCTGAAAGTGGCGCAGGGTGGTTTTCACGGCCTGGGCAATACCCGCTTCAAGTCATCGGTTAACCGCGCGCCGCGCCAGACCTCCAAGGGCTCTGAAGGCGAGTTGCGCAACCTGCGCCTGGAGCTGAAAGTGCTGGCGGATGTTGGTTTGCTGGGTTTGCCCAATGCCGGTAAGTCCACCTTTATTCGCTCTGTTTCTGCGGCCCGTCCGAAAGTGGCGGATTATCCGTTCACCACACTGGTTCCCAATCTGGGCGTGGTCAGTGTGCAGGCGCACCAGAGTTTCGTGATTGCCGATATTCCGGGCCTGATTGAAGGTGCCGCTGAAGGTGCCGGCCTGGGTATCCGATTCCTGAAACACCTGGTGCGTACCCGCTTGCTGTTGCACCTGGTGGATGTGGCTCCCTATGACGGCTCCTCGCCGGTTGAAGCGGTAAGGGCCATCGCCCACGAGCTGGAAAAGTTCAGCGAAACCCTGGCCAGCCGCCCGCGCTGGCTGGTGCTGAACAAAGTGGACATGGTGCAGGAAGAAGACCGCGAAGCGCACTGCAAGGCTATCGTGGATGAGCTTGGCTGGGATGGCCCGGTGTTCTGGATTTCCGCGTTGACCGGAGAAGGCACCAAACCCCTGGTTCAGGCGGTGATGCGCTGGATTGAAGAACAAGCAGAAGCCGAGGCCGAAAACCCGGACTTCGCCGAGCAGGAAGCGGCCCGTCGTCGCCGTATGGACGAAGAAGCCCGCGCCAAGATTGAAGCAGACCGCAAGGCTCGTCGTGCTGCCCGTGAAGACGATGAGGATGACGACTTTGACGACGACGATTACGACGTTGAAGTGGTCTACGCCCCCGAGTAACAATCTGAAGAGACAGTACCGCTACCATGAGTGAACGCCTCCAGCTCCGAAAGGCCCGTCGCCTGGTTATCAAGATCGGCAGTGCCTTGCTTACCAACGACGGAAAAGGGCTGGATGTGGCAGCCCTGGGGCTGTGGGTAGACCAGATCGCTGAACTGATCGGCGAAGGTGTCGAAGTGGTGGTGGTGTCTTCCGGTTCGGTGGCCGAAGGCATGAGTCGTCTGGGCTGGGCAACCCGGCCTCAGCACCTGCATGAACTACAGGCTGCCGCGGCAGTCGGCCAGATGGGTCTGGTGCAAACCTGGGAAGCCCAGTTCAAGCGCCACGACATCCATACCGCCCAGATTTTGCTCACCCACGACGATCTTTCCGACCGTAAACGCTACCTGAACGGCCGCAGCACCCTGCGCACCCTGCTGGATTACGGCGTGGTGCCCATCGTGAACGAAAACGACACGGTGGTGACCGACGAAATCCGTTTTGGTGACAACGACACTTTGGGCGCGCTGGTGGCTAACCTGATCGAGGCGGATGGGCTGATCATCCTGACCGACCAGCTGGGCCTGTTCAACAAAGACCCCCGCAAGCACGAAGACGCCGAGCTGGTAACCGAGCGCAAGGCCGAAGACCGGGAGCTGGATGCCATGGCTGGCGGCGGTGCCGGTGCGCTTGGGCGTGGTGGCATGCTCACCAAGTTGCGGGCGGCAAGGCTGGCGGCCCGTTCCGGTGCCTTTACCGTGATTGTCGGTGGTCGTATCGAGCACGCCATTGCCCGCCTGCGCCAGGGCGATGTGATCGGTACCCTGTTGCTACCGGAGCAGGGCAGAATGGCCGCCCGCAAACAGTGGATTGCCAGCCACCTGCAAACCCGGGGCAAGCTGACCCTGGATGACGGTGCGGTAAAGGTGTTGCGCCAGGGCGGCCGCAGTTTGTTGCCGGTCGGTGTGAAAGCCGTCACCGGGCAGTTCCGGCGGGGCGAGATGGTGTCTTGTGTTGATCTGAATGGTAAAGAGATTGCCCGTGGGCTGGTCAATTACGATGCGGACGAAGCTAGGGCGATTGCCGGTCGCTCAAGTGATCGCATTGCCGAGGTGCTGGGTTACATCTCCGATGAAGAGATGATTCACCGGGATAACCTGGTGGTGGTCTAGTGTCCCGTCTGGCTAATTCCTTAATCTACTGAGCTTCTGAGAAGCCGAAGAGCTAGGCGTGCTGGTGAAGGTTTGGTGGTTCCAAATCGAGACAGCAGAACGACGCTTTTCGGCTTCTCAGAGTCCTCAGAGGCAAGCAGTAGATTAAGGAATTAGCCAGACGGGACACTAGGCTTTTCCGGCGCTTCAGCCGGATTCCAGGCACAAAAAAACCGGCGCGAGGCCGGTTTTTTTATGAGCGCAAGATTCAGGCAGCTTTCAGGGCCTTGATCTTGGCGTTCAGGCGGCTCTTATGACGAGCAACCTTGTTCTTGGCGAAGATGCCTTTGTTAACCATGCTGTCCAGAACGGGCTGGGCCTGCTTCAGGGCGGCCTGGGCACCTTCGTAGTCGCCAGCTTTGATCTGGGCGTCTACTTTCTTCATGTAAGTACGTGCCATGGAACGCAGGCTGGCGTTGTGCTTGCGGTTTTTCTCGTTCTGACGAGCGCGCTTTTTGGCTTGCGGGGAATTTGCCACCGTAAAACTCCTGAAATTCGTTGCTAAAAAATCGAATATGTTTAGATCGCGGGCGCGCCAAAACCAGCGCGTCGAAATAAATGACGCGGAACTATGCCGCTGAACGCCCGAAATGTCAAGGCCGAAGCCGCCGGTAATCCCTCTGCTCCGGAGGCCTGTGGTACACTCCCGCATCGTCTCACGGGGCCTGGGCCCGCAACAAGCCCCGCCTTGTGGATTACCGAAACGCCAGCCCGGCGCGAACCCAGAATTCCGGACCCCAAAACCATGCCTTCGGAACCCCGACCAACAGAACAGCAGCCTTCCGTTCAGGAACCCCCGAAAGCGCCGGGCTTACTGCGCTCGTCCGGCGTGGTCGGTATTATGACCATGCTGTCCCGGGTGCTGGGGCTGGTGCGGGATATGGTGATTGCCCGCTATTTCGGAGCGGGAGCCGGGGCCGATGCCTTCTTCGTGGCGTTCAAGATTCCCAATTTCCTGCGCCGTTTGTTCGCTGAAGGGGCGTTCTCCCAGGCCTTTGTGCCGGTGTTGTCGTCCTACCGGGAGAACCAGGATATCTCCGAGGTAAAGCGCCTGGTGGATGCCGTGGCCGGCTCCCTCGGGCTGGTGTTGCTGGCGGTCACGCTGGTGGCCATGCTCGGTGCGCCGGTACTGACCGCGGTGTTTGCGCCGGGGTTCCTGGATGATGACGTCAAATTCGCCCTGACCAGCGACATGCTGCGCATTACCTTTCCGTACCTGTTGCTGATTTCACTGACCGCCTTTGCCGGCGGCATCCTGAACAGTTACGACCGGTTCGCGGTACCTGCGTTTACCCCGGTGTTGCTGAACCTGGCCATGATCGCTGCCGCCATTTTCCTGACTCCGGTAATGGATGAGCCGGTAATGGCGCTGGCCTGGGGTGTGTTCATTGCTGGCGCCCTGCAGCTGTTCTTCCAGTTACCGTTCCTGATGCGCCTGGGCCTGCTGCCAAGGCCCCGGGTGGATTACAAACACGAGGGTGTCAGCCGGATTCTCAAGTTGATGGCCCCGGCGCTTTTCGGTGTGTCGGTCAGCCAGATCAACCTGTTGCTGGACACGGTGCTGGCGTCGTTCCTGCAAACCGGCAGCGTGTCCTGGCTGTATTACTCAGACCGGCTGTCTGAGCTGCCGCTGGGTGTGTTCGGTATTGCCATCGCTACGGTCATTCTGCCCAGCTTATCCCGCAAGCACGCAGCGGCTTCGGAAGACCAGTTTGCCGCCACCCTCGACTGGGCCGTGCGGGCCGTTCTGCTGATCGGCCTGCCGGCGGCGGTGGCCCTGGCCCTGCTGGCGGAGCCCCTGATCGCCACGCTGTTCCATTACGGCGAAGTGACCGACCGGGATGTGGCGATGTCGGCCCAGAGTCTTCGAGCGTATTCGGCGGGGCTTTTGGCCTTCATGTTGATCAAGGTGCTGGCGCCGGGCTTTTTCTCCCGGGAAGACACCAAAACCCCGGTAAAAATCGGGGTGATTGCCATGGTGGCGAATATGGCCTTCAATCTGGCGTTGATCGTGCCGCTGGCGCATGCGGGCCTGGCCCTGGCTACCTCGTTGTCAGCCTGGTTAAACGGCTACCTGCTCTGGCGCGGCTTGCGCAAGGAAGGTGCATGGAAGAGCCAGCCCGGCTGGCCGAAGTTTCTGTTACAACTTGCTGTCGCCAATGGCGCGCTGGCCGCAGTCATTCTCTGGCTGAATGTTCCAGTCAGCCAGTGGCTGGCCCTTGGTGGCCTGCAAAGGGCTACGGAAATGACCATTCTGGTGGCCGCGGGTGTGCTGGCTTATTTTGTGGCGTTGGCCGTTGCCGGCGTGCGGATACGGCAATTCCGCCAGAAGTAAGGCGCTGTGATTTCTACCACACCCGCTCCTGGGGTATAATCGCGCGTTTTCTCACCAGCGTATCGCCTCTCGGGCCGGTGCGCCAAAAAGCCAGCTGGCAAGTTAAGGTTCGCAGTACATGCGTCTGATTCGAGGCCTGACCAATCTTAAGCGCCTGTCCGGGCAAGCGGGTTCCCCGCTGGCCGGCGGCTGCGTGGCCACCATCGGCAACTTCGATGGCGTGCACCTGGGCCATAAAACCATTATTGATCAGGTCAAACAGAAAGCTTCGCAGCTGGGCGTGCCTGCGGTGGTGATGATTTTCGAACCGCAGCCCCGGGAATTCTTCGAAGGCGCGGAAGCGCCGCCCCGGTTGATGCCGTTTCGCCAGAAGTTCGAGGCCCTGCTGGCCGAAGGCGTGGATGTGGTGCTGTGCATCCGGTTCGATGAAACCTTCCGCAGCTATTCCGGCATGGGCTTTATTGAAGATGTGCTGATCAGCGGTCTGGGCGTTCGCCACCTGGTGGTAGGCGACGACTTCCGATTCGGTTGCGACCGGGCTGGCGACTTCAAGCTGCTGGAAAGTGTGGGGCAGGAGCGGGGCTTTACGGTGGAGAACACCCGTACAGTGACCGTTGATGGCGAACGTGTCAGCAGTACCCGGGTGCGCAATGCCTTGAATGTGAATGGCCTGGAAGAGGCCGAGCGCCTGCTTGGGCATCCTTACCGCATCCATGGCCGCATTGTTTATGGCCGCCAGTTAGGCCGGCAACTCAACGCGCCCACCGCCAACATTTTGCTGAACCAGATGCCGGCACTGCGGGGCGTTTACGTGGTGCGGGCCCGTCTGGAAACCGGCGAATGGTGCGATGGTGTAGCCAACATCGGCCTGCGCCCCACGGTCGACGGCAAGCGGCCGTCGCTGGAAGTGCACCTGTTCGACTTTGCTGGCACACTTTATGGCCAGCACCTGGAAGTGGTGTTCCGCCATGGCCTGCGGGACGAAGTGAAATTCGACTCTGTTGACGAACTCCGCCAACAGATCGCCCGGGATTTTGACAATGCCCGGGCCTGGCTGGCGGATAACCCCGCCACGCCGGAAACCTGATTCAACTGACCAACCAAGAGTACGCACAAAGACATGAGCGACTACAAGCATACCCTGAATCTGCCGGAAACCGCGTTTCCCATGCGCGGTAACCTGGCCAAGCGCGAGCCGGACATGCTCAAGCACTGGCAGGACCTGAACGTATACGGCAACCTGCGCAAGCAGCGCGAAGGCCGGGAAAAGTTCATCCTGCACGATGGCCCTCCCTACGCCAACGGCAGCATTCACATCGGGCATGCGGTCAACAAGATCCTGAAAGACATGATCGTGAAATCCCGCAGCTTTATGGGCTTTGACGCACCCTACGTGCCCGGCTGGGATTGCCACGGTCTGCCCATCGAACACAAGGTAGAGCAGGAAATCGGCAAAGCCGGTGTGAAGGTGGACTATAAAACCTTCCGCCAGGCCTGTCGCGATTACGCCTCCAAGCAGATCGAAGGCCAGAAAGCCGACTTTATCCGCCTGGGCGTGATGGGCGAGTGGGACAAGCCCTACCTGACCATGGACCCGAAAGTAGAAGCGGGCATCGTGCGGGCGCTGGGCAAGATCGTGGCCAAGGGCCACCTGGTGCGTGGATTCAAGCCGGTTTACTGGAGTGTGGTTGGTCAGTCCGCACTGGCAGAAGCCGAAGTTGAATACCAGGACAAAACTTCTACCCAGATCGACGTGCGTTTCGCCGCCGTGGATCAGGACGCCGTGCTGAACACCTTCGGAACCAGCGAAGGCGAGGGCGATGTCTCCCTGGTGATCTGGACCACCACCCCCTGGACCATCCCCGCCAACCAGGCGGTGTCCATCGGTGCCGATATCGAATACGCACTGGTACAGGTCGATGTGGGCCACGGCGCCGAGCGCATGATCCTGGCCACCGACATGGTGCAGGGCATCATGTCTCGCTGGGGCGTGGAAGACTACAAGGTGCTGGCCAACGTGGCCGGTTCTGCCCTGGAAAACCAGCTGCTGCACCATCCGGTGTACGACAAGCAGGTGCCGGTGCTGTTGGGCGACCACGTCTCCCTGGACGCCGGTACCGGTGCGGTACACACCGCGCCAGACCACGGTATGGAAGACTTCGTGGTGGGCAAGGAATACGGCATTGGCACCCTCAACCTGGTGAAGGCTGACGGCACCTACACCGAAGCCGCTGGCGAATTTGCCGGGGTGCACGTGTACAAGGCCGACGAGCCGGTTTGTGCCGCCCTGGAGCGTGAAGGCAAACTGGTGCGCTCCGAGAAATTCCGCCACAGCTACCCGCACTGCTGGCGTACCAAGACCCCGCTGATCTACCGGGCCACCCCTCAGTGGTTCATCAGCATGGACAAGCTCAACCTGCGCGCCGATGCCCTGGAAGCCATCAAGGGCATCCGCTGGGTGCCGGGTTGGGGCCAGAACCGTATCGAAGCCATGTTCGAGCAGAGCCCGGACTGGTGTATCTCCCGTCAGCGCACCTGGGGTGTGCCGATCACCCTGTTTATCCACAAGGAAACCCAGGAGCTGCACCCGAACACCCAGGAGCTGATCGAGAAAGTCGCCCAGGCGGTGGAAACCGGCGGCATCGACGCCTGGTACGACATCGACCAGAACGAACTGCTGGGCGCAGACGCCGACCAGTACGAAAAAGTCCTGGATACCCTGGATGTCTGGTTTGATTCCGGCGTCACCCACGACTCCGTACTCCGGGTACGCGAAGAACTGGGCCAGTTCCCGGCCGATATGTACCTGGAAGGCTCTGACCAGCACCGTGGCTGGTTCCAGTCGTCCCTGAAAACCTCCATCGCCATGAATGGCGTGGCCCCGTACAAGCAGGTGCTGACCCACGGCTTCACCGTGGACGGCAAGGGCCACAAGATGTCCAAATCCATGGGCAACGTAATCGCCCCCCAGGAAGTGATGAACGAACTGGGCGCAGACATCCTGCGTTTGTGGGTATCTGCCACCGACTACAGCGGCGAGATGACCGTTTCCAAGGACATCCTGCGCCAGACGGCAGACGGCTACCGCCGTATCCGGAACACCGCCCGCTTCCTGCTGAGCAACCTGACCGGGTTTGATCCCGAACAGCACATGGTAGCTCCGGAAGACATGATTGCCTTGGACCGCTGGATGGTAGACCGTGCCCTGCAGCTTCAGAACGAACTGCACGAAGACTACGGCAACTATGCCTTCCTGCGGATTTACCAGAAGGTGTACAACTTCTGCGAAGCCACCCTGGGCGGCTTCTACCTGGACATCATCAAAGACCGCCAGTACACCACCCAGGCCGACAGCCTGGCGCGGCGGTCCTGCCAGACCGCGCTGTACCATGTGGCCGAAGCCCTGGTGCGCTGGATTGCCCCGATCCTGAGCTTCACCGCCGACGAAATCTGGCAGCACCTGCCGGGCAAGCGTGGCGACACCGTGTTCTACGAAACCTGGTACGAAGGCCTGACGGCGCTGCCGGAAGACTTCGAGCTGGGCCGCGACTACTGGCGTGAGATCTACGCCGTGAAAGAAGCGGTTAACAAGTGCCTGGAAGAGGCCCGTGCCCGTGGCGAGATCAAAGGCTCTTTGAGTGCGGAAGTCACCCTGTACTGCGAAGGTAGCCTGGCCGAGCGCCTGAACCACCTGGGTGAAGAACTGCGCTTTGTGCTGATCACCTCCGAAGCCACCGTGAAGCCGGTGAGCGAAGCGGCCGGCGTGGAGCAAACCAACGTGGAAGGCCTGCTGGTGAAAGTAATCCCGGCTTCCCACGCCAAGTGCGAGCGCTGCTGGCACCACCGTGAAGACGTGGGCCAGAACGAGCAGCACAGCGACCTGTGTGGCCGCTGCGTCACCAACGTGGAAGGCCCGGGCGAAACCCGCGCCTACGCCTGATGGACGCTGTCATGACTGAGGGCAGGGCAGGCAGCAAACTGAAGTGGTTGTGGCTGGCGGTACTGGTGGTCGCCATCGACCTGGGTACCAAGGCCATGGCCACCGCCATGCTCACCTACGGTAACCCGGTACCGGTGCTGCCCAGCTTCAACCTGACCCTGCTGCACAACACCGGCGCCGCGTTCAGCTTCCTGGCAGACGCCGCCGGCTGGCAGCGCTGGTTCTTCGTGACCCTGGCTGTTGTGGTCAGCGTGGTGCTGGTGGGCTGGCTGAGAAAACTCAAAGCCCATGAAACCTGGACCGCCATCGCCATCGTATTGATCCTCGGTGGCGCCATCGGCAACGTATACGACCGGGTGGTGCATGGCTACGTGGTGGACTTCCTGCATTTCTACTGGCAGGACTGGCACTTCCCGGCCTTCAACCTGGCCGACACTGCCATCACCATCGGCGCTGCCATGATGATCATCGACGCATTCCGCAAACCCGCTGACAACAGCGGCGATGCCGACAGGAGCAACTGATTCCCATGAAAGAACTGCCCATCGACAAGGGAACCCGTGTAAAACTGCACTTCGCCCTCAAGTTTGAAGACGGCGAAACCGTGGACACCACCTTCGACAAAGAACCGGCCACCCTGGAAATCGGCGACGAAAACCTGCCGGAGAACTTTGAAGCCTACCTGATGGGCCTGAAAGCCGGTGACCACAAAACCTTTGAAGTACCGCCGGAAAAAGCCTTCGGCCAGCACAACCCCAGCAACGTGCAGACCTTCAAGCGCCATGAATTCAGCGCCGACATGGTGCTGGAGCCAGGCGTAGTGGTCTCCTTCGCCGACGCCCGCCAGCAGGAACTGCCCGGCGTGGTCAAACGGGTGGAAGGTGACCAGGTGGATGTGGACTTTAATCACCCGCTGGCAGGGCATACACTGCAGTTTGAAGTGCAGATTATCGACGTTGAACCAGCAGGGCCGACACACTGACTATGCAAATCCGACTCGCTAACCCCCGTGGCTTCTGTGCCGGCGTAGACCGCGCCATAGAAATCGTAAACCGCGCGCTGGACGTGTTCGGGGCGCCCATCTACGTGCGCCACGAAGTGGTCCACAACAAGTTCGTGGTGAGCAACCTGCGGGAGCGCGGCGCGATCTTTGTGGACGAGTTGGACGAAGTGCCGGATGACAAACTGGTGATCTTCAGTGCCCATGGCGTCTCCCAGGCGGTACAGAACGAAGCCGCCCGCCGCGGCCTGAAAGTATTCGACGCCACCTGCCCGCTGGTCACCAAGGTGCATATGGAAGTGATGCGCTACAGCCGCGACGGCCGCGAATGCATCCTCATCGGCCACCATGGCCACCCGGAAGTGGAAGGCACTATGGGCCAGTACGACCACAGCAACGGCGGCGACATCTACCTGGTAGAAGACGAAGCGGACGTACAAAAGCTGGAAGTGAAAGACCCCAGCCGCCTCGCCTACGTCACCCAGACCACCCTCTCCATGGACGACACCGCCCGGGTAATCGACGCCCTGCGGGCCAAGTTCCCGCAAATCGAGGGCCCCCGCAAGGACGACATCTGCTACGCCACCCAGAACCGCCAGGATGCAGTGAAACAACTGGCCAACGACTGCGACCTGATGCTGGTAGTGGGCTCCCCCAACAGCTCCAACTCCAACCGCCTGCGGGAGCTGGCCGAACGCATGGGCACGCCCGCTTACCTGATCGACGAAGCCTCGCAGATTGACCCGCAATGGCTCGAAGACAAATTTGCCATTGGCGTGACCGCCGGCGCCTCCGCCCCGGAAGTACTGGTGGCTGAAGTGATTAGCCGCCTGAAAGAACTGGGCGGAGAAGAGCCCCATGAAGTGGAAGGGCGAGAGGAGAATATTGTGTTCTCCATGCCCCGTGAGCTGCGGATTGATGCCGTCGAGGTTGAATGACCTCGGCGGTGAGGCGGTTTTGATCCGCATCACAAATCTGTAACTTTCCCTGTCGTTTATCGCCCCTGAACGTCCTTTTGTCCGAATAGCCTGGCATTGGTTAAAACTGACCGGCTATTCTCTTCTCGTATGCTGAAAAGGAAAATTTCCAAGGTGCAAATCCCTATGCAGTCCAAACCTGCCCGGAAAAATAGTGGTTTCACGTTAATAGAGTTGATGATCACCCTATTGGTACTGGCCATTGTTGCGTCAATTGCTCTACCGAGCATGAGTTCTTTTTTTGATCGGCACCGCGTTATCTCCGCCGCTGAAGAGTTATACGGTTTGGTGCAGCAAGCCCGAACCGAGTCTCTGGCCCGGTCAACACCGATTTACCTGGTTTTCTCGGCGGATGGTACTGACAACTGGCGTTACGGCATGAGCCAAACCCAGGGGTGTGATCCGTCAGTCGCAAGCCATGACGGTACAGACGCTTGTGTCATTGTCGTGAGTGATGGTGACGGCAATCTGGACCCGGGCGATGGATCGGTGGACACCGGCGACCTGATGCTGATGGTATTCGATAACCAGGATCACCAAGGGGTATTGATGAGCATTGTTGGTGGCGGTAGTAGCGAAGAAATGGAAATCTCCAATCGCCGGGGAGTGATAGAGGACGCCTGGGGAAATAGCCCCTACGCTCTTGAATTTACGTCACCTCAGGGAAAGAACCTGCGAATACAGGTGGGTAAGCTTGGCCAGGTTCGTTTGTGTACACCTGATGACTCAGTGGGAGGGTACTCCTCATGCTGAACAAACAACCTGTAAATTTTTGCACCTCACTCTCCCTAGTCCGCCAAAAAGGTCTGACACTTATAGAACTAATGGTGGGGCTGATCGTCGGCCTAATTGTTATTGGCGGCGTGATGACGGTTTACCTGGCGGTCATAAGTAGTAGCGGTACTACCCTGAAGAGCAGCAAGCTAAATTTGGAGATGGGTGCTGTGATGTCGGTGATGACAAACGATATTCGCCGGGCAGGTATTTGGAATAGAAATTTCGCTGACGAGGGTGTGTCCCTTGAGGACAACCCTTTCTCGGAGGTGTCTTCATCTCCCAATGCCAAAGATGGCACCGCTCTGGAGGTGCATGACTCAATGGCTGATGACAATAATCAGGTTGAAACCGTGAATTTAGCGGACAACCCCGATGACATATATCGACCAAATGGATCAGGCAGTTGCATCGTTTATGCCTATGATTCTGAGGAGGACGATTCAGTCGATAATTCCGACCTGTTCGGTTTCCGGCTCAACAATGGCGCCGTTGAAATGCGCGAAGAAGGCGACACAAGTGGCGACATAAATAGCTGCACGAACGGCACTTGGGCTGCCATGAACGACACCAATGTTGTGACTATTACCGAACTCACTTTTGACTTGCAGCCAGGCTCCACCTGCTTGGTGTCTAACGAGCCCAATGAGCATGATGAAGATGGCAATGGCACGCTGGATAATCCCGAGGAGCTGGATTGTTATCAGACATCCCCCAACGAATCTCTCGGTGGCACCAACGACGAGTTTTATGTCACAGCGGAAACCCGCGTAGTCACCATCACCATGGTGGGGGAGCTTGTGGATGACGAGGAAGTACGGGCAAGCCTAACTCAAAGAGTGCGTGTGCGTAACGATCTGGTGAGGTCATTTGAATGAATAAGCTCAATAGGAACGCCTTACGTTCACAGCGTGGCGCCGCCACTTTGCTGATCACCGTAACCATTCTGGTGTTGATCACGCTGGTAAGCTTTTACACCAGCCGCAGCGTGCTGATGGAGCAGCGGATCACCAATGCGGATGCTCGCAGCAAAGAAGCCTTCCAGGCGGCTGAAGCGGGCATTCGCCGGGCGATGGCGTATCTGACTGAAGATATGGACCGGGATGATAACGGGGAAGTCGACCCGTTGGTGATTGGCTCGGATGGCGAGAATCCGGGTACTTCTAACGTGCTACCCCTGGAAAGTGGTGCAACGACAACCATCACGCTCTTCGGGCCAGATGATGACTTAAGTGGCTCACCCTCCGTAATCCCTACAGACGATGACGATTTTCGTGTAACTATACGGTCAGTTGGGTTAGCGGCAGACGGTTCCGCCACCAGAACGGTCTGGCAAACCATTGCCAAAATCGACCCGTTGCCGAATGTGCCGAATAACCCTCTGACAACAAAAGGCACCGCAGTGATTGGCGGTGCGGCAAAAGTCACTAACCCTGAAGGCCATTCAACCATCTGGGCGGGTGGGAATGTTGATTTAAGCCAGAACAACGCCAGCGAAACAAACATCGCTAACCCGACTAACCCGGATTACCCAGCTTGTATGGATGATGTCGGGGGCTGCAAAGACAGCAGTGGAGATCCTGATGTCATTCAATCCTCTACCCGGGACGAACTCGGCCTGGATGTTGTTGAGTATGATTCCAACCTTTCGTCGCTCTCAGAGGTAGAGTTTTTCCGGAACTTTTTTGGGATGAGCCCAAAAGATTATCGAAAAACGATGGTAACCAAGGATTTATTACCAGCTGAGGCTGGCACTACTGACGGCATGAAGAGCGAAGTAATCTGGATAGAAGGCGACCCAAGTTTTGGTTCAAACAGTGTCATTGGAACTGAGGATAAACCGGTCATTTTGATAATTGATGGTGAGCCTAGCTTCTCGGGTACGCCAGTGGTTAATGGAATTGTTGTGGTGTTAGGTGACGGGGATGTTTCCGGTAATGGTAATGTTTTGGTCAACGGAGCCTTCATAGCCAGCTCTGATTCAACGGATTTCACAGGCTCTTTGGAGGTCATGTATAACTCATCGGTTCTTCAGAAAACCCGAAATAGTGGCCCGGTAGCTGCCTCATCTGGCGGCTGGCGGGACTTTGAGAACAATTAAAGGGAGAAGACGCTATGTTTTTTTCGATGGATAAAAGCGGAGCTTCAAAAGGCTTCTCTCTGATTGAAGCGATGGTTGCGACAGCCGTGCTTGGCTTTGGTTTGATGGCGATTGCAACTTTTCATACCAAGCTGGTCTCAGGCAGTGGAGAAAACAAAGCGCGGTTAGAAGCGTTGGCGCTGGCTGAGGAGAAGATTGAGGAGTTCCGGGCGGAAACAAATCAGGACAACTTTGAGGACCTTTTGGTCAGTGACTTCGATCCGAGCAACCCGATTGATGGTGTTAATGCCGAGTTCTCGCGCTCTTGGGAGGTAGAGCAGCCAGGAAACTATTTTAATGTGGAAGTAACCGTGGCCTGGGAAGATCGAGCCGGTGAAGCAGATTCAGTAACATTAAACAGTGTTCTGACATTCGAAGATCCGACTCTGGCAGCTGCCGCTGCAGAACAAGAGCGTACCTCAGCTATTGCATCACCAACTGGTAAAGCTGTGTTGGGGGGAATCGAGTTTGATGGCGAAGTTGAAGCTACAAACCCGGATGGTATGAAAGAAGCTTTTGATGAGAATGACCGGTTGTTGCTTCGTGATAATGATGAGAACGATGGCTACGACGTCGTTCTCACTCTTCAGGAAGCTTGTAACGTTGACGGCGTCTGTTCAGATTTTGTGAAGATCAACGGCACTATTTATTTTGATGATGGTTTGAAAAATAATTTCAGCTATGACGAAGTGTTTGTCATTGCATCTGATGCGGCTTACTGTAATCGCTATGTAAAAGATGGAGATAGTGCATACTTGTTGGATGATTACTTGGAGGATAATTCGAATAGGTTGCCCGAACGAAATGGGCACAAGTATTTTAATTATACATGCTACCTGGGCGGTGGTTGGAGCGGTAATATTGGCGTGATCTCGCCGGATCCGATCGACGCCTGTATGGGCGATCCAAGCTATGCTGATAACTCTCCGTATGGCCCTCAACGAGCAACAAGGCGTGTTTACAGAGGGATGAAGTATCTCAAGGACGAAAACGGTAACATGGCGGTAGATCCGGATACGAATGTTGGAATCTATCGAACCGTTGGAATTAAAGATGGAGCAGTATTGCCGGCTAGTGATGATGAGCCGCCAATTTATCCCGGGCATGATTTTATGGTGGCAGACTTGGGCGGGAATAAGATCTGTAGAGGGGCGTTAACCAAAAAAGATGCTTCTTTATTTACTGGTGTTCCTGGCGCTTTTGTTTGTTTGAATCCTGACAACCTTGCATTTAATGAAGATTCAGAAGATTGGTCTCTCTACGGTGTTGAGGACAGCTGTCCGTTCAACCCGGCAACGCCCGCATCCAATAAATACACGCTCACCGCGACGGTTAGTATTGAGGGAGTTTCTGATCAAACCAAGCTCGCAAACTTTCGTCTGCGCACTTCTGCCATGACCTGGGAGCAAGCCTTAACGCGCGATCAGGCAGATTCGGTTGAATCTGGCCCAATGGAATTTACGCTCCCTTATTACACCACGACAGAAATAACCGGGAATAAAAACAACCAGACCTTCCAGGAGGTTGGCTGGGATGGGTCGGTAGAAGTGGGCTTCAGGGATGAAAACGGTGAGCCTGTGGATGTGGATGTTTCTTGCACGCCGGAACCGGATAATAGTATCAATTTCCCTGATGGACCGTTTGACTGGATAGGGGACAAAGCTGTCAGTTTCGTGTGCAATGATGATCCTCAGGAGAGTAATTAAATGAACATAAAGCAGCAGGGCTTCACCCTGATTGAGCTGATGATAGTGGTGGCGGTAATTGGCATTCTGGCCGCCATTGCCTATCCTTCCTATCAGAGTTATGTGGAAAAAAGCCGCCGGTCAGACGGCCAGACAACGCTAATGGACTTGCGTCTGGAAATGGAAAAATGGCGGGGGAACAATTCGTCGTATACGTCTGACCTTTCAGTTTCAGGTCTGGATTTTTCCAGTTCCAGCCCTGATGGCTACTATACCATCAGCATAGCAAGCGCCACGGGTAACAGTTACGTCATCGAGGCAGACCCCACCGGGGTCCAGGCGTCTGACACGGACTGTGATCCTCTGAAAATCACGGTGGATAATGCCAACCCATCCGGCTTGCGGGAGCCTGCCGACTGCTGGTAACAAAAATATAGGAACAAAGGAGCGCAAGGATGTGCTTACCCCTCAAAAGTCCAGGCTGCCGGAATTCGCAGCTTGGCTTCACCATGATCGAAGTGGTGGTTTCCCTTCTTATCTTGCTGATTGGCCTGATGGGTGTGATCAGCATGCAGTACCTGGCCCTCAAACAGATCAACAATACACATCTGAGGTCTCAGGTCGCCTTTCATGCTCAGTCCATGGCTGATCTGATTCGTGCCAATAACAGCAGGCCGCTTGGCGCTGACGACCTGAAGGCCTGGGAACAGCAACTGGCTCACGATATTCCTTCGGCGAAAGGCGAAGTTGTTTTTAATTCAGGTGCCGCTGTTTCTTCGGCCGTTATTTCGATCACGTGGCCGGAAAGACAACTCCACAACGATGTCGAAGAGCAAACCTTTACCGTAACCGCGAGGCTAGGTGAGTGATGCGGATCATTCATCGCGGTTTCACGTTAGTAGAGGTGATGATTGCGCTGACCTTGTCTTTACTTCTGGTGGCGGGCCTTACCCGTATTTTTCTGGCCAACAAGCAAACCTTTGATGTGGCGACAGCCAGTGCCCGCACTCAGGAAAACGGGCGCATGGCCCTGTCAGTTTTATCCCGTGCAATTCGCAACGCGGATTACTGGGGGTGCCAGGGATCAAAAGAGGTATTACAGGGCCGTGTCACGAGCCTGCTGAATGAGAACAGTGGGTCAGAATTCGGCTTGCTGTTACGGGGTCTGGATGGGGAGAACGGTACAGGGCCGGATCAGTCTGATCAGCTGATACTAGGTGGCCTTGCCAGTGGAAGTGGGGTGAGCGTGACTCAGCAGCCGAGCCCCACGGCAGCCAACCTGAAAGTACAGGATGCGAGTGGGTTCGCTGAAAACGACATTGTTGTGGTGACCAATTGTCACCGGGGACACATGTTTCAGGTAACCAACGTGAACAGCAACAATGGCGTTCTGGTTCACAACACCGGCAATGTCAGTGAAGGGCCAGGTAATGCCACGAAGACCATCACTCCTTCCTATAACGACGATCCCCGGGGGGCGATGGTTTATTTGCCCGACCAAAAAATATTTTACCTCAGAGACAACACCAGAACGGGGCACCGTGAATTGGTGTTGGACGGTGTGTTGCTTGACCCTGTTGCGCTGTTGGAAGGCGTTCGGGACTTCCAGTTTGAATTGGGGCGCGATGCCAATGGCGATGGGCGCGTGGATGTCTGGTCTCCGCCAGGCGATCCGGATCACGCTGATCAGGCCGTTGTTATCAGGATGAGCTTTTTAGTCCGCTCCGGAATCCAGGGGCTGACCGATGGCGATCAAAGTTATTGTTATCCAGGTTGGCTGGATTGCTTGGCTGACCCGTCGCTGGAGACAACAAGCGGCGAGAATGACACCTTTCTTTATCGCGTGTACACCGCAACAACGGCATTACGAAATCGGATTTAAGGATGCAAACCAACAGGATGTTGATCGGTGGGCGGGAATCTGGCGCAGCGTTGATTCTCTCCATGTTGCTATTGCTTGTTCTCACACTACTGGCGTCTTCCACCATGCAGAGCAGCATTATGCAGCAACGAATGGTGGCTGGAATGGCTGGTGGGATCGCCTCGATTGAGATTGTCGAGTCCGGTTTGCACGATGCCGAAAAGTTCCTTGAGGGTATCGGCACGCTGGCCGTTTTTGACGGGACGGATGGGCTGTATGGCCCTTCAGACACGGCGCCGGGGGCTTTAACCCATGATTGGGAAAGCGGCGTTGGCGTGCGCAGCGCGACAGCTATTTCTGGCACTGCTCCGAAATACTTTATTCAGCATGTGGGTGACTTGACCAGAACAGATGCTGTCACTGGTCTTGCGGTTGAAGGGTACGGCCATACCCGGCCGCAGGTGAATGCACAGGCCTTTCGGATTGTGGTGTGGACAGCTGGCGCAAACGAGAAAGGCCAAAGGCTGATAGAGAGTTATTACGCAAGAGAGATGTGATTGAACGTCCCAGGAGATTAAGAACGTAAGGAATGGTTATGAGTAAATGGACTTTATGGCTGGCCACGGGAATGGCCGTTGCTTCCGGATTTGTGCAGGGGGCTGAAGCGTTAACCATGCCGCAGAAGCCGCTTTATTTGGCAGATACGCAAGGTGTGCCGGGAGCCGTTGTGTTTGCACCGATGGCTGGTGGCGAGAGTTTTCTTCATGGTGGTGCTTACAGCAGTGATGCCGTTTTTACCGGATACTTTGATCCAGGCAAGTGCTATCTCTATCACTTCGAAGAACGGGAGTCTGGGCGGCACTTTCACCCTGCCAGGCGGGCTGAAGATCGCTATTGTGGTGGTGATGGTGAGTGGAGTGGCAATTTTCTTAATTGGGTGACAGCGACACCCGCAGATCATTATCGACAGACCTTGACGGGCGGTAATCGGGTTCGGGATGAGGATGATGAAATCTGGCTACAGCCCGCGTTGGCCACAAACAATACAGTGGAGCATCAACGAACTATTCGAGGTACTCAAGTAGTTCAGGGTGCTGCGCCTTTTAAAACGGAGCTCGGCTACCCGGTGTCGGAACTTACGGTTCTGGCCAGTGGGGCCGGGCCCTCAATCATCGTGACCCCCGGTGTTTCTGGCAGTGAGGCGGAGCGGCCCGTGCAGGACTTTAATCCGGAAGAGTATCCCTATGCCGATGGCCAGAACGAAGCAGACCAATATTCTTACCGAATCAGTGCCAGGGTGAAAGTGTGTGACGCAAGCGTTGGTCTGGAAGACAATTGTGTTACCGGTAACAGCCTTTCAGAGCCGGAAGGGTTGATTCAGCGCCATGCCGGGTTTCTGGGTTATAGCGCGGTGGTTGCCGGTGAAAGTGGCACAGGGCCGGTTGCTCAAGGGCTCGGCAGGGTTATTGATTACTTGAACGAGGCTGACTGGCATGCCGGTAGTGGGGCTTTTGGGGAGCTTCAGGCACTGGCGCTTCGGTTGTTTCAAAATACCAGCGGGACTGACGATCCGGTTCAGTACAGGTGCCAGGCGAATGCCATTGTTGCATTCGGCGGAGCCCGGTCAGCCGAATCGCCTGTGGTGCAGCATCCCGATCCTGCTGTGGTTGGCCGCATAGAGGATGTTCGTCCTGATCTTGAGGGTGAGCAACCCGTTACCATTTATCGAATTGATGGCCAGGAAAATATCGGTGAGCGTCTTGCCGGCGCATTTAAGCATCTTCTGGCAAATAATGAGGCAAGCGAGTCGGGGCTGACATCTGGTTCCACCACTACCGCACCCGACTCAGCCTTGTTCGGAGCCAGTTTTAACCCGTCTCACTGGACCGGTAGTTTGAAAGCAACGGATGCCTCGGAGATAGGTTACGAGCCGAATCAAGCCAGTGTTCATCTTTGGCAGGCAGGGGAAGTGCTGGATAGCCGTGATTTGCAAGCAAATCCCAGGGCTCTTTATACCTACAACGGCGATACTGGTAACGGTGTCGCTTTTGCGCCGGCAAGTATTTCTGGCTTTAGCAATCGCATGCGAGATGATTTGAACCAAGGGGATTTCACCGCAGCTGAACGTGTCAGGTATTTTCAAGGGCATGCCGTAGCAGGCTTGCGCCAGCGCGAAAGTTTGCTTGGGGACATGGTTCATTCCCGGCCGGTTTACGTTCAATCTCCGTCCCTCCCATGGCCGGGCAATGGCCCCTTTGCGGGCTACAGTAAGTTTCGGGGCCAATACGATGGTCGGCAGGCCATGGTGTATGTGGGGGCTAATGACGGCATGCTCCATGGTTTTTCCGCCGATACCGGGGAAGAGCTGTTTGCTTATATTCCCGAGTTTTTGGCGTCTTCCGCGGATGATCGTGGTCTCCACTATCTGACTAACCCCGGGTATCAGCACCGCTATTATGTGGATCTCACGCCCGTAGTCTCAGATGTTCATACCCGTGGTGCCAGTGATGGCTTTAAACGTTGGCGCACCGTTTTGGTGGGTGGTGCTCGCACCGGGGCCAAGGGCATTTTTGCTTTGGACGTTACAGAGCCCAAGATCTTTGCAGATGTTGCAGCCGGCCTTCCCATGTGGGAATTCAGCTCAACGGATGACGCCCGCATGGGCTATCAGCTTGAGCCACCGAAAATAGGCCTGGCCGATTGGGGTAAGGGCGAGAAGCGGTGGACCGTGTTTTTGCCTAATGGTTATGGCGCCGAGTCGCCGGCAACCGGTTTATTCATGCTGGACATTGAAGGCGGATTATCCGGGACCTGGCAAGAGGGCGTGAACTACCGTTTTATCGCTTTTGAAACGGGCGAAGGCGCAACCGGGTTGTCGCCGATACGGCAAGTTGATCTGGATGGCGACAGCATTATCGACCGGGTTTATGCCGGTGACCTGGAGGGTAATCTCTGGGTTGCGGCTCAGAATGGCCAGAAAGCCTGGGCAAATGCTTATAAAAAGCCTTTGCTGACTGCTCGCGTTGATGGTGCTGCTCAACCCATTACATCGCCACCTGCGGTTATCCGGTATCCGGAACGGCAAACAATGGTGCTGTTTGGAACAGGCAAATACCTGCATCAAGGTGATATTGCTGACAGTACGGTGCAGAGTTTTTATGGGATTTTTGATAAGCACGCCGGGATAACGCGCTCTGACCTGGCTCGCCGTGATTTGATCAGGACGTCGCTGAGTATTGATGGCAATACACAGAAGGTAAGGACTTCTAATGGAGACAGTTTTGATGCCGCCAAGTACGCAGGATGGTACGTGGATTTGCCGGCGCCTGGAGAGCGGATTGTGCAAGCGCCCCAGGTCAGGGGGCGAACGGTTTTTGTGAATACGCAAACACCAGACGCCGATCCTTGTGATAACGGTGGTGAAAGCTGGTTGATGGCATTCGGTCTGGATGGCACAACTCCGGATCAGCCGGTTTGGGCAAAGCTGGAGGATTCCTTTGTGGGTATACAAGTCAGGGGTGGTAAAGTCTCTGAAGCAAGCATTATTGGCTCGGATGCGTTCATGCCGCGTTGGGATGGCAAGCTTTGGAAGGAACGGGTAGAGACTGGCCGGGCTCAGGGCCAACTGGGAAGGCAAAGCTGGCAGGAGCTCTATGAATAAATCTTGTTGCGGTTTTACTCTGATTGAACTGATGTTCGTTGTTGCCATCATCGGTATTGTTGCTGCTATCGCTTACCCGAACTATCAAGGCTACGTAGAAAAAGCCCGACGTGGTGACGCCCAGGGGGTGCTTATGCAGTTTGCCAGTGCCATGGAGCGTTACTACACCCAGAACAACACCTATGCAGGTGCAGATGACGGCAATGGAGTGCCAAGCGCTCCACCGAGCGATCTGTTTCCCGATGAGGCGCCCCTGGATGGTAACGCCAAGTTTTACGATCTCACCATTCAGGATTTACAGGCTAATTCATTCACGTTGCGGGCAACGCCTAAAAACGGCCAGTCGGGCGACGGCTTTCTGCAGCTCCACTCCAACGGCGTGCGCGAATGGGATGCGGACAACTCCGGAAGCATCGGTGCGGGCGAGAATACCTGGTTTGAATGATTAACGGACCTGCAGGATGTCAACTGCAGGTCACCGCATTACCGCTGGCGTCTTCCAGAAGGCCGTCACCGTCTTCATCCTCGGAAAGCCTCGGTCGGCCACCCATGTTAACGACAATCTGTGCAGCCAGGTGGCTGTCGTTATCATCCGGGCACCAGACCAGATTGCCGATCGCGTAACTGGCCATGCCGGAAGCAAAGAATCGAAAATACGGCCGGTTAGCGGTATTCCCCTCCCAGCTGCCGCCTTTCGCGAGATGGGTGATACGCACGATATCGTCTTCGTGAGCAAGAACCCGATCAGCGTTTGGGTCCCGAAAGGCGGTGATTGGTAGTGTATTCCAGCTGTCAGTGCACTGATTGGCTGAATCTAGCGGGCAAACGGTGACGGTTTGCTGATCCATGATGGCCGTGTTTCGGGCCAGGTTAATCAGTGTGATCATGTCGCTGACTGCGGAATGCCGGCGGGAGTTTTCGATGAGGCTTCCCATGGAGGGAATCGCGTAGCTGGCAATCACTGAGATGAGTACGATCACAATCATCAACTCCACCAACGTGAAGCCAGCTGAAATCCGTGCAGGTGCCATAGACGGTTCCTTGTCTTGTATTCAATGGGCGAGCATCCGGCTCACACCGACTATAGCCCAAACTGGCGGGCAATCAATCCATCCCCAGCTTCTTCAACCGATACCGCAATGCCCGAAAACTGATGCCCAAACGCCGGGCCGCCGCCGTTTTATTCCAGCGTGTCGCTTCCAGCGCTTTCTCGATAGCCTGGCGTTCAATGCCCTCCAGAAAGTTTTCCAGATTCATTTCGCCATCGGGTATGGTGTTGGCGGGCGTGGTTTTGTTGTTTGATGTTGAAGTACCAGCGTTGGCTGGGTCAGCCGCCGGGGCTGGCATATCGGGCCCCACCCCGCCATTCAGGTGCAGATCTTCGGCGTCGATGGCATCGTCATCGCACAGGGTGAAGGCCCGTTCCAGGATGTTTTCCAGCTCCCGCACGTTGCCGGGGAAGTCGTAATTCTGCAGGCGGTTAACGGCATCGTGTGTCAGTGTCGCGGGCTCGCATTCGTATTCACGGGCAATGCGTTCGAGAATGTGGCGGGCCAGCAGTGAGATATCTTCGCTCCGATCCCGCAGTGGCGGTACCGCCAGTTCGATCACATTAATACGGTAGAACAGGTCCTGGCGGAAATTGCCGTACTGCACCAGCTCAGCCAGGTTTTTATGAGTGGCACTCAACACACGGATATCCACGGGGATTTCTTTGGTATCGCCCACCGGCCGCACGGCTTTTTCCTGAATGGCGCGTAGCAGTTTAACCTGCATGGCCAGGGGCAAGTCGGCCACTTCGTCCAGGAAAAGAGTGCCGCCGTCGGCGCTGCGGAACAGGCCGGGTTTATTGTCAATGGCGCCGGTGAAGCTGCCTTTCTTGTGGCCGAAGAATTCGCTTTCCATCAGTTCCGACGGTATGGCTCCGCAGTTGACGGCGATGAACGGGCCGTCGGCTCTCGGGCCTTGCAGGTGGATCATCCGGGCAACCAGTTCTTTACCGCTGCCGGATTCGCCGCTGATAAACACGGGGGCCTGGCTGCGAGCCAGTTTGCGGGTCTGATTGCGCAGTTTGCGGATTTGCGGGGATTCTCCCAGCAGCAGGCCGGGCTCGTCGTTCTCTTCGGCCGGCTGTAGTTTTGGCTCGGACAGCTTCAGGGCGCTGTTTACCAACTCCCGCAGCCGGGGCAGTTCCACCGGTTTGGAGACAAAATCAAAGGCGCCGGCTTTTAGCGATTCAATGGCAGTGTCCATGCTGCCGTAGGCGGTAATCACGGCTACCGGGGTGCAGGGGCTGTGTTCCTGAATCCACTGCACCAGTTCTATGCCGTTGCCATCCGGCAGGTTCATGTCGGTCAGGCACAGGTTAGGCTGGTGCCGGGCCAGTAAACTCCGGGCGCTGGCCAGGTCGGGCGCGGTGTAGGCCTCTATGCCCATGCGGGTGAGGGTGATTTCCAGCAGGTCCCGGATATCCGGTTCGTCGTCTACGATCAGCGCGGTCTGTTTTGTCATTATCTGTGTTCAGTTCTTTGATGAATGGCAGTGCGTTGGCAGCCCGGCGGTCAGATCATCCGGCCCGGATGGGCGAAGGTGATCCGGAAGCGGCAGCCGGGTTCGCCATCTTCCACCAGCGACAGGTGCGCCTGGTTGGCTTCACACAGTTCCCGGGCCAGGTACAGGCCAAGGCCGGTGCCGCTTTTGTCGGTGGTGAAAAACGGCTCGAACACGGAGTTGCGGTGTTCCGGGGCAATACCGGGGCCGAAATCCTTAACATCCACAAAGGCCCGCTCGCCATCGGCACTGGTGCCTGCGGCTAATTGTATCCTGTTTTGGCCGCTGTGCTGTTTGCTGTACCGCAAACCATTGTCACACAGGTTTACCAGCACCTGTTCAACCTGGCTTTTATCGAACCGGGCGGCGGGTATGGCGTCATCGCAGAAGAGTTCAATCTGTACGGGGGTGTCGTCGTCCAGGGTTTGCAGGAAGTCCTGGCGGAACTCTTCAAGCCAGCTGGCCACATCCACCAGTTCGGTATCGGCTGCCCGGCGGCGGGACAAGTCCAGTACGTTTTCGATAATGCCGTTCACCCGCCGGGAATGCCGGCGAATGATATCCAGCATCTGCTGGTCGGCTTTGTCCAGGTGGGGAGATTCTTCCATCAGCTGGGCCGCGTGGCTGATGGCGCCCAGCGGGTTGCGGATTTCATGGGCGATGCCGGCGGTCAGGCGGCCCAGTGAGGCCAGCTTCATTTGCTGGGCCTGCTGGGTAACCTTGCTCATGTCTTCGATGAACACCAGTATCAGGTCGCCTTGCTCCTGATCCAGCTGGGTCAGGCTGGCTTGCAGCAGCGGTGATGTGGATGATGGCTGGAAGGGTTCTATTCGCCGGTCGGGGTGCCTCAGCCACAATTCCAGGCCTTTTTTCAGGGGCGGGGGTAATTCCCGGTGGTTGTGCGCTGTACCGTTTTCATGGGTAGCTGTGCCGAACAGCAGTTCCTCGGCCGCCGCATTTGCCAGCCGTATATACCCGTGCCGGTCCAGTACCAGAATGCCGGTGCGCATGCGCTGGATGATCTGCTGGTTGATCTGCTCCAGCTCGGCAATGCTCCTGGCCCGGCTGCTGGCCAGGGCTTCACTGCGGATCACCCGTTTGGAAATGCCCTGCAGAATGACCGCCGTGGCGAAATACAGGATGCCCAAAGAACCGGCCCGAACAATGTCGTCGGCACTTTCGTTGATGGTGATCACTGCCCAGCCGGAGATGCCCAGCGAGCAGATGGCCGCCAGTGCGGCGTAGAAGGTGCCCATGCGGGTGGGGGTCAGGATGTTGCCGGCGGCCACGGCCACAATCACCAGGTTGGCCAGCCCGTTGGTAATGCCGGAACTGGCCAGCAGCAAGCCGTGCATCACCAGGATGTCTGCCAGTATGGACAGGATGATGTGCCGCTGCCGGGGCTGGAAGCCGGCCAGCAGAAGCAGGGCGATAAAGCCATTCAGGGCCAGGTACGAAACCACCCCGGCCTGGTAGTAATCCAGCCAGCGGAAACGGGTGTCTGCGGTGAAAGGGTCTACAAACAGCAGGGCAACCAGCAGCAGGCTGATGACTACCCGGTAGTGGTTGTAGATCCGGAACAGGCGCGCCTGCTGGTATTTTGCCGGTGGCCCGAACGGGGAGCGGGCATGGGTTGTGTTGGTAAGCTCGGTTGCCATGAAGGGGTTATTGCCTCTGCCCGGAAGAAATCCTTGCCTTTGCGGGGTTATAATAGCCTTTTCATGGCAACAAGTTACAGGAGCCTTTGCATGGCCACACCCGGAACCGCATCCGCCGATTCAGACTCCCCCCGCAAGCTGCGGGTGGTTATGGCCCAGCTGGACTTTCTGGTTGGCGACATTCCGGGTAATACCGAGTTGGTACTGAAGGCCACCCGGCAGGCGCACGAGCAGCACAAGGCCGATATCGTGCTGTTTCCGGAGCTGTGCCTGACCGGCTATCCGCCGGAAGACCTGCTACTGAGGCCGAGCCTGGACCTGCGCATTGCCGAGGCCCTTGAACGTTTGCAGCAGGCCAGCCTGGAACCGGCCATGGTAATCGGTGCCCCGGTGCGCACCGGCGGCTTGTTGTATAACGCCGCGGTGGTTGTCGAGAAAGGCGAAATCCGCGGCCGGTATTTCAAGCGTTGCCCGCCCAATTACCAGGTGTTTGATGAAAAGCGCTACTTCGCCGAAGGCCGCGATACTCTGGTGATGGAGTTCAAAGGCGTGCCCGTGGGCATCACCGTGTGTGAGGACATCTGGAAAGATGGCCCGCTGGAAGATGCCGCAGCCGCCGGTGCGCAACTGATTCTGAACCTGAATGCTTCCCCCTACGACATCGACAAACAGGCCCGGCGCAAGGCGCTGCTGGAACGCAAGGCGGCGGATAACCGGGTGAGCATTGTGTACACAAACCTGGTGGGCGGGCAGGACGAGCTGGTGTTTGATGGTGGCTCCATGGTGGTTGACCACGCCGGTGCGCTGGCGGTGGAGGCACCCCAGTTTGCCGATGGCCTGTTTCCGGTGGAATTCCTGTGTGAGCACCACTGCCAGCCAATCTCTCAGCCCTTGCCGGAGGAGCCTTCCCTGGAAGCCAATGTGTACAGCGCACTGGTGACGGGTGTTCGGGATTACGTGAACAAGAACGGCTTTAAATCCGTGGTGCTGGGTTTATCCGGCGGTATCGATTCTGCTGTGACCCTGGCGGTGGCTGCCGATGCCCTGGGCAAGGACCGGGTAAGGGCGGTGATGATGCCGTTTCGTTATACCTCCAGCGCCAGCCTTGAGGATGCCGAGGCCCAGGCCAGTGCCATGGGCGTTCAGTACGATGTGTTCTCCATCGAGCCCATGTACGACGTGTTCATGCAAACCCTGGCCAAGCCCTTTGAAGGCACGAGGCCGGATACCACGGAAGAAAACCTGCAGGCCCGCCTGCGGGGCGTGTTGCTGATGTCACTGTCCAACAAGTTCGGTTCTCTGGTGCTGACCACCGGTAACAAGAGCGAGATGGCAGTGGGTTATTCCACCCTGTATGGCGATATGGCGGGCGGTTTTGATGTGCTGAAAGATGTGCCGAAAACCCTGGTGTTCCGCCTGGCCTGGTATCGCAACAGCCTGTCGCCGGTCATTCCGGAGCGGGTGATTACCCGGCCGCCGTCCGCAGAGCTGGCGCCGGACCAGAAAGATGAAGACAGCCTGCCGGGGTACGACATTCTGGACCAGATCCTGAACCTGTACGTGGAGCGGGATTACAGTGCCGAGGCCATTGTCGCGGAAGGTTTTGAGCGGGCGGATGTCGAGCGGGTGGTAAGGCTGGTGGATATCAACGAATACAAGCGCCGGCAGGCACCCATCGGGGTGCGCATTACCGAGCGAGGGTTTGGCAAAGACCGCCGGTATCCGATTACCAACGGCTGGAAAATTGGCAAGTAAGGCCGCCGGCCTTACTCGTCGCCCATCAGGCCGAAGGTGACCACGTTGGTGAGGGACCGGTTCTGGCGGCGCAGGCGGTCAGACTGGAACTCACCGTTCTCATCAAAGGCTTCGCTGTCGGGGAAGTTCTGGCGCAGGGTAGCGATGGCATCGCTCGCGCCTTTCTTCAGGTCCATAAAGCGGAAAGTGTCGGCCAGCAGAATCAGGGCTTCTTCAACCGCCGGGGAAGACGGGAAGTTCTCCACCACATACCGTGCCCGGTTGTTGGCCGCCACAAAGGCCTCACGCTTGATGTAGTAGCGGGCTGCGTGCAGTTCCAGTTCGGCCATGCGGTTGCGGATGGCGATCATGCGCTGGCGGGCATCCGGGGCGTATTCGCTGTCCGGGAAACGGTTCAGCAGCTGGGAGAAGTCCCGGAACGCCTGCAACTGTTCACCCGGGCTGCGGGCCGCTACATCAATCGGGAAATAACGGGCAGCCAGGCCCATGTCCAGGTTGTAAGACGCCAGGCCACGCATGTACATGGCGTAGTCCAGGTGGTCGCTCTGGGGGTTCAGGCGCATAAAGCGGTCAGCTGCCGCCCGTGAGCCTTCCAGGTCCAGGTTCTGGTAGCGGGCGAACATCAGGTCCAGCTGGGCCTGTTCGGCGTAGCGGCCGAACGGATAATAGGTTTCCAGGGCGTCCAGGTTTTCTTCGGCTTCGTTGAAGTTGCCGGAGTTCATGGCCTGGCGGGCGTTGTCGTAGTACGTCTCTTCCGGCAGTACTTCCACTTCACGATTAGAGGCGCAGCCGCTGGCCAGCGCAATGATAGTGGAAATTAGCAGTAATCGGACAACTGATCTCATGCCGGAATCCCGTATAATGGTCGCAACTTGAATGAACCCCGCATTGTAGCAAAAAGAGGCCGAATGTCTTCCGATAACCGTATTACCGGACATTACACCATCCCCCCGGAACTGAGCGACCGGCGGCTGGATCAGGCTGCGGCCGAACTCATGCCCGAGCATTCCCGCTCGCGCCTGCAGTCCTGGATCAAAAGCGGGGCGCTCACGGTGAACGGCGAAGCCCGCAAGCCCAGGGACAAAGTCATGATGGACGACGTTCTGGAACTGGGCGCCGAGCCGGAAGTGCAGGTTACCTGGGAAGCCGAGCCGATTACGCTGGATATCGTATACGAAGACGAGCACCTGCTGGTGATCAACAAGCCCGCCGGGCTGGTGGTGCACCCGGCGGCGGGCCATGCCGACGGTACCCTGGTGAATGCGCTGCTGAACTATGCGCCGGAAGTGGAAAACCTGCCTCGGGCCGGCATTGTGCACCGGCTGGATAAAGACACCTCCGGCATTATGGTGGTGGCTCGCAGCCTGATTGCCCACACCTCGCTGGTTAACCAGCTGCAGGAACGCACCATGGGCCGGGAATACGAGGCCGTGGTAGTGGGTTCTCTTACCGGTGGCGCTACGGTGGATGCGCCCATTGGCCGGCACCCGCAGGATCGCAAGCGCATGGCTGTGGTGTCGTCCGGTAAGCCGGCAGTGACTCATTACCGGCTGATTGAGCGCTTTGCCGCCCATACCCATGTTCGTTGCAAGCTGGAAAGCGGCCGCACGCACCAGATTCGGGTACACATGACCCACGTGCGCCATCCGCTGGTAGGTGATCCTGTTTATGGCGGTCGTCTGCGTTTGCCCAAAGGCACCACCGAAGAGTTGCGGGATGTGCTGGCGGCATTCCATCGCCAGGCCCTGCACGCCCGGCAGCTGACCCTGGAGCATCCGGAAACCGGTGAGATTCTGAGCTGGGAAGTGCCCCTGCCAGAAGACATGGTTCACCTGATCGAAACCCTGCGCAAGCATGCCCGGGAACTGGAAGAGAATGATTACTGAGCACGACGTACTGCGCCCGGACTGGCCTGCGCCACGCCGGGTGCGGGCCTTGTGTACTACCCGTAAAGGTGGCGTCAGCCGGCCGCCCTGGCGCAGCCTGAATCTGGGCGACCACGTGGGTGATAATCCTGGCCATGTGCAGGAAAACCGCCAAACCCTGGCCCGCTTCGCCGGGCTGGACAGCAACCGCATTGGTTGGCTGAACCAGGTGCATGGCACCGAAGTGGTTGAATTAACGCCTGCCACCGTGGGTTCCCGCCCGGATGCAGACGCCAGCTTTACCCGTATTCCCGGAATGGCCTGTGCCATCCTGACGGCCGACTGCCTGCCGGTGCTGCTGGCGGACCGCAAGGGCACGGTGGTGGGCGCGGCCCACGCCGGCTGGCGCAGCCTGTGTGGCGGTGTACTGGAAAACCTGGTGGCCGCCATGGCGGTGGAGCCTTCGGAGCTGGTGGCCTGGATGGGCCCCGCCATAGGCCCGAAGCAGTTCGAAGTGGGCCCGGAAGTGCGCGAAGCCTTTATCGAGCAGTCCCCGGAAGCCGCTAATGCCTTCAAATCAGCCGGTGCCCGCCCCGGCCATTTCATGGCCGATATCTACCACCTTGCCCGCCAACGCCTGCAGCGCACCGGGGTTAGCTCGGTATCCGGTGGTAGCCTGTGTACCGTGCGCGACCAGGACTGGTTTTTCTCCTACCGCCGAGATGGCCAGACTGGCCGTATGGCGTCGATTATCTGGCTGGGCTGACCGGCCGAAGCTGACGGCCGTCAAGTTTTCGTCGAAATAGTCAGCCCCCAGCTTGAAGTCCCCCTACCTGCCCCTACATTAAATGTCAAAGCAATCGGAATACGCCGAAGGCAGCGTGCCGTGTTGCGTATTCGCAAAAAATTCGGGGAACTGAACTCATGAGAATCGACAAGCTGACCAGCAAACTGCAGTCCGCTTTGGCGGATGCGCAGTCGATCGCGGTAGGCAAAGACCATAATTTTATCGAGCCGGTGCATCTTATGCAGGCACTGCTCGATCAGCAGGGCGGATCGGTAAAGCCGCTGCTGCAACAGGTGGGTGCAGAGGCTGGCCGGGTGCGCCAGGCCGTCGCCCAGGAAATTGAAAATCTGCCGGAAGTGCAGGGCAACGCCGGCGATGTGTCGGTGTCGAACGATCTGGGCCGGCTGCTGAATATGGCAGACAAGCAGGCCCAGAAGCGGGGCGACCAGTTTGTTTCCAGCGAGTTGATCTTGCTGGCGGCGCTGGAAGACCGGGGTTCTCTGGGCCGCATTCTGCGGGAGCAGGGCGTAGACAAAGCCGCCCTGGAAAAAGCTATTGATCAGGTGCGTGGTGGTGAAACCGTGAATGATGCAGGTGCAGAAGAAAATCGTCAGGCGTTGTCCAAGTACACCATCGACCTGACCGAACGGGCCGAACAAGGCAAGCTGGACCCGGTGATTGGCCGGGACGATGAAATCCGCCGTACCATCCAGGTGCTGCAGCGCCGGCGCAAGAACAACCCGGTGCTGATTGGTGAACCGGGTGTGGGTAAGACTGCCATTGTGGAAGGTCTGGCCCAGCGCATTGTGAACGGCGAAGTGCCTGATGGCCTGAAAGACAAGAAGGTGCTGTCCCTGGATATGGGCTCGCTGATTGCCGGCGCCAAGTTTCGGGGCGAGTTCGAGGAGCGCCTGAAGGCGGTGCTGAACGAGCTGTCGAAGCAGGAAGGCCAGATCATCCTGTTCATCGACGAGATTCACACCATGGTGGGCGCCGGTAAGGCGGAAGGCTCCATGGATGCCGGCAACATGCTCAAGCCGGCCCTGGCCCGGGGTGAGCTGCACTGCGTAGGTGCCACTACCCTGAATGAATACCGGGAAAACATTGAGAAAGACGCGGCCCTTGAGCGCCGGTTCCAGAAGGTGCTGGTCTCCGAGCCCAGCGAGGAAGACACCATTGCCATCCTGCGGGGCCTGAAAGAACGCTACGAAGTGCACCACGGGGTTGAGGTAACTGACGGCGCCATCATCGCTGCCGCCAAGTTGTCGCATCGCTACATCACCGACCGCCAGTTGCCGGACAAGGCTATCGACCTGGTGGATGAAGCGGCCAGCCAGATCCGTATGGAGATGGATTCCAAGCCGGAAGCCCTGGACCGCCTCGAGCGCCGGCTGATTCAGCTGAAGATCGAGCGCGAGGCCCTGAAGAAAGAGAAAGACGACGCCTCCAAGAAGCGACTGGCGGAGTTGTCGGATGTGATTGCCGGCGTGGAACGGGAATACTCGGACCTCGAAGAAGTGTGGAATGCCGAGAAAGCGGCCCTGCACGGCTCCCAGAAGATCAAGAGCGACCTGGAGCAGGCGCGCATTGACCTGGAAACCGCCCGCCGTTCCGGTGACCTGGGGCGGATGTCGGAACTTCAGTACGGCAAGATTCCGGAACTGGAACGCCAGCTGGAAATGGCCGGCCAGGCCGAGATGCAGAAGATGGAACTGCTGCGTAACCGGGTAACCGATGAGGAAATCGCCGAAATCGTTTCCAAGTGGACCGGTATTCCGGTGTCCAAGATGCTGGAAGGCGAGCGCGACAAGCTGATGCGCATGGAAGAGGTGCTGCACGGCCGGGTGATTGGCCAGGAAGAAGCGGTGGAAGCAGTGTCTAACGCCGTGCGCCGGTCCCGGGCCGGGTTGTCAGACCCGAACCGCCCCAACGGTTCCTTCCTGTTCCTCGGCCCCACGGGTGTGGGCAAAACCGAACTGTGCAAGGCGCTGGCCTCGTTCCTGTTCGATACCGAAGAAGCGATGGTGCGCATCGATATGTCCGAGTTCATGGAGAAGCACTCCGTGGCCCGGCTGATTGGTGCGCCTCCCGGATACGTGGGTTACGAAGAGGGTGGTTACCTGACCGAAGCGGTGCGCCGCCGGCCCTATTCCGTGCTGTTGCTGGATGAGGTAGAGAAAGCCCACCCGGATGTCTTTAACATCCTGCTGCAGGTGCTGGACGACGGCCGCCTGACCGATGGCCAGGGCCGCACCGTGGACTTCCGCAACACGGTGATTGTGATGACCTCCAACCTGGGCTCTCACATCATTCAGGAGAAGGCGGGCGAGGAGAACTACGAAGACATGAAGTCTGCGGTGATGGAAGTGGTGGGTACCCACTTCCGCCCCGAGTTCATCAACCGTGTGGATGAAGTGGTGGTGTTCCATCCGCTGGCGGAAAACCAGATCCAGGGCATTGCCCGCATCCAGATCGCGAACCTGGCGCAGCGCCTGAAGGATCAGGACATGAAACTGGAGATCGCCGAAGATGCCATGCAACTGCTGGCCGAGGTGGGCTACGATCCGGTCTACGGTGCCCGTCCGCTGAAGCGGGCGATCCAGCGGCTGATCGAAAACCCGTTGGCGCAGAAGCTGCTGAAAGGGGAGTTTATGCCGGGGGATACCATCGTGGCGACGGTTCAGGACAACGCCGTGGTGTTTGCCAGCAAGTAATTGCTGCGCAGTGCCGGGGCTTCGTGGCCCCGGCTGGCTTTTTTTGGCTCAGCGCTGTTCGGCGGGTTCTTGCTGTTCTTCTCTTTCTTCCATAGGCCCGCAGTTTTCCGCTGCCACTTCTTCGAATTTCTTGCGCTGCTCTTCAATCTCTTCCGGCGTGAGATAGCGCATCTCGCCGTTTTCTTCTACCCGGATCCTGGCGTTGCTGTTGATCACATCCAGGTTGGAGCGGGCGGTGGCGCAGTTGGCTTCACGCTGTTTGCGCAGGGCTTCTTCCTGGGCCGTTTCCTGGCGCTGCTGGGTTTCAGCCTGCTGGCGCTCCTGGATTTCCTGAACCTGCTGTTGCGGGCTCACCCGGGACGCCTGGCCGCCGGAACTCTTGCCGGTGCGCACGTTAACAATCTCTGCAGATGCACCATTAGGCTGGCGATCCCCGAAGTGGGTTACGCCGCTGTCGTCGGTCCATTTATATACGGAGGCACCGGCGGCGAAGCCAGGGGCGGCGGCCATGATCGCGGCCAGCATCAGGATTTTTCGGTTCATAGGTCCACTCGTTATTCGATTACTGCCTGGTGACATGATGCCACCCCGAATGCGGATTTTCTTCTGTCTGGTTCAAATCTCTTGCACCATTATTGGCCAACCGGGGCCCTGTGTCTAAGAAAATGGTGGCAATTAAGCCACAGCGCCTATTGACAGTGAGTTTCCCGCTGTCAGAATTGCAGATTGCCTGAAGACTGGGGTCAATACGGCAGGCAATCCCGAGCGAGTATCCCCCGTTAATCACCACACTGCGTTCGCCACCCGCTGGCGGGCACTGGTTGTTGCTTACGTGCAACCCGTTGATTGGTCGTTCTCCGCAACCCTCAGGAGGGCGGCTGGCCAGGAGACAACCTCTTAAAAATGGTGTGGAGGAGTACGCCGGTTCCGCTTTCACAAGAAGCAGGGAAACCGAGAATCCAGGCAACCGGGGCGTAACCCGGCTCATTCACTCGTAGAAGAGGGTAGAAATCGTGGAGTTATTGTCTGGCGCCGATATGCTGATCCGCTCCCTGCAGGATGAAGGGATCGAATACATATACGGCTATCCGGGTGGTGCAGCCCTTCATATTTATGATGCGCTGTTCAGGCAGGACAAAGTCAAGCATATTCTGGTGCGGCACGAACAGGCGGCGGTCCACATGGCCGACGGCTACGCCCGTGCAACCGGAAAACCAGGTACCGTACTGGTGACCTCGGGTCCTGGAGCCACCAACACTATTACCGGCATTGCCACCGCATTCATGGATTCCATCCCCATGGTGGTTCTGTGCGGCCAGGTTGCATCTACACTGATTGGTGAAGATGCCTTCCAGGAAACCGACATGATCGGTGTTTCCCGCCCGGTGGTTAAGCACAACCTCAGTGTGCGCCATCCGGAAGAAATTCCTGAAGTGATCCGCAAGGCTTACTACATCGCCTCTACCGGCCGCCCCGGCCCGGTTGTGGTGGATATCCCCAAGGATATGACCACCCCGAACGAGCGCTATGAGTATGCCTATCCGAAGAAGGTCAAGCTGCGCTCCTATAACCCGGCAGTTCGTGGCCATGCCGGCCAGATCAAGAAAGCCGTAGACATGCTGATGGCGGCCAAGCGCCCGATCATCTATGCCGGCGGCGGTGTGATCCTGGGCAAGGCCTCAAACCAGCTGACCGAGCTGACCCGGACCCTGGGCTTCCCCATCACCAACACCCTGATGGGCATCGGCTGCTATCCGGCGACCGACAAGCAGCATTTGGGCTGGCTGGGCATGCACGGCACCTATGAAGCCAACATGGCGATGCACCATTCAGACCTGATTCTCTGTGTGGGCGCGCGCTTTGATGACCGCGTAACCAACGCCACCGAGAAGTTCTGCCCGGGTGCGCGCATTATCCATATCGATATCGACCCGGCGTCTATCTCCAAGACCGTAGATGCAGACGTGCCCATTGTTGGCCCGGTGGATGCGGTACTGAAAGAAATGCTGTCGCTGGTCAAAGAGTCGAAGGACAAGCCGGATGCCGAAGCGCTGGGGTCCTGGTGGAAGCAGATCGAAGAGTGGCGCGCGTTCCACGGTATGCGTTACGAAACCAGCCCGGATGTGATCAAGCCGCAGGAAGTGGTCGAGATGCTCTGGAAGCTCACCAACGGTGATGCCTTCGTAACCACCGATGTGGGCCAGCACCAGATGTTTGCTGCCCAGTACTACAAGTTCGACAAGCCTAACCGCTGGATCAACTCCGGTGGCCTCGGCACCATGGGCTTCGGCCTGCCGGCAGCCATGGGCATCAAGCTGACCCATCCGGAGGATGAAGTATTGTGCTTCACCGGTGAAGGCAGTATCCAGATGAACATCCAGGAGCTGTCCACCTGCAAGCAGTACAACCTGCCGGTGAAGATCATCAACCTGAACAACCAGGCCCTGGGCATGGTCAAGCAGTGGCAGGACATGAACTACGAGTCCCGTCATTCCCAGTCTTACATGGAGTCTCTGCCGGACTTCATCAAGCTGGCTGAAGCCTACGGCCATGTTGGCGTGCGCATTGATCGCAAGGAAGACCTGGAGCCCAAGCTCAAGGAAGTCCTGGCGATGAAAGACAAGCTGGTATTTGTGGATATTTACGTGGACCGCTTCGAGCATGTGTACCCGATGCAGGTTGCCCGTGGTTCCATGAAAGATATGTGGCTCAGCAAAACGGAGAGGGTGTGATCATGCGTCGAATCATTTCTGTTTTGCTTGAAAACGAGCCGGGCGCACTGTCCCGCGTGGTTGGGCTGTTTTCCCAGCGCAACTACAACATCGAAACGCTGACCGTGGCGCCGACCGAAGACGAGACCCTGTCTCGCCTGACCGTCACCACCAGCGGTTCCGACAAGGTTATCGAGCAGATCACCAAGCAGCTGAACAAGCTGATTGAAGTGGTCAAGCTGGTAGACCTGACCGAAGGTGCCCACATCGAGCGTGAGCTGATGCTGGTCAAGCTTAAGGCAACCGGTTCCCAGCGTGCGGAAATCAAGCGCACCGTGGATATCTTCCGGGGCCAGATTGTCGACGTAACCAGTTCGGTTTATACCGTTCAGCTGGCCGGCGACAGCAGCAAGCTTGATGGCTTTATCCAGGCTGTAGGCACGTCTGGCGTGCTGGAAGTGGTGCGTACCGGTGTATCCGGCATCGCCCGTGGCGAAAAAGTTCTCAGCCTGTAAGGGCTGCCCGAAAAATTTGAACACTATGGCCCCGAAGGGCTGTTACTGATAACAGAGGTTTCTCATGCAGGTTTATTACGATAAGGATTGTGATCTTTCCATCATCCAGGGCAAGAAAGTTGCCATTCTGGGCTTCGGCTCCCAGGGCCACGCGCACGCGTGCAACCTGAAGGACTCCGGTGTAGACGTAGTGGTTGGCCTGCGTGCCGGCTCTTCCTCCATCGCCAAGGCTGAAGCCTACGGCCTGAAGACCAGCGACGTGGCTTCTGCCGTTGCTTCCGCCGACGTTGTTATGGTGCTGACTCCGGACGAGTTCCAGGCCCAGCTGTACCGCGACGAAATCGAGCCGAACCTGAAGCAGGGCGCAACCCTGGCCTTCGCTCACGGCTTTGCTATCCACTACAACCAGATCGTTCCGCGTAAAGACCTGGACGTGATCATGGTTGCTCCGAAGGCGCCGGGCCACACTGTACGCACCGAGTTCACCAAGGGCGGCGGTATTCCTGATCTGATCGCGATCTTCCAGGACGCTTCCGGCAACGCCAAGAACGTAGCCCTGTCCTACGCCAGCGGCATCGGCGGCGGCCGTACCGGTATCATCGAAACCACCTTCAAAGACGAAACTGAAACCGACCTGTTCGGTGAGCAGGCGGTTCTGTGTGGTGGCGCGGTTGAGCTGGTTAAAGCCGGTTTCGAAACCCTGACCGAAGCGGGCTACGCTCCGGAAATGGCGTACTTCGAGTGTCTGCACGAGCTGAAGCTGATCGTTGACCTGATGTACGAAGGCGGCATCGCCAACATGAACTACTCCATCTCCAACAACGCTGAGTACGGCGAGTACGTAACTGGCCCGGAGGTGATCAACGAGCAGTCCCGCGAAGCCATGCGTAACGCACTGAAGCGCATCCAGAGTGGTGAATACGCCAAGATGTTCATCTCTGAAGGTGCCCTGAACTATCCGTCCATGACGGCTCGTCGTCGCCAGAACGCGGCTCACGAGATCGAGACTGTGGGCGAGAAGCTGCGTTCCATGATGCCGTGGATTTCCGCGAACAAGATCGTGGACAAAGAAAAGAACTGATCCGGAATTTCCGGTACGGTTTGAAAGCGCGGCCCTAGTGGCCGCGTTTTTCGTATATACTCCGCCCAAATGCTTTCCGGAGTTTATGGAATGACTGAAGAGAATAAATCTGTCGACAAGCCTGAACCGAACAAGGCTGCAGAGCTGGACCTTGAAAGTGGCGAGGTTGTCGAGGAAGAGTTGGTTGAGGGGGCAAAGGTGCGCCGTAAGGGCATCTACCTGCTGCCCAATGCCCTGACCACCGCATCCCTGTTTTCCGGGTTCTATGCCATTGTCTCTGCCGCCAACGGCGTGTTCGATAACGCCGCCATCGCTATTTTCGTGTCGATGGTTCTGGACGGCCTGGACGGCAGGGTGGCCCGGATGACCAACACCCAGAGCAAGTTCGGTGAAGAGTATGACAGCCTGGCCGATATGGTGGCCTTCGGCGTGGCTCCGGGTATGGTGGCCTTCTTCTGGGCCCTGAACGGTCTGGATAAAGTGGGCTGGGCCATCACGTTCATCTACGTGGCCGGCGCGGCATTGCGGCTGGCTCGCTTCAACACCCAGATTGGCTCTGTTGATAAAAAGTTCTTTGTGGGTTTGCCGAGCCCGGCTGCAGCCGCTTGTGTGGCAGGCCTGGTCTGGTGCTTCCATCAGTTTGAACCGTCCGCCTGGCTGACCTTGCTGTCTATTGTGGTCGTCGGCGGTGCCGGGGTGCTGATGGTGAGCAACGTGCTTTACCGCAGCTTCAAAGACCTGGATTTGCGGGGGCGGGTGCCTTTCGCCGCTATCTTGCTGGTGGTTTTGATACTGGTAGTGATCGCTGTAGACCCGGCCACCGTATTGTTCACTGCGTTCCTGATCTATGCGTTGTCGGGTCCGGTCCGCGCCTTGTTCCGCAAAAAGCCAAAGCGCGCCTGACGACAACTGCTTCCCGCCCGGATCCTGCCCGGGCGGGAATTTCTCCGGGAATGTTCGGTCTATCTGTTAACCGCGAACTCTGGAGCCTCCGATGTTTATCAAGCAACGCCCTTCCTGGTCTGTCCCTGAATCTGAAGTAACCCCGGAATCCGTTTACCTCAACCGGCGCAAGTTCATGACCGGTGCTATTGCTTCAGCCGCTGCGCTGTCGATTCCGGGACTGGTTCGGGCGGAAGATACCCGGCCGGGAACGGTTTTGGACTACAAGGCTGCGCCGCAATTCTCCACCGACGAGAAACCGGCCCCGTACGAGGCCATCACCACGTACAACAATTTCTATGAATTCGGCACCGGTAAGCAGGACCCATCCCGCTATGCTTCGGAAATGTCTGTGGACCCCTGGTCCGTTGAAGTAGAGGGGGAGTGTGCGAACCCCGGCAAGTACGCGCTGGAGGATTTGCTGAAGCCTCATCAGTACCAGGAGCGGATCTACCGGTTGCGGTGTGTGGAGGCCTGGTCAATGGTGATCCCGTGGGTGGGTGTACCGCTGGCGGAGGTGATCAAACGCCTGGAGCCGAACTCGGATGCGAAATTCGTCTATTTCGAAACGCTGGATGCGCCGGAGCAGATGCGGGGGCAGCGATCCCTGTTCAGTACCATCGACTGGCCCTATCGGGAAGGCCTGCGTATGGATGAGGCGATGAACGAGTTGTCGTTTCTGGCGGTAGGTCTGTATGGAAAGACCTTGCCCAACCAGAACGGTGCGCCGATCCGCCTGGTGGTGCCCTGGAAATACGGTTTCAAGAGTATCAAGTCGATTGTGCGTATCCGCTTTATGAAAGAGCAGCCGAAATCCAGCTGGGAAATGATTGCGCCAAGCGAATACGGCTTCTACGCCAACGTGAACCCGGAAGTGGATCACCCGCGCTGGAGCCAGAAGATGGAGCGCCGTTTGCCTTCGGGCGTGTTCCGGCCGAACTGGATCGAGACTGAAAAGTTTAATGGCTACGGCGAGCAGGTGGCCGGCCTTTACAAGGGCATGGACCTGTCCAGGTATTACTGATGGCATCTGCCGTGGCAAATAGGTGGCGCAGTATTGCCGGAAAGTGCCTGGTGTTTGGTTTGGCCCTGCTGCCGCTGGGCTTTCTGGTTGTTGATATTGTTAATGCCAATCTGGGGCCGGACCCCGGGCAGGTGATTACGGAGGCGCTTGGCATTGCCGCATTCCAGCTGCTTCTGGTTACGCTCGCTATTACCCCATTAAAGAAAGTAACCGGCTGGTCGGGCTGGTTGCGTTACCGGCGGATGCTGGGGTTGTTTGCCTTTTTCTATGCCGCGTTGCATCTGCTGGCCTTCCTGCAGCTGATTCTGGGCTGGATGGATCTTTGGGCGACCTTTACCAAGCGCCCTTACATTATTGCCGGTGCTGCCGCATTTCTGGCGATGGTGCCCCTGGCGATTACATCTACCCGGAGAATGATGAAGCGTACCGGGCGGTGGTGGAAGCCGTTGCATCGTTTGATTTACCCGGCAGCGATACTCGCGTGGGTGCACTTCCTCTGGCAGGCAAGAAGTGACATTACCGAAATGGTGGTTTACGCGGTAATTCTGGCGGGATTGTTGGTGGTGCGAGCCAGGTGGTTTGGTGTTTCGTCCCTGGTGCCACTAAAAAGAACTTGAAATACGTCACAAAACGGACAATAAATAGTCGTTGTGGTGAGTGATTGATCATGCGTGTAGGTGGAAACCGAAGCCCGCAGGTTTTTTTCGGAAAAGGGCGTTGACAGTTTTTCTTACGCCTGTAGAATGCGCACCACTTCTGAGGGACAAGCCGCTTACGGCAACTTTCGGAAGGAATGCAACCGATTGAAAGTATTCGAAAAATTGCTTCAGAAATTATTCGAAATCAACGGTTGACAAGGCGGCGGAACGATGTAGAATACGCGGCCTTGATTGAGCAACAGCTCAAACGCTCTTTAACAAGTTAACCAAGTAATTCGTGTGGGCGCTGGCCGAGGTATTTCGGATACGAAATATCAGGACAGTGACTCGTCGAAAATTGAGTTTTGTCTTGAGCAAGAATTAAGAACTTTCGGGTTCTTGTATGATTTAAACTGAAGAGTTTGATCATGGCTCAGATTGAACGCTGGCGGCAGGCTTAACACATGCAAGTCGAGCGGTAACAGGGGGTGCTTGCACCCCGCTGACGAGCGGCGGACGGGTGAGTAATGCTTAGGAATCTGCCCAGTAGTGGGGGACAACAGTCGGAAACGGCTGCTAATACCGCATACGCCCTACGGGGGAAAGCGGGGGATCTTCGGACCTTGCGCTATTGGATGAGCCTAAGTCGGATTAGCTAGTTGGTGGGGTAAAGGCCTACCAAGGCGACGATCCGTAGCTGGTCTGAGAGGATGATCAGCCACATCGGGACTGAGA
>NZ_JAJSPB010000070.1:0-3696 GCF_021282325.1 Marinobacter sp. G11
GGCACAAAACACGGAATCGGTTGACCCATCGTGACCGCTCAGAGTACAAAACTGACTCCAGCGTGATGGCCGTGTGCAAACCGGTCACGATCCCCGGAATGACCGGTCACGTTCGCCGGAATACGCAGCTTTCCCGAAACCTCACATTTGATCGAAGTTGGGACCTGGCCTTGTCTTTGGACGGTGAGGTTTCTCGCGACTCAATTTACAGCACCCACCAGGGGTGGGATGAGTTGGTGAGAGATCTACTGCTCCAGGATACTTCCTTTGAGCCTGGCAAAGTTATTAGAAAGGAGCTTGGCAGGATCAATTGGCATCCACCTGAGAATTTCAGAGATCCCAGAATTCTTGCGGGTGGGCCCAGGTATGGTCAGCCACTGGATATGCTGAGCCCGAATGACTCGATATTGGTCGTTTCTCCATTTCTGAAAGATTCTGTCGGTGGCGTAGGGGCTTTGGATGAGTTGGCTCAAAGAGTTCCAGAGGGTAATCGCTGGTTATTCAGTCGGGGTGAAGAGCTTGATGAGATAGGGTCGGAGAAGCTTGAAGGTTGGTCGTGTTTTTCCATCAACACGGATGTCGTTGATGGCGAAGAACGTCTGGAGATAGGGACCGGTAGGCACAATCTTCACGCAAAACTGATCGTGGTGGAGCGAGGGCAAACCTGCCACTGGCATCTTGGGTCTGCAAATGCGACAGCTGCGGCACTGGGCAATGCAGGCGCCGACCCGCGCAATACTGAATTGATGGTCAGGCTGACAGGGAAGAGTGCTTTGATTGGTCCGGCCGTGTTGTTTGAGAAGTGGGTTGATAAAGATAATCCTGGCAACGGGCTGTTTGTGGAGCACCAGTTTGAAGAGCGATCAGCGAGTGAGGGCGAGAGCGAGAGAGATTTGTTTCGCGTCCTCTCGTTTGATCTGATTAAAGCGAATTGGACATTGTCCGCCAGGGAAGCAGAGAGCGATCCCACACTTTTTGAGTTAGAGCTTTCGATAGATGAGATGCCGAAACTGCCAGAGGGACTATCGGTGGAGGTGAGCCTTTTGCCAGTGAGTGGCTCCTATCGGCTTCTCGACAGCGTCATCTGCTGGAGCAACTTGAATCTAAACCAGCTCAGCGCCTTCCTGGCAATCAAAATCACCTCGCAGGCAAGCGCTGAAACCGAGCATTTGGTTATTCAGACCGACCTACGTTTACCTGTGGGCACAGACCGCGAGCGGCGGATTATCGAGCAGCTGGTGGATACGGAAGATAAGTTTCTGAATTACATTCGTCTTCTCCTGCAACGACATCCGGACAAAAATGATTGGTTTAGCTTTGATGACGCCAGTGGCCAGGCGGGAGCCTTGGCCACCTTGTTCGGTGAGTCCCCGATTTTTGAACAGTTGATGCTCGCCGCTGCTCGGGACACTGAGGTGCTTGAGAGAATTCAAAAAATGATCGATCGGCTTGAGGGGACTTCTGTGCCAGTCCCAGAAAGGTTTGCTCAGTTGTGGCGGCACTTTTCACCCCAAAAGTGCTAAGGATGGTGTTGGTTTATGCATGAGGTTTTCGAGCAAATCGACAAAACACTTGCCGGTCTGAAGGATTTTCAACAGGCCTCGGTGGAGAGGGTAATCGAAAATTTCTTTTCAGAGGGGCACAGCGAGCGGATTCTTGTTGCGGATGAAGTTGGTTTGGGCAAAACCGTTGTCGCTAAGGGCGTCATCGCACAAATGCTTCGCCGGAAGATCAATGAAGGCGTGGAACCCGCCGAGATCGAGCACCCTCGACCACCTTTTCGCGTCACCTACATCTGTTCCAACCTGGCCTTAGCGAACGAGAACCGTAAGAAGCTGGCGGTGTTCAGTGACGATCTTGCGAAGAAATATGTTCGTGAGCCCTCGTTCGGTCGGTTGGTGGAGTTGGCAGCCAAAGAGAAGCACGGGGCCAATGGCCAATTGCTTGAAGTGTGTTCACTGACGCCCTCCACGTCGTTTTCGCTCACGAATAGCGATGGCAACGTATGGGAACGGCATATCCTGTTTCAGTGTTTGATGAGACACAACTTACTGAAGCCGTGGCGACCGGTACTGGACCGGCTGATGCGCAGCGAAGTCAAACAGAGCACCTGGGATACGCGCGAGCGATGGTTTCAGGGTTGGTATGAGCTGAATGAAGATCTTGTAGATGAGTTTCTAAGCGATCTTGAATCTGAGGTATCGCTTTCAGAGGACCTTGCGGATTGGCTTGAGGTTTCCGGTTGCTCGTGCATTGATGGGCTGGTGGCAATCGGTCGTCGGATATCTGGATGCTTGCCGGACGACTCCGAAAAAACCTGGAATGAGCTGCTGGGTAGCGTTGCCGGAGCAGCATCGGATGTCAGCTCCGCTTCCTTTTATCGACTGCGTTCGGAACTGCGGACCAGGCTGGCGAAAACCTGTGCCCGACACATTCGCGCAGATCTTTTCATCCTGGATGAATTTCAGCGTTTTGATTCCCTTCTGGATATGTCGACGGATTCTGAAAACGCCTTGATCGCACAGGAGGTGTTCAAGCGTGATAGCCCTGGGAAAATTCTGCTGTTATCTGCCACGCCTTTCAAGGCGCTGAGCCGCATAGAAGACGATGAAGTCGAAGCATCCCATCAGGAAGAGCTACGCCACCTCCTGACATTTCTGATGAATTCGGATCAGCAAAGGCTTTCCGAGTATGAGGCTGCCAGGAAGGATCTTTTGGCGACGATACTGCGTCTCCGGGATGATTCGTTTTCAGTTGAGGATCTCTCGAATGCTGAAAAGCTAAGAGTTGAACGAGCCCTTTCGGATTTTATCGCCCGTACCGAGCGGGGACAGATTGGTGAAAACGTTGATTCGGTATTCAGATCGGAACGCCTGGATTGCGCGGAGTACTTCAGCCAAAGCGATATCAAATCCTTTGCGGCAATGACCGGGCTGGCGGACACCGTCGATGAGGTGTCCCAGGCAAGGCACGGTCATCAACTCATGGAGTTCTATAAATCGGCTCCCTGGGCGTTATCTTTTCTTGGTGGCTATTCTTTTAGAGACAGGCTGGAGCGGAATCTAAAGAACTCCAAGGTCCGGTCCGCTCTCGGAAAATCGACTATGAGTTGGTTGCCTCGGGAGCGTATTGCCAATTTTCGACTAAACCTCTCAGAAGAGGCACCGAACGCAAAAGTTCGTGGGCTCGTAAAACGGATCTTGAATGACAGGGTAGAGGAGTTGCTGTGGATTCCCCCCAGCGCTCCTCATTACCCCTTGCAGGGCGCATTTGCAGCCAACCGTAACTTCACCAAAACCCTGCTGTTCTCAGCTTGGGCAATGGTCCCTCGGGCCCTTAGTGGTTTGATGTCCTATGAAGTGGAGAGGCGTCTCCAGAAGAGAAAAGGCAGCCGCTCCAAATACTTTGTTGAGGATAAGAAGCGGAGTGTTCCGCTCATGCGCCTAGCCCGGATTTCTCATGAGAAGGTAGCGTAAGGAGGAAGGGAGCGGCTGAAAGTGCTATGGTTTCAGGACCTTACACCATCACCACTGAACCAACAGCCGCTATCCAAAATGGTACCTGAAAAACTGACCTTCTCGCCACTTTCTCGCCGCCAAATTGAAGCCGATTTTTCCGGTGGTCATATCACCTCCGATGCTGGACTGCTCCTGCTTCGGGAAGTCGATAAACAGCACCGTCTGACTCAGCGCCTGG
>NZ_JAJSPB010000071.1:0-3382 GCF_021282325.1 Marinobacter sp. G11
GAGAAGGTCAGTTTTTCAGGTACCATTTTGGATAGCGGCTGTTGGTGCTTGGTGAACGGTGTAAGGTCCTGAAACTATAGCACTTTCAGCCGCTTTCTTTTATCCCCTCATGAGAAATCCGGGCTAGTAATGGCCAGTTTCAAGTCTCTCTCAACAAACTCCGGCAACTCAATCAAACAGTGGCTCAATCGGACCGTGTGCCTAGGGCCATTTAACAAGGCGCAGCAGTACGCGGCCGGTGGCCGCCGGACGCCCTTTACGTGGCTCCTTCGTCGCCACTCCAAGGTCGCCGCTGTGCTTCGGCGTTATGTTCCAGGAGAAATGTTGTGCTAGGGAAGTTGTTTGGAAGAAAAAAGGAAGAGCCTCTCAAAGAAAATGAGGTGCGTGTGGTCCTCCCTGAGGAGTCCTATACGCTGATGGAATGGAAAGAGGACAGCTTGCCGTGTATTGGGATACTCAATTCTGCACTCAGTGACTTTGAGCATAAACAGATTTTCGGGTGGCACCTTTCGGTAATCATCGACTTTGAGGAAACAGTCGAAAATGGAATGCCCTCGGAGGAAGGAAGAGAAATTGTCGATCCGTTCTGCGACAAATTAGACGAAGAAATCAAAGCAGGTGGAAACGCTTTGTTCCTTGTCAGAGAAACCTGGAACAAAACTCGACGCTTGGTCTGGAGAGTTTACGATCCAGAAATTGCCCACCAACACCTTCAATACTTAGTTGATCACCACCGGCATCCTCGACCTTTTGATTGGCGCATGGAACAGGACCTTGAGTGGGGCCAGGCCGAATGGTACTTCAAGCAACTGAGAACATAACAAGTGGCTGTTGTCCGACGCGCCTGCGCTGGCGCTCCGGCACGCCGCAAAGCCAAGCGTTAGTGGCTTTTCTCCAGGTCATGTCAGGGTCACGAACGTTTGAAGTAATCCAGCAGTAATCCGACAGCTCCAGTGTTCGGCTAACGCCGTAGAAAGCACAATCTAGAGGTTGATTAACGAGATAGTAGATGGTCCGATGAAACCGACTAAGAGAAAATTGTGAGTCTGTAACTGACGTTGTGACGCGGCCCGGAGAAATTATGATCGAGAGAGTTTTCAGAAGTAGTCGGTTTATGGTGTGGGTGGCAGTCGTTATCTGTGCGGTGTCATCTTTGCTCTTGTATGGTGCCTCGGTTAACATAATCTGGAATACCGCACTGGATGTAGTACGTGATATACCTGTCTCTGCTGACGACGGCAAGAGCCTCGCGGTTCGCCTCCTGAAGCTGTTGGATCTCCTGCTGATCGCTATTACTTTTCAGATCATGGCGGTTAGCCTGTATCGTCTGTTCATCCGTCCGGTGTCTGATGAATACAGAGAATCCCAAAACCCTCTGAACATTAAGAGCTTCCATGATTTGAAGATAACAGTAAGCCAAGTGGCTGTTGTGATACTGGTGGTTCTGTTCCTTGAGCAGGCGGTAGAGATTGGCGCTACGATCGCTACGTTATACTTTGGTGCTGCCATCGGTATCATTATTTTGGCCTCGGTATTCGCGTGGAAGAATATGAAAGACTGATGCACAGCACGCGGTTAGACGTCACCTGCTGGTTGCCTGAACTAGAGAGGCAACCACTCCGCAGAGAATGTAGGCGGCCAACGCTTCATGGGAGCCTGCTTTGGGCAAGAGCCAACGTCACGGGCGTCTGCCACTAACCAATCCAAGCATAGCGACACCATTTCGGTTGCGGCTTCGCCTTCACTACAAAGCTGCGCGTGTTGGCGGCGTTATGCGCATCCATAGAGAGGGTACTCTTATTATTGAAATCAGGAAGGCAGAAAAAGCGGACGTTCCTGCGATACTCGACCTTGTTCGAGGAAAAGCGGAATTCGATGGGTGTTTGAATTCGCTTCAATCTACGGAAGCTGACATTGAGGAAGCTTTCTTCTCCGAACAACCCAAGGCGTTTGCGCTCTTGGCCATGAAGTCAGGCGAGGCCGTGGGTATCGCGACGTACTACAGTATCTATTCCACGTTCATTGCCAAGCCTGGCATCTGGCTAGACGATCTGTTTGTCTATCCGCAGTTCCGGGGAAGCGGTGTGGGCGAAGCTCTACTCTCAGAGCTGTGTATCCTCGCTCAGAATACTGGCTGCGGGCGTATTGACTGGATCGTGGCTACCGACAATGATCGAGGAAGGAGCTTCTACGAGCGCTCGGGCGCTCGGATATTCGAAGAGGTACGGCGTGCCCGGTTAGATGAATGTGCGATCAACGCACTTGCAGAGAAAGCGCATAACAAAGCAATGCACCCGACAAGCGGGTGATTGCGGCGTTACACCGCATGAATACAACCGAGTTCGTCGTTTACTATTTAATAGCGGTATCAGCGATCTTTTTGCTGATCGCACTGGTGCGTTTTTCGCAGCTAAAGCCATTGTCTGGGGCCAGACAGACCTCAGCAATGGTTGAGCAGAATCATCGTGCTGCTCTAGATCGGTTAGTTCAACTGGGCATCAGGGTTGAAGGGAGGGGGCCTCTCCATTTTATCGCTCCTCCCCCTTACACACCCGACGAGGAATTAGTGGTTGGTACCGAGATGGCAGTTTGGATTTTGGATGAGCTTCCTGGAGTCGTTTTGCATACCAAACCGACTTTTTTAACACTGTTAGCTCGATCAATGTTCCCAGCATTCGTTGTCGCGTTCATCCTGCTGACGCCTATTGTGTTCATTCTTAGGGGGAATTTCGGTGCTGTGTAACACATATGAGCCTTCTCGGAATCAACAGACAATAGTGATTTTTTGGCCGCACCAGCGGCCAACCTAAACCCATGAGCGAGAACGCCTGCTTCGCTAGTCTCGTCGAGCTGTCAGGCACTTACAGCAAACACATATAGGGGCTCTCTTACGTGGCTTTAGGCCACTGCCTGACCGGTCGTTCCATCAGTGGGTCAGGGGCACCAGACATTCATCGGTTAACCGGTCACTGGCGCTATTCAAGCGTCGGGCTGCAAGGCTCCAGTTAGTTTCAGGCTCAGGACCGGTGTAAGCGCACTGGCTCATGGTATTAAGGCACGCCCACGGGCTGGCTAATCAAGTCGCTCTGGCTTCGACATCGGTGACAGAAAACCGCTTTGGTATCGGGTACCAGTCAGCGGACTCGCAGTCTTCGGCGTCATCCTTTCTGATCCAGTTAGACGTCTTGCTCAGCCCGTGGCGTGACTAACCTCTCAGGAACCGTTCTTCATCGAACACCCTCTTGTCTTTGAGCAGTAAGCGTTCATTCCGAGACGTCCTGCCACCCCACTGAATTTCGCTCTACAGTAACCTCTGATTTCCTAATAAGAGGTTGCTCCCATGAGAAAACACCGCACTCCGGAACAGTGGCAGGTCCTGGTC
>NZ_JAJSPB010000072.1:0-3337 GCF_021282325.1 Marinobacter sp. G11
GAATGGATCGAGGACTATAACCGCAGCCACCCGCACAAGGGGCTAAAAATGAAATCGCCCTGGGAGTACCGGGCGGAACTGGCATCAAACGAATGAGGTGGTGTCCGGTTTAGCGGGGGCAACTACACACCCACCCATTCGGCCAGGGTGGAGCGTGGGATTTCCAGGCCGGCACGGCCGAAGATGCGTTCCTGACGGTACAGTGGCAGATGGTCAGCGTACTTGGCCACCAACACCTGAGCCAGCAGACCGGCGGTGGGGATACCTTTGTCGATCACTTGCGGTGGTACCGGTGCCTGGACCAAGGTCTCGCAGTTGTCGCAGGCCCACTTGCCCCGGATGTGGCGCTCCACGGTGAACTCGCCTGGGACGTAGTCCAGCTTCTCACTGACGTCCTCGCCAATACGCTTGAGCAGGCAACCGCACTGGCACTGAGTGTTGTCCGGTTCGTGGTGGATCAGGGTGCGGGGCAGTTCGGGTGGCAGCGAGGTGCGCTTGGGTTGCTGCTTTGGCCGGGCCGCCTTCTGCTCCTCGGTCATTGCCTGGTCCAGCTCGGCTTCGATGGCGGCCAGGTCGCTGTCAATCAGCTCGTCCAGGAGCTTGCCCTGAACTGCATCGAGTTGCTCACTGCGGCGGGCGAACTTGTGTCGCTTGAGGATGGCCACTTCGTGGGTCAGCTTCTCAATGGTCGCATTGCTGCGCACCAACGCCCGTTCTTTCTGGCCCAAGGCTTCATCCTTGGCCTCCAGGGAGTCCATCAGTTCCATCGCCAGGGCACGGAGCTGATCGGCAGAGAGTTGGTTGATATCGGGGCGCTGAGTCATGCCCAACAGTATGCCAAGTCCGCCTACAGCAAGCGATTCGCGGTTCTGATTATGGCGAGACCGCAGGGCTTGTGGTTACAGAATGGAGATCACGCCTTCAGCGCCAATGCGCTGCCAGGGCAGGCCCTGAACCAGGGCGGACAGCTGTTCTTCGGTCAGGGGTAATTGGTCACCGCGCCAGGATTCGCCCCAATGGAATTTACCCCGGTTCAGCCTGCGGGCACACAACCAGATGCCGAGACCATCATGGATCAGCACCTTCATCCGGTTGCCTCGTTTGTTGGCGAACAGGTAGGCACAATGGGGCTTGGCGGAGCCAAAAACCTGAATGACCCGCGCCAGGGTCTTGTCGGGTCCGGCCCGCATATCCAGCGGTTCGGTGGCCAGCCAGATCTCGTCAATGCGGATCATCCCACCAGATCCCGAAGCAAGGCCGCACACTGATGTGCCTGGTCCGCCGGCCACTCCACCACAACCGCGCCGCCGGCGCGGGGAATCTCGATACGGATGGTGCTACATTGACTCGAGACTGACGGGGTGTCCGGCACAGGCGCTACGGCTGGCAAACGGATCGGAACGAATCCTGGCGCTTCCGGTGTTTTAGCCGCCCTTCGCGCCTCACTCATCCAGCGCCGGACCATGTTGGCGTTGAGGCCGTTATCCAGCGAAATACGGGAAACAGACGCCCCGGGCTTCAGACATTCGGCGACGATACGAGCCTTCAGCTCTTTGGAGTAACGACGACGTTTTTGGTAGGGCTTGGTTACGCTTATGTTGGTCATGTTAAGTGTCCACTTAAAAATAAGTGGACACTATCCTGACGGCAGCGGCGCCTGGCTCAAGATGGGATTACCGGACGGTTACGAAGCAAGAAGCTCAAAGGTGGCTCAATATATGGCAACTGACAAGTTTCTAACGCAGCCCCTACTTTTTGGGGGGGGATCATTTACTTAATATGGATACTTTAGACAAAGCTCAAAAACAAAAATAGAAGGCACGAAATGAGTAATCCATATGTATTGCAAGCCTTAGGCCTCGTAAAGGAGTTTAGGGGGTTTCAGGCCGTTGATCATGTCGATCTCCAAATTCGGAAGGGCGATATTCATGCGTTGATTGGCCCGAACGGCGCAGGGAAAACCACAGTATTCAATCTGTTAACCAAGTTTCTTACTCCTACTAGAGGGAATATTCTTTATAAGGGTGAAGATATCACCGCCCTAAATTCAGCCGCTATTGCGCGCAAGGGTATTGTCCGCTCCTTTCAAATCTCTGCCGTTTTTCCTCACATGACCGCACTAGAAAACGTCCGTATGGCCCTGCAGGCGACCGAGGGTTGCTCCTTTGATTTTTGGAGGTCGGGCCGTTCTTTGCTTCATCTAAATAAGCGTTGTATCGAGTTACTGGAGTCGGTTGGTCTTGCTGAGTTTGCCCATACGGCCGCTGTTGAGCTTTCTTATGGTCGTAAGCGTGGGCTTGAGTTGGCTACCACGCTTGCGATGGATCCCCAAGTATTGTTGTTAGATGAGCCGACTCAAGGTATGGGCTCGGAAGATGTCGATCGTGTGGTGGATTTGGTGCGTGAAGCTGCGAAGGGTCGCACCGTACTGATGGTGGAGCACAACCTCAGTGTCGTAAGCAAACTTTGTGACCAAGTTACGGTACTAGCCCAGGGAGCCGTTCTGACCGAGGGGGATTACCTGACCGTATCCGAGGACCGGCGAGTTCGTGAGGTTTATATGGGGCATGATGGTATTGGCGAACGGAGTGCCTCACCTCTCAAAGCTTCCAATTATAGGGCAGTCTCATGAGCCTGAGTCAGGGGAGCAAATACGAGCAACTCCGAATTTCCGGCCTGAATGCTTTTTATGGTGAGTCTCATATTCTCCATGGTATCGATTTAGTGGTACATCGAGGTGAATTGGTCACTTTGCTAGGCCGAAATGGCGCTGGTCGGAGCACAACACTTAAAGCGATCATGAATATGGTGGGGCGCCGCACCGGTTCGATCATGATTAATGGAGAAGAAACTACAAAGTGTGCTCCACATAACTTAGCCCGACTGGGTGTGGGATATTGTCCTGAACATCGAGGTATTTTTTCGTCCCTTAGCGTTCAGGAGAACCTGACGTTGCCGCCGTTGGTTCGCAGCGGTGGTATGAGTTTGGACGAAATTTACACCATGTTCCCTAACCTTTACGAGCGCCGATATAGTCAGGGTACCAAGCTCTCCGGTGGAGAGCAGCAGATGTTGGCCATGGCTCGTATATTGCGCACAGGCGCTAATATGCTCCTGCTTGACGAAATTACAGAGGGGCTGGCGCCTGTCATCGTGGAAACGTTGGGTGCGGTGTTGGTGGCATTGAAGAAAAAGGGCCTGACAATCGTTCTAGTGTCCCGTCTGGGTAATCCCTTTATTTATTATCAATAACACTCAGCTTTGCTCGCGCCACTGAAGTCATAATCGATTCTGCACTCTTGTGCCAGCGGAAGGGCTTTGCCAGTTTCTCATTATG
>NZ_JAJSPB010000073.1:0-3132 GCF_021282325.1 Marinobacter sp. G11
TGAAAGTACGCATGAACTAAATGCACTGACTGGGTGAATGGATGTCAGGTGCTATTATATCGCCCAAGGCTTTGTTATTGCAGGCTTTGGATACAGTTTCAGCCGGTTGAACTCACGGATTCAGGAAGTTGTTTGCCGGGGATGCCGCGTTTAAGGCGGCCTGGGTGCAGAATATGCAGCGGATGGTTCAGTATTAAAACCAAAAATATGAGATCAAGCTGGGGTAGTGAATGAGTGTTCATCATTTGAATGAAAGGCTTGCGACCGACCGGAGCCATCGTATGTTATCTATCGATGGCGGTGGAATTCGGGGCGTAGTAGCGCTGGAGGTTCTTTCCAAAATCGAGAGTGAGCTTCGAGGGCACACAGGCAAAGATGATTTGGTTTTGTCAGATTGGTTCGACTTTATTGGTGGAACGAGTACGGGAGCGATCATTGCTACGGGCCTATCTATGGGCATGGCAGTAGATGAGCTGATGTCTCTCTACACTGAGCGTGGTAAAACCATGTTCAAACGCGCTGGATTGATGGAACGCCTTTGGTACAACCGGTACAGCCATAAGGAACTTGAGAGGATCCTGAAGGAAACCTTTGGCGAATCCACCACGCTTGGGACTGATCGCTTAAAAACACTGCTGATGGTTGTATTGAGGAATGCAACCACAGATTCTCCCTGGCCGCTGACGAACAACCCGAAAGCAAAATACAATCGTGTCGACTGTGGTGATGAAAACAACTTGCATATTCCGTTGTGGCGTGTTGTAAGAGCGAGCACTGCTGCGCCGACTTTTTATAAAGCTGAGGAGATGCAGCTTGGGGATAACAAATTTACATTTGTTGATGGGGCGCTAACACCTTACAACAACCCCGCATTCATGATGTTTCTCAATGCAACGCTTCCGGAGTACAACTTGAACTGGAAAGCAACTGAAGAAGATCTGCTTCTAATATCTATCGGCACCGGCATGCACCCGGATTCGGCGCCAGACCTAGACCCTCAGAAGATGAACCTTCTATATACTGCGAAATCTGCGCCCAAAGCCCTGATCTATGCAAATATTATAGAACAGGACAAGATGTGTCGACTTTTGGGTAACTGCTTGGCTGGTGATGTGCTAGATGGAGAGATTGGAGACTTGATCGGTACGCGAGCTCCACTGCAGAAAAAGCTGTTTACGTATGCCAGATACAATGTAGATCTTACTCGAAAGTCCTTGAAGCGAATTAGCTGTGAACATCTGGCCGATTTACCTCTTGAATTGCTGGATGGCGTTGAGCTTATCGAGCCGTTACGAGAAGTGGGGAGGGCAATTGCTAATGATCGGGTTAGTATTGAGCATTTTGACAAACACTGTCCATTTTCTTCGATGAGTAATCGTTGAGCAATTGTTTGGCTGACCAGATTCTAGGAAGAATATGAAAAAATTTTTTGCGTCTGTTTATAAAAAATACATTGCTAATATGAGTGCGTTTGATTTCCAGCATAATACCGGTAGTGATCAATCGGCTGCTGGCGAAGGTAGTTTACCTGAACTTAAAACCTTCAAGGATTTTGATGATGAGGCAACATTGTTGGGGAATGCGTACAGAGGAATTGGAGTTCTTGTCGCTATTTTAAGTGCCGTGATCATTTTCTCCGCTATAGCACCGACTGCTTTTGAGCTTCATGGAGGCCTCTATTTGGCCTTGGGTATAACCGAAGTGGTTGCAATGGCTCTAGTAATCGCTCTGGTTTCTTATGCCTCAAAAGCGAAGCTTAGAAGTAAATGGAGAAACAGACGAGCCGAGGCTGAGAAGCTTCGCTATAAAAAATTCTCAGAGCTTTTGAGCCGAGCAGAGGCAGATCCTAGTTCGGAAAATTTAACCGCAGTTGTACAGGAAACACTTTCACATCTCTCAGGGGAAAACTGTCAAATCACGTATAACAGAAACAAAGCTAATGCCTATCACAATATAGAGTCACTGAGTAACAATATAGGCGGGGTTGGCTTTGGACTGGCTTTACTTGGAGCGGTTGGCCATCTTGTATTGCACTGGAATTCGTTGCTGATTCTGACAGTGTTTGTTCCTGCGATGGTTGGCGCAATTCACGCTCTTAACGGATTTCTGAAACTGTCTGATTTGTCTGACGATCACAAGAAAGTAGCTACCCAGCTGGAAATGCATAAGAAAGTTTTGGAGCAGAACTTAAAAAATAGAAATGATTTCTATAAGCTGTTGGAGACGTCCAGAAATATTTATACGACTCTTTTGGCAAGGGATGAGCAGTGGCTGGAGATGGTAAACAGACAAAATATCCAGGTTGTTTAGTGTCAGGGAAAAAACAATGACGGAATTCATAGATGTTGACCAGTTCAGGAAGCTTTTGAAAGGGAAGTTTGTGATTGTTTTCGGTGGATACAGTGGTTTGGGTTACGAGAATCCCGAGGCTGTGCGTGATGAGGTCAGGAAGAACCTTGAAAATCTCAAAGTAAGATATGGCGACCGTCTCATTGTCGTGAGTGGGGCGACCTCAGTGGGAATTGGCCTAGTGTATGAGGTTGCCCGAGAGATGGGAGTGTCCACCTTAGGCATTGTTTCGGATCAGGTGAATTCGGAAGACGTTTCTCGATTTTGTGAGTATGTCCTGCTAGTTTCTGATCCCCATGGGACCTGGGAAGTGAAAACCGAGAATGGTGATAGCTATATGGTCGAGGCGGCCAGATATGGTGAAATGATTTATTTTGGAGGAGGGCAGGTGGCGAACTCCGAAATCATGGAAGCTAGGCTTAAAGGGATTGCTGTGACCGTTCTATCAGATTTTATGCCTGATCCAGAAATAATTAAACTGAAAATGAAAAATAAGGGAACCTGAAGGTGTAGGCAGGTTGTAGGAAGCTGATGACTGCGCCAAAGTATTTACTATGGCGTGTTCTCGAAATCCAGCTGCTGTGCCTGATTGCAATCTTGAATTTTTCTTATTTTGATTTCTCTGACTCCTTGAATTATAAGAGTATTTTTGATATTTGAGGTGGACCCCATCAGTTGGACAGCCTGAAGGTGCAGTTAAGCTCTGATCCGGCTGTATTCCCGGCTCAAGCTGCCAGGGTCATGGGTTGTTGGTAGTACACCTCATCCGGTGTTTGGTAATCA
>NZ_JAJSPB010000074.1:0-2879 GCF_021282325.1 Marinobacter sp. G11
AATAATGGCGGTGGGTGCTATGGTAAAAGTTCATGAGTCTTCTCCCTTGTAGTGCTTGGTCGCCTTCCAGCTTAGCGGGCAACCGCTGGGCTGGGGAGAAGGCTCAATCAGTATCAAGTGCAGGCACGGCGACGCCCACTACATTGCGCCTTCGGCTCCATTCCGTGGACGCGCATGCTGCAAGCGTTATTCCGAAATCTGAACGTTCGCTTTGCGACCAGGTTGGCCAGCAGAGAGCAATCTTCTGAGCCATACTTAAAGGCCCTTACCCTCCAAAGAGGGCCACGTCATGACATTTCCTATCAGCAAAGCTCCCTGGAACAAGGGAAAGCTCGTTGGCCAGAAGTTACCGCTCAAACTCGAACAAATATGGGCTATCCGCATTCGATTAGAGATTGCAAAGAACATTCGCGAGCTGGCGATGTTCAACATGGCGATTGATTGCAAACTCCGATCCTGCGATATGGTGAAGCTTCTGGTTCGAGATATTTCCAGAAACGGTGAGGTTATGGATCGGGCGCAAGTCATCCAGCAAAAAACCAGTCAGCCTGTCCAGTTTGAGATAACCAAAAAGACCCGCGAATCGGTCGAAGCGTGGATCGAATTGCGCGGACTCTCAGGAATGGATTATTTGTGGCCGAGCCGGATGCGAAAGTTTGACCATATCACTACTCATCAATACGCCCGTCTCGTCAAAAAGTGGATAACCAGCATTGGACTTGATCCCTCAGTCTACGCAACCCATTCAATGAGACGTAGCAAAGCGACATTGATCTATAAGAAGACCAAAAATATTCGAGCCGTACAGTTGCTATTGGGACACACAAATATGTCGAGCACCGTGCGATACCTCGGCGTCGAGGTTGAAGATGCTCTGGAGATAGCTGAGAGTATTGAGATCTAAAGGCGTAACTTGGCTTCTTGGTCCCTGGATGCCGCATCCGCTGCCAGCTCCAGTCGATGATTACCCTCGGGTTTAGATCAGGTTCCTCCAGTCGCTAAAACAAAAGCGAACATTCGTACTGCGTCTTTAGATAATTGCTATGTTGCTGGGGAGGTTGGAATTGCTCAGTGTGTTTGTGATGTTTTCGCCGCGTTTTTGGCGCAGTTGGATTGGTGGGATGGCCGGTCTTGCTAACAAATTATGCATGGCCAGCAAGGCGTCGAGTGGCAAAAAAAGTCCGCTTTCCAATATGATTTGATTTCACAGTCGTTTGGTGGGATCACCCGGGCGGTGCCCATTATTTTGTTACCATAGCGTCCGTTTGATATCCCTTTAGGTATAGATCAAAAGACTGCCTCGGCTTTCCCGACCGCCATTCCACGCTCGCCAGGAACACTGCCATGCACCACGAACGACTTGACCATTGGCAACACGACCACATTTTTGGTCAGGACAAAAGACGCTCCGGTGAGGCCCGCACACTTGTTGTCGTAGGCCTCACGCTTGCGATGATGGTGTGGGAAATTCTGGCCGGCATAATTTATGGCTCAATGGCATTGTTGGCAGACGGGCTTCACATGGGGTCGCACGCAGTAGCGCTTGGTATTGCTGCATTCGCCTATGCCTACGCCAGGAAGAATGCAGGCAGCGCACGGTTCTCTTTTGGTACGGGTAAAGTTAATGCGCTTGGTGGTTTTACCGGCGCGATTCTACTGGCAGCCTTCGCCCTCTACATGGTCATCGAGAGCGTGGGACGGTTTATACAGCCAGTCCCCATTTCCTTTGACGGTGCGATTTTTGTTTCCATCATCGGCCTGGTGGTCAACGGCGTATCGGCCTGGATATTGGGGGGTGCAGAGCATGACCATGGACACAGTCACGGCCATGATCACGGGCATCACCACGACCATTCTCACCATGATCATAACCGCCGTGCCGCCTACTTTCATGTGCTTGCGGATGCTCTGACATCGGTTCTGGCCATTGTGGCACTGTTAGCCGGAAAATATGCTGGTTGGAATTGGATGGACCCTATGATGGGTATCATCGGTGCCATTCTGGTCACCCGTTGGTCCTGGCATCTGTTGAAAGACACTTCGAAAGTGCTCCTTGACGAACAGCATCAAGACCTGGAAAAAACTGTCAAACAGGCCGTCGAAAATAACGATGCAAAAGTCGGTGACCTGCACGTCTGGTCGATTGGTCCCAACATTCATGCTGCTATTGTTTCGGTGGTTTCGCACCAGCCCGAATCGCCTTCGGTCTACAAGGATCGCATTCAGGCCCAGTGTCGATCCCTGGTGCATGTAACGGTCGAATTACACCAATGCACCGAACACCACGCTTTCGCACCGGAAACTTGCTGAGCCTGCAATGAAGGCAGGGCAGTTTGCGATCCCTATGGATGATTGCTATATTCGCGCTTCGTTGGGGAGTAGCCTGCTTCCGAAGTTCGGAAGAGTTCGTATCAACATAATTGGCCATATGCCATGGTACGAACACCTCTCGGTTGGCGAGACCATCGATATATCCATGCCCAAGGTCGGGCGTGTGGATATATCGTGGACTCGAAATGCCCGACCGGAGCCAGTTAGATGAACCCGATTACCCTTCTTTTACTTGCCTTTGCCATGTCCACAGATGCCTTTGCCGCTGCAATTGGCAGAGGTGCGACGCTAAAAAGCCCTCGTCTTCCAGAAGCCTTTAAGATAGGTCTCATCTTCGGTTCAATAGAAGCCATTACACCATTGGTAGGATGGCTGATCGGAAAGTCAGCATCTGGTTATGTGGAAGCGTGGGATCACTGGATCGGTGTTTTTCAAGACAGTTGGCACTGATTTCTCTGTTTAAGCGACGTCTTTCTCTACCACTCGTTTTTCCGGGTTCAACGTGGTTGAGCCGACGGGCTCACAATTCCTGATGGGGCGACGGCCCC
>NZ_JAJSPB010000075.1:0-2689 GCF_021282325.1 Marinobacter sp. G11
GTAAGCGTTCATTCCACGACGTAGTTGACCTACTTCACGTCACGCAGAGGCCTTAATAACTCCGGCGAGACCTTGTACTGTTTGGGGCCGTCCTCGGCCAGAACAATCACACTCTTGCGGTTGATCTTGGTGACGATCCCCAGCACCGGGCCTTCCCGGCCCTCGAAGGTTACTTTCAGGCCCACCCGCAACTGACTCAGTGCCTGCAGATTTTCCTGATCCCTCAGTTCGTCGATGCGCCGGCAGACGTATTGATTCAATTCCAGCAACTGGTCGATGCTCATGTCCTCAATGCGCATGAACGGTGGCCTCCGGCTGTTTGCTCTGTCGATCAGGGTGGCGTGGGTCGATCAGCGCCCGCAATGGGTTCTCGGCGAACCGAGTTTTCCAGAGACGAGGCGTCAGGTCGCTGACGTCACTGGCCGGATGCTGGCTGATGCGTTGCAGCACGTCCACCAGGTAGGTGTAGGGGGTAATATCGTGCAGCTTGCAGGTGCTGATCAGGCTCTGGATGATGCCCAGGTGTTCCGCGCCCAGTTCGGTCCAGCAGAACATCCAGTTTTTCTTGCCCATGGGGATGGGCCGTAGGGCCCGTTCCAGGTGATTGGTATCGGGTTGTACGTCCGGATCTTCCAGGAACACCGTCAGGCTCGTTTCCCGGCCGAGCACGTAATTCAGGGCTTTGGTTAACGGTTCACTGGGTAACAGGCCGCCTTGCCCCAACTGATCCCGGCACCATTGGAAGAAGCCGCTGACGACCGGCTTCGCATGGTCCAGCCGGTATTGGCGCTTCTTCTCGCCGGTGAGCTCCTTTTCCTTAATGGTATCTTCAATCTGGTACAGCTTCGCGATCTGTTGCAGGGCTTCGGTGGCCTTCTCAGGATGATCCTTTTGGGCCTCAACGAAGCAACGGCGACTATGCACCCAGCATTGAGCATGAGTAATGCCTTTCTGGGCCGCGGCATAGCGGGCATATGCGGCATAACCATCGCTGATCAGAGTGCCACTGAATTGGTCGTTCAGAACCTGCTCGATGTGCAGTCGGCCCCGACTGTTCGAGTAGGTAAACACCACTTCGTCGTCATCACCGTATAGGGGCCAGAACCAGCCTGTTTTCATCTTGCCTTTCTGCGGGCCTGCCCGGCCCTGGTGGCCCGCTTTGATGGGTGTTTCGTCCATGGCCAGCACCCGGCTGCGCAGCACGTTGTCGGTCTGGGCGTCCACAATGGGCCGAAGCAGGTCGATGGCCCGCTTCACCAGGTTCGTCAGGGTGCTGCGGCTGAGGGTAATACCCGCTTGTTGAATGCGCTGGTGCTGGCGATACAGCGGCAGGTGGAACTGGAACTTGTCCACCAGCAACCCGGCCAGCAGGCTGACATCGGCCAGGCTGTTGTCCAGCACGTTGAACGGGGCTGGTGTTGTCACAGGTTTTTGATCCGTGCCCTTACGACGGAACACCGGGCGTTCGCATTTGAGCACCACATAGCTGGAGGCCCGCTGGGCCAGACGGTAGGTGGTTTTGGTGCCGATGATGTCGTATTGGTCGGCGTCCGGCCCGGTCAGCTCCGGCGGCAGTTGCTCGATCACTTCCACCGGCACATCCGCCGTAAAGCGCAGGCCGGTGTCGTTCAGACAATCGTCGTCCCGCTGCTTCTTGCCGGTGCCGCGCTGATAGGCCTTAATGGTGCGCCTCTCTTCCTCGGCAGGCTTCTCCGGCAGCGGTGCTTCACCGGGGGTGAACAGGCTATCCTGTTCTGGAATATCATAAACCTGCTTCTCGGATTTGGGGCCAAACAGCTGCTTCTTGAACCAGTCTAACTGGTGTTTCAACTGCCGAATGGATTCCGCCTGGGCCTCCAACTGCTCGCGCTGCAACGCATTTTCCTCGGCCAGGGCCGAGTAGGAAGGTGCATTGGGTTGGGGGTCGGAAGCCGTTGAATTCATGGCCGATATTATACCGGAAGTCCGTCTTCTATACCCCTCGAAAACGCTTGAATTGGCGGTATTTCTGCACCTCGATGCCATCGATCAGTAGTTGCAGATCCGTCAGGGTCAGGGCTCGCTGACCGGAGGCGGATAACGGCACCCGGAACTGCCCCTGCTCCAGGCGCTTGGCCCAGAGGCAATAGCCGGTGGCGGTAAAATACAGCATCTTCATCTGGGTCTTGCGGCGATTAACGAAGACGAAATACTGGCCGCTGAGCGGATCGTGCTTTAACTGATTCCGGACCAGGGCGCTCAGGCCCCGGAACGATTTGCGCATGTCGGTAGGCTCGGTGCACAGCCAGATGCGCGCCTGGCTATCGAGCCCGATCATCCGTTCTGGCTCAGCCGCAGTTCGACGCCGTTGCCGAGGCTCAGCACTATGTTCCAGCCTGGGCCGGAGGATGGAGAGTTGGCCATCAACGACGAGAGATCCAGAAAACCGGCTTCACCGGAACCGGCCGGATCATCGGTCGACTGACCGGACAGGCGCTTTCGCCAGTTGCAGAAGCTGGCATAGCCAATGGTCTGCTGCTTACAGAACTTCGGGGCCGACAGACCACTGTCACGCTGCTGGTCGACCAGGACCTGCCACTGTTCCGGAGTGCGGTGTTTTCTCATGGGAGCAACCTCTTATTAGGAAATCAGAGGTTACTGTAGAGCGAAATTCAGTGGGGTGGCAGGACGTCTCGGAATGAACGCTTAC
>NZ_JAJSPB010000076.1:0-2639 GCF_021282325.1 Marinobacter sp. G11
TGCGTATTCCGGCGAACGTGACCGGTCATTCCGGGGATCGTGACCGGTTTGCACACGGCCATCACGCTGGAGTCAGTTTTGTACTCTGAGCGGTCACGATGGGTCAACCGATTCCGTGTTTTGTGCCTTGGCTTTTCTTAGTGATTCTCCTTTTAGATTGAGTCGGTGAGCGCCGTGCAGAAGCCGGTCCAGAATGGCGTCTGCGAGTGTGGCGGAGCCGATGTAGTCGTGCCAGTGTTCGGTTGGTAACTGACTAGCGATCAGGGTTGAGCCTCTTCCGTGCCGGTCTTCGATCACCTCCATCAGGTCCTGTCGTTGTTGTGCCGTGACCTTCTGCATGCCCCAGTCGTCCAGGATCAGCAGGTCGGTCTTCAGCAACTGGTTCATCAACCGTGCGTAGCTGCCATCGCCGTGGGCGATGCGCACCTGCTCGAACAGGCGCGGCACGCGCAAGTAGCGAACCGAGAGCCCTTGCCGGCAGGCCTGGTTGCCCAGGGCGCAGGCCAGCCAGGTCTTGCCGCAACCGGTCGGGCCGGTGATGCACAGGTTCAGGGATTGGCGGATCCAGTCACAGCTGGCCAGCCCCGCCATACGGGAGCGCTCCAGCCCTCTCGGGTGGCGGTAATCGACGTCTTCCACGCAGGCAGGGACCCGCAACCGGGCCGCCTTCAGCAGCCGATCCAGACGGCGATTTTCACGATGTAGCACCTCCCGGTCGATCAGCAAGGCCAGGCGTTCCTCGAACGCCAGGTCGTGGGTGTCGGGCTGTGCCCGTTGTTGTTCCAGGGCATCGCACATGCCGGTCAGCTTGAGCTGGCGCAGGGTATCGAGGGTGTTTTGAGTCAACATCAGTGTCTCCGGGATCAGTGGTAGTAGCGGGGGCCGCGAACGTTGGTGTGAACGGGCAGATCGGCCAGTTCCGGTTCTTCCTCGGTCAGTGGCAGAGGCAACTGATCCAGACCCTGCTTCAGGATCGAGGTGATGCTCTGGTAGCTGGCCGAGTTGATGGCCAGTGCTCGGCTACAAGCCTGCTCCAGGCGGTCACGGCTGTAGCGGCGACTGAGGTTCAGCAGACCCAGGCATGCTCGGTAGCCATGTTCGGGATGAGGACGATCCTTGAGCTGGCGCTGCACCACGTCGAGCGTGGCGGGGCCGATGTCCGTGGCCCAGTTCAGGAAGCGGCCCGGTGACCAGTTCTGGTGGGCCTGATGGGACTTGGGCATATGCTCGGTCAGGGTGACGAAGCGGCCCTTGCCGTGACGGGAATGAAGGGCGACCCGCTGGCCCTTGTGCATCACCTCCACGGACGTATCGGTCACCCGAACATCCAGCTTCACGCCCACGAGTGCGTGAGGCACGCTGTACAGCCGTTTGTCGATCTCGATGTGGTAGTCGATGCCCGGTCGTGCCTTTCGCCACTCGGCGTAGACGTAGGGCGTTGCGGGGAGCGGCCTGAGCGCGGGTCGGTCCAGTGCCTCGAACAGGCTTTGGCGGCTCTCGGAGCGCCCCTGGAACGGGCGCCTGTTTAGGGCCGGTAACAGCCCGGTGATGGCTGCATTTAGCTCGGCCAGGGAGAAGAACGTCTGATGTCGTAACCGGGCCAGGATCCAGCGTTCAACCAGCAACACGCCGGCTTCCGCTTTTGCCTTGTCCTTGGGCTTGTAGGGGCGTGCTGGCAACACCGCCATCTGGTAATGGGCGGCCAGTTCCGCATAGGTCTCGTTGATCTGGGGCGTGTATCGGTCTGCTCTGGTGACCGCTGCCTTGAGGTTGTCCGGAACCAGTAGTTCCGGTACGCCACCGTAGAACGCCAGCATCCGCTGGTGAGAGGCGATCCAGTCCGGCAGGGACTGGCTCCAGGTGGCCTCGGCGAAGGTATAACTGGACGCGCCCAGCACGGCCACAAAGACCTGGGCCTTGCGCATCTCGCCGGTGCTGCGATCCACCACCGGAACCGTGGGCCCGCAGTAGTCGATAAAGATCTTCTCACCGGCCCGATGGACCTGGCGCATGCTGCGCCGCTGCCGGCCGCGCCAGAGCCGGTAGTGGTGGCAGAACTGGCTGTACCGGCGGGCCTTATCGCCGTGGCGCTCCACGTACTCGGCCCACAGCAGTTGCAGGGTGACGCCCTTGGTCTTCAGCTCCTGATGGACCTGGAAGTAGTCGGGCTCGGCAAAGCGTGAAGGCGGCGTCTTGGCCGGGAACAGCTGGGCTTCCAGCCGTGCTTCGTCCGTGCCTTCCGGCAATGGCCAGGTGATGCCTTGAGCCGTGGCCAGACTGACGTACTTGCCGACGACACCCTTGGAAAGGCCACAGGCGCGGGCAATGCGCTCATGGCTCAGGCCCGCTTCGTACTTGAGGCGCAAGACCTCGATGATTTGTCGCATGGAAATCCTCGCTGCCGGCATCCGCCCTTCCTCGTGATGAAAAGGAAGGGGTATGCCGGATAAAGTTGAAGAATTCCAGCGTGTTGGCAATGATTCCGGAGGAACGTGACCGGGGATTCCGGCATCGTGACCAGCGATTCCGGAAAAACGTCCAAAATCGGTCACGATAAAACGGAATGAGCGGTCACGATCACCCGGAACAGGCGGTCACGTTCAAACGGAATGGGCGGTCACGATGGGCCGGAATATGCA
>NZ_JAJSPB010000077.1:0-2445 GCF_021282325.1 Marinobacter sp. G11
GTAACCGTCCGGTAAACCCATCTTGAGCCAGGCGCTGCGGCCGTCAGGATAGTGTCCACTTATTTTTAAGTGGACACTTAACATGACCAACATAAGCGTAAACAAGCCCTACCAAAAACGTCGTCGTTACTCCAAAGAGCTGAAGGCTCGTATCGTCGCCGAATGTCTGAGGCCCGGGGCGTCTGTTTCCCGGATTTCGCTGGATAACGGCCTCAACGCCAACATGGTCCGGCGCTGGATGAGCGAAGCGCGAAGGGCGGCTAAAACTCCGGAAGCACCTGAATTCGTTCCGGTCCGTCTGCCAGCCGTAGCGCCTGTGCCGGACACCCTGTCAGTCTCGAATCAATGTAGCACCATCCGCATCAAGATTCCCCGCGCCGGTGGTGCGGTTGTGGTGGAGTGGCCTGCGGAGCAAGCTCATCAGTGTGCGGCTTTGCTTCGGGATCTGTTGGGATGATCCGCATTGATGAGATCTGGCTGGCCACCGAACCGCTGGATATGCGGGCCGGACCCGACAAGGCCCTGGCGCGGGTTATTCAGGTATTCGGTTCGGCTAAACCCCATTGCGCCTACCTGTTCGCCAACAAGCGAGGCAATCGGATGAAGGTGCTGATCCATGATGGCCTGGGCATCTGGTTGTGCGCCCGCCGGCTGAACCGGGGCAAATTCCACTGGGGCGAAACCTGGCGTGGTGACCAACTGCGCCTGACCGAGGAACAGTTGTCTGCCTTGGTTCAGGGCCTGCCCTGGCAGCGCATTGGCGCGGAGGGCGTCATCTGCATCCTGTAATCACAAGTGCTGTGATGCCGCTATAGCCAGAACCGCGAATCGCCTGCCGAACAGAGACTTGGCATACTAGGCGGCATGACTCAGCGCCCCGATATCAACCAACTCTCAGCCGATCAGCTCCGCGCTCTGGCGACGGAACTGATGGACTCTCTGGACGCCAAGGATCAAGCCTTGGGCTGGAAGGAGCGGGAGTTGGTGCGCCGCAATGCCATCATCGAGAAGCTGACCCACGAAGTCGCCATCCTCAAACGTCACAAGTTCGCCCGCCGCAGTGAGCAACTCGATGCCGTTCAGGGCAAGCTCCTGGACGAGCTGATCGACAGCGACCTGGCTGCCATCGAAGCCGAGCTGGACCAGGCGATGACTGAGGAGCAGAAGGCCGCTCGACCCAAGCAGAAGCCTAAGCGCACCCCGCTGCCACCGGAGCTGCCCCGTACCCTGATCCACCACGAACCGGACAATACCCGGTGCCAGTGTGGCTGCCAGCTCAAGCGTATTGGCGAAGACATCAGCGAGAAGCTGGATTACGTCCCGGGCGAGTTCACGGTGGAGCGCCACATCCGGGGCAAGTGGGCCTGCGAGCAGTGCGAGACCTTGATCCAGGCACCGGTACCACCGCAGGTGATCGACAAGGGCATCCCCACCGCCGGCCTGCTGGCTCAGGTGTTGGTGGCCAAGTACGCGGACCACCTGCCACTGTACCGTCAGGAACGCATCTTCGGCCGTGCCGGCCTGGAAATACCCCGTTCAACACTCGCCGAATGGGTCGGTGCCTGCGGTGTGCAGTTGCAGCCCCTAGCAGATGCGTTGAGAAACGCCTTGCTGGAACACAACGTTCTGCACGCCGATGAAACGCCGGTCAGCATGTTGGCTCCGGGTAAGAAGAAAGCCCACAAGGCCTACGTCTGGGCTTACTGCACCACACCGTTCTCGGACCTGAAAGCCACCGTTTACGACTTCGCCCCAAGCCGGGCGGGTGAACACGCCCGTACCTTCCTGGGTGACTGGCAGGGCAAATTGGTCTGTGACGACTACGCCGGCTACAAGGCCGGGTTCGGTAACGGGATCACCGAAATCGGCTGTATGGCCCACGCCCGACGCAAGTTCTACGACCTGCACGAGGCCAACAAGAGCGAACTGGCCGCCAAGGCCCTGGATTACATCGGCGGGCTCTACGAGATCGAGCGGGAAATCAAAGACCTGCCGCCGGATAAGCGTCGGGACATCCGACAAGCCAGAGCCAAACCACTGGCTGAGGCACTGCATCAATGGATGCTGGCGCATCGCCAGAAAGTGCCGGATGGCTCCGGCACGGCCAAAGCCCTGGATTACAGTCTCAAACGTTGGGAAGCGCTGACGCGTTACCTGGACGATGGTGCGGTGCCCATCGACAACAACTGGGTGGAAAACCAGATCCGACCCTGGGCATTGGGCCGCAGCAACTGGTTGTTCGCGGGATCACTTCGCAGTGGCCAACGGGCGGCTGCGGTGATGACCCTGATCCAGTCCGCCAAGCTGAACGGGCATGATCCCTATGCCTATCTGAAGGATGTGCTGACCCGCTTGCCGACTCAGAAAAACAACACCATCGACGAACTGTTGCCCCACAACTGGAAGCCGGCTACACCTGACAAGGTGTGATGGGCGGACGCTTAC
>NZ_JAJSPB010000078.1:0-2414 GCF_021282325.1 Marinobacter sp. G11
TGTCTGGCGTCAACTATCTTGTCCGGTCCGCGACAACTATGATGGCCGGTTGGGTGGTCTTACTTTTTACTCTTTCCAGCCTGCTTAAGCTGTTGCTGTCGTCGGTAGCTTTCCCCCTCTAATTCGATAATGGTGGCGTGGTGTATCAGCCGGTCTACGGCCGCTACTGTCATCATGCTGTCCGGGAATATTTGATCCCACTCGCTAAAGGGCTGGTTGGCTGTGACGATTAAGCTGCCACTCTCATAGCGGTGAGCGATGAACTCGAACAGCACCTGGGTTTCTGCATCCGTCTTTTTTACATAGCCTATGTCGTCGATGATGATGACTCGGTATTTATCCAGGCGTGTCATGGCGGTCATCAAGTCGAGATCGCGCTTGGCCTGCTGTAGGTGCTGAACCAGCGCTATCGCAGGGAACAGTTTGCAACGCACGCCCTGCTCGGTGAGTTGATGGCCCAGGGCATTGGCGATGTGGGTTTTGCCGGTACCGCTGGGACCAATCAACAGCACATTATCGGCATGGTGTGCCCAGTCGCTGTCTTGTTGCAGCTTCGCCAGTGCGGCGTTGCATGGGCGGCTAAAGCCACTTTGATCCAGCGCAGAGAACGTCTTGTTGGCAGCAAGCTTGGCTTCCCGTAGCCATTTCTGGGTGCGACGCTGGTAGCGGTCTGAGAGTTCGTACTCACACAAGGCTGCCAGGTAATCCGTGTGTGACCAGTTCTTTTCAATAGCCGTTTCCCAGAGCGATTGATAGTGACGGTGGAAGGCCGGCAGACGCAGTTCTTTAAGCAGCAAGGCGACGGAGTCGGTCATATCGACGCCTCTTGGCTGCGGATCGAAGACAGCAAGTCGTCATAACTGACCAGGGTGTGTTGACTTGAAGCTGAGAATTCGAGATCGGGATTGCCGCGAAGGTAGCGTGACTGGATCTCGGTAATTGACGCGAACCGGCCGGCCCGGGCTTCTATCAACAGGTCTTCCCCCAGCGACTGTTCATCATCGTATTCGAAGGCCAGTCGAAGGGCGGTCACGATCCACTTGCAGGCTTCACGGGGTTCAAGATGCTCATCCGCGAGTTGCCAGAGTTCGCGGTAGTTGTCGTCCGGGAGCAGGTCATCACGCAGCTGAGAGTAACGGAAGGCCTGTGGCTTGGAGGATAGCGAGCAGATCACGTGCCGGTAATTGACGCTGCGGACGCGGTTATCGCCGGCCTTCGGATACACGCGAGGTAAGGTCAGTGCCGGCTGCTGACCGACGAACAACACGAGCTTGTCGTGATGCAGCCTGATTTGCACCGACTCACCAATCAGCCGCGATGGCACGGTATACACAACACGTCGGACTTCGATCGTTGAGCTGCGTGTCACCTTGAGGTGGAGCGTCTGATACTCCGCCGCTGTAAACTCCGGCAGTGGCTGCAAGGCGGCCTGTTCTTCAAGCACACGGGACCGGTTGCGTTGGTTGAGCTTGCCGACAACGCCATCGATAAACTCCTGGTACTGCTCGATACTCTCGAAGTCATTGTGGCCGCGCAGTAACAGCTGTTGTGCCAGCCTCTTCTTGAGCGAGCCGTTGGCGCACTCCACCACACCGTTCTCATGAGACTGCCCCAGATTATTCCGGGTGGGCGTCATGCGGTAATGCTGGCACAGCTCACTGTAAGCCTCTGTCCAAACGTTCTGACGGTTATTGCGTGCCGCACTTAAACTATCCGTGCGGTGCTCAACAGGGCTGCCACCAGCCTGCTGAAGGGCTCGCTGCAACCCCGTCGCCAGAGCTGCATAACTCTCACCGCCCTGAACCACGGTGACCGAGCGCCAGCCACTGTAGGCCAGTCGAAATTGATAGAGCAGGTGTGGAAAGGCCTTGAACTGAATCGTAATCGGGTTATCCGGGTGCGTGAAATCAGAGAACCCCTGCTGTGCCACAACGGCCTGCTGGCGAAAAATGACCTCACGCTCCGGCCCATGCAGTGCTCGCCATTGCTTCACCCGGCGTTGCAGTGTGCGCAAAATGGTCTGGTCGTAGTGCTCAGGATACTGCTCTTGCAAATAATCCAGCAGGGTTGTTCCGGTCAAATCCGGCTTGGCTTTTAGCAGAGGGAGCAGCTCTGTCTCCCAAACGGCCTCCAGGGGATCTTCCCGTGTGCGCCACTGCCGCTCGGTGTTAACGCGGGGCTTTTGTGTTGAGGTCTCGATACGTCGTCCGGATCGAACGGAAATACCCGCCTTGGCGGCAGCCACTTCCTGGCTTGCGCCATTTTGTCGGTGCTGCATGAACAGCTCCTCTTGTCGGTTGGTTATGTGTTGGCCTGGCACCCTTTGCTCCACCATGGAAAACAAGGGGCCAATTGTTACACCCAACCGGCCAAGATAATTGTCGTTAACCGGTCATCCTAATTGTCGCCGAACA
>NZ_JAJSPB010000079.1:0-2345 GCF_021282325.1 Marinobacter sp. G11
GTTTTGATGGGGAAATCAGGCAGCCTGCCAAGGTGGCAGCTTTGCCGTGGAATCAGTGGCAGCTTTCGCGTGGAATGGGTGGCAGGCTTCGTCTGGAATCAGTGGCAACCTTGGTCTGGAATACGCATGTTCATCAACTTACCGGTTAATATGACGGTAGATATGAGCCAACTGACTGGTGATGGCGTAGACCGCTTTCGCACACACCAGGTGGATTTGGGCAACAATCTTTTCTGACAACTCACATAAGTGGCAAGGATGCCAACATTACTTCTCCTGAATGGATTCAAATTCTTCTTCTACGCCAATGATCATCCTCCTGCCCACGTGCATGTGCTTAAAGGCGAGCGATGGGCTAAGATTGAAGTGGTTTCTTTGGCCGTCAAATACAGCACGCTGAAGAATCAGGAATTGAAAGAGTGTCTTTCGATTGTAGAGAGCTATCAGTCTGAGTTTCTGGAGAAATGGAATGCCTGGTTTCAAAGGTAAATCCGTTCACATCGATGATCGCCACCTGCACGTTGAACTTGAGGACGGGCGGGTAATTTCCACGCCTGTGCATTGGTATCCGGAGTTAGAAAAGGCGTCTATCTCAGAAATTCGCCAGTACCGGTTTATTTGCGACGGCACGGGCATTGAGTGGCAAGCGCTGGATTACCATTTGAGTATTGAGGCAATGTTGTCTGGCAATGCCCGGCAAACTGCTGCGTGATTTTGCTACACTCCTGCCTCATCTGATTCATTGATTCGCAGGAGTCTTCCTTTGATCCGATCTTTCTACTGGCACGACTACGAAACCTTCGGCGTAGACCCGGTGCACGACCGCCCCTCCCAGTTTGCCGGTGTGCGCACGGATGCGGATCTGAACATCATCGAAGACCCGCTGGTGATCTACTGCAAACCCGCGGATGACTACCTGCCTTCTCCCCAAGCCTGCCTGATTACCGGCATCACCCCGCAAAAGGCGCTGCAAGACGGCTATCCGGAAGCGGAGTTCATTGCCCAGATCAACGAGGCGTTCAGCCAGCCCGGCACCTGTGCGGTTGGCTACAACAGCCTGCGCTTTGATGATGAAGTTACCCGCCACACCCTGTACCGCAACCTGCGCGATCCATACGGACGGGAATGGCAGAACGGCAATTCCCGCTGGGACATTATCGATATGGTGCGGCTGACTTACGCCCTGCGCCCGGATGGCATCAACTGGCCAAAGAAAGAAGACGGCAGCCCCAGCTTCCGGTTGGAAGAGCTTACCGTGGCCAACGGCATTGCCCACGATGCGGCCCACGATGCGATGTCTGATGTGTTGGCGACGATTGCCGTGGCCAAGCTGATCAAGGAAAAACAGTCCAAGCTGTTCGACTTTGTGCTGAAGCATAAAGACAAGCATTCCGCCCGCCAGATGCTGGATACCGCAACGCTGAAGCCGGTGTTTCACATTTCTGCCAAGTACCCGGCCACTCGCGGTTGCTGCGCGCTGGTGGCTCCGCTGGCGGAACATCCCACCAACAAAAACCAGGTGATTGTCTACGACTTGCGGGAAGACCCGGCCGAGCTGATCAACGCCAGCCCGGAGCAGATCCGTGAGCGGGTGTTTACGTCCCAGGCAGAACTGGGGGAGGGCGTTAGCCGGTTCCCGCTCAAGGGTGTGCAGGTCAATAAATGCCCGGTGCTGGCGCCGGCCAATATGCTGTCTACCTTATCCAAAGAACGGCTGGCGGAACTGGAGCTGGACGGCGATGTGCTGCGCGCCAACCTTGCTAAACTCCGCAACGCCCCGGACCTTTCCGCCCGCATTGCCCAGGCCTTCGACCACCAGTTTGACGGCAGCGACCTGACAGACCCGGACGAGCAGCTCTACGCCGGCGGCTTCATCAGCAACACCGACCGGGAAAAGCTGAACTGGCTGATCTCTGAACCGGTGGAGACATTGGGTGAACAGGAAGTCCGCTTTGAAGACGAACGGCTTCCGGAAATGCTGTTTCGCTACCGGGCCCGCAACTACCCGTCTACCCTGGATGGCGAGGAAATGGAACGCTGGGAGCAGTTCCGAAGCCAGCGGCTGATGAGCCCCAAAAAGGGCTGGCGCTCGCTGGAGGCCTATGGCCTTGAGCTGCAGAAACTGGCGGCAGATCCGGAGCTTTCCGAGCGGAATCGGCAGATTCTGGAAGATCTGCACCTTTATGGTGAGTCTATTATTCCGTATATGTAAGGCGTGTTTTGCCACGGAATCCATATATGGTCTCCTCCCCGCTTGCAAGGCCTCAGACGTTGTTGATGAGGGACAGGTTGCTGCCATATATCCGGCCTGTTAACGAGGCGGCGTTGCCGCCTCTGGCCTTGAT
>NZ_JAJSPB010000007.1:0-161527 GCF_021282325.1 Marinobacter sp. G11
TCGATGCCGATCACGGTATTCTGATGCATGGTCTCCTCCTTAACTCTTGGATAGTGTCTGCAACCTCTATCCTGGCGCATTGCGACGCCGATTTGGAGTGGGGAGGAGACCATCCCATCTCGGAAGGACACGGAAAAAAGAAAAATGATTTGCCACGAAATCCACTAAAGAACACGAAATAAAGACAAAGACGTTTCAGGTTCTAGTCAGTAATCTTTGTTCGTGTTTTTTCGTGGATTTCGTGGCAAAAAAGTCTTTAAGTCTTTTATTTTTCCGTGTCCTTCCGTGGATTCCGTGGCAAAAATTACTCTTTTTTTGGCGGCCACCGGCTGGTTACGCGCTCAAAGTAGTGTGAGCCACAGGCCTCACAAGGGTGAAGGTGACTGGTTTTGGTCAGGCACAGCATATGGCTGCAGTTCAGGCAGCGGAACATGCCGGCGGTGGCCACTTCGCCGGAGATGTAGTGGCTGACATCTTCGTTCTCCAGCTTCTGGGACAGCTCCAGGGTGTCCACCAGGGTCTGGTCGGCCACCGACAGCAGGCGGTCGGCCAGGGTCTGCTCCAGCAGGGAGATGTCCAGCTGCAGCCACTCTTTCAGGCCTTCCCCGGTTTCCTCCACAAAGTGCATCAAATGCTGGAGATCCCGCTGCAGGTAGGCGCCCAGCAGGTCGGCTTCCTCCCGGGTCATCTCCTCCAGTTCGTATTCAAACTCGACCGCCTTCTGCACTTCTTCTTCCAGAGTCTGCAAGGACGTCTCCTGCAGATCGTGCAGGCGGGTCTGCACCCGCTCCAGCATCCGGTCATAGGCCTCGAGGGCTTTACCTGAAAGGTGACTGCGTTCCGGTTCTGTCATAACGGCTCCTTCAACCTGACTTCCAACCTGACTTCGGGGCACTGGCCTGCGGCCTTCGCCATTACTGACAGTCTGGCACATCCCGCAGAATTTGGCAGACTACCTGTTAAGCCTTCGGTGCGTTAGAATGTTCGGCCTTTTCGAACATCCTTTTCTCACAGGGTACTTTTGGTAATGGCAGGAATGGACGAGCAATACAACCCACGTGACGTAGAACAGACCGCCCGCAACTTCTGGGAAACCAACGAAACCTTCAAGGTGAAGGAAGAGCCGGGCAAGCCCAAGTACTACTGCCTGTCCATGTTCCCCTACCCCAGCGGCAAGCTGCACATGGGCCACGTTCGCAACTACACCATCGGCGACGTGATTTCCCGTTATCAGCGCATGCAGGGCAAGAACGTGATGCAGCCCATGGGCTGGGACGCCTTCGGCCTGCCTGCGGAAAACGCCGCCATTGCCAACAAGTCCGCGCCGGCAAAGTGGACCCGCTCCAACATCGATTACATGAAAAACCAGCTCAAGCAGCTGGGTTTCGGTTACGACTGGAGCCGCGAACTGGCCACCTGTGACCCGGAATATTACCGCTGGGAACAGTGGTTCTTCGCCCGCCTGTATGAAAAAGGCCTGGTGTACAAGAAGATGTCCACCGTCAACTGGGACCCGGTTGACCAGACCGTCCTGGCCAACGAACAGGTGGTTGATGGCCGCGGCTGGCGCTCCGGCGCCCTGGTAGAGCAGAAAAAGATTCCCCAGTGGTTCATCCGCATCACCGATTACGCGGAAGAACTGCTGAACGACATGGACGACCTGGAAGGCTGGCCGGAACAGGTCAAGACCATGCAGCGCAACTGGATTGGCAAGTCCACCGGTACCGAGCTGACCTTCCCGCTGAAAGACCGTGAAGACGGCCTGACCGTTTACACCACCCGCCCGGACACCCTGATGGGCGTGAGCTACATGGCGGTCGCTGCCGAACACCCGCTGGCCAAGGCAGCAGCAGAGCGCCACCGCGACGTGGCCGAGTTTGTCGACCAGTGCCGTAACAGCAAGGTAGCTGAGGCCGAAATGGCCACCATGGAAAAGAAAGGTATTGATACCGGTTTCAAAGCCATCCACCCGCTGACCCAGGAAGAGATTCCGGTTTGGGTCGCCAACTTTGTGCTGATGGACTACGGCACCGGCGCCCTGATGGCCGTACCGGGCCACGATGACCGTGACCACGAGTTTGCCCGCAAATACAAACTGGCCATCAAGCAGGTGATTGCGCCAAGCAACCACGAAGATATCGATGTCCAGGAAAAGGCCTACACCGAAAAAGGTGTACTGGTTAGCTCCGGCAAATACAGCGGCCTGACCAGCGATGAAGCCTTCGAGGAAATCGCCAGCTACCTGGAAGCCAACGGCATTGGCAAGCGCACCGTTAACTACCGCCTGCGCGACTGGGGCGTTTCCCGCCAGCGTTACTGGGGCGCGCCCATCCCGATGATGACCCTGGAAGACGGCACCGAAATGCCGGTTCCGGACGACCAGCTGCCGGTTCGCCTGCCGGAAGATGTCGAGATGGACGGCGTGCAGTCTCCTATCAAGGCCGACCCGGAGTGGTGCAAAACCGAGTTCAACGGTCAGGCCGCCACCCTGGAAACCGATACCTTCGACACCTTCATGGAGTCGTCCTGGTACTACGCCCGTTTCTGCAGCCCCAACTACGACAAGGGCATGCTGGACCCGGCCGCCGCCAACTACTGGCTGCCGGTAGACCAGTACATCGGCGGTATCGAGCACGCCATCCTGCACCTGTTGTACGCCCGCTTCTTCCACAAGCTGCTGCGGGACGTAGGCCTGGTAAACAGTTCCGAGCCGTTCAACCGCCTGCTTACCCAGGGCATGGTGCTGGCCGAGACTTACTACCGTAACGAAGACAACGGCGGCAAGACCTGGTTCAACCCGGCGGACGTCACCGTAGAACGCGACGGCAAGGGCCAGGTGGTACGCGCCATCCTGAAAGCCGATGGCCAGCCGGTGGAAATCGGCGGCGTTACCAAGATGTCGAAGTCGAAGAACAACGGCATCGATCCCCAGTCGATCATCGATGAGTTTGGTGCCGACACTGTACGCCTGTTCATGATGTTTGCCGCACCGCCAGAGCAGTCCCTGGAGTGGTCTGACAGTGGCGTGGAAGGCGCGCACCGCTTCCTCAAGCGCCTGTGGCGCATGGTGACCGAGCATGCCGCCGGCGGCGATGTTGCTGCGCTGGATGCCAGCGCTCTGAACAGCAGCCAGAAAGACCTGCGCCGCAAGACCCACGAGACCATTGCCAAGGTCAGTGACGACATCAGTCGCCGCCTGACCTTCAACACCGCCATTGCAGCCGTAATGGAACTGCTGAATGAAGTGGGCCGCCTGGGTGATGACGAACCCCAGAGCCGCGCCGTGCGCCAGGAAGCCCTGGACACCGCGGTACGGGTGCTGGCTCCGATCGTGCCTCATATCTGTCATAAACTCTGGCAGGTGCTGGGCCACAGTGAGCCGGTGGTTGACGCCAGCTGGCCGGTTGCCGATGAAAGCGCCATGGTCCGCAGTGAGATCGAAGTGGTCCTGCAGGTCAACGGCAAGGTACGGGCCAAGGCCACAGTCCCGGCCGATATCAGCAAGCCGGACCTGGAAAAGCTGGCCCTGGAGAACGAAAACGTTCAGCGTTTTGTTGAAGGCAATACCGTTCGCAAGGTGATTGTAGTGCCCGGCAAACTGGTCAACGTGGTGGCCAACTGATATGACCACCACCGCCCCGTTCCTGAAAGCGTTGAAACTCGCCGCCCTGGCCCTGGTTACCCTGGTGCTGGCCAGCGGCTGCGGCTTTCAGTTACGGGGCACATCGCCGGTACCGGCCGCGCTGCAACCCCTGGCGGTAGACTGCCCGGACAACCTGCCCGGCCGTTTCTGTCAATCGGTCCGGGATCAGCTGACCCTGGGCGGTGTACAGGTTACCGACAGCGCCGCCCAGGCCGATTACATCCTGCGCCTGCGAGATTACCGGCAGGATCGCCGGGCCTCGGCCATTACCGCCCAGGCCGCTGCCGCAGAGTACGTTCTGCGCCACACGGTAGCCATTGAACTGCTCACGGCTGACCGGATCCCGTTGATTGCGAGCACCAACCTGAATGCCAGCGAAACCTACCGCTACGACGAAACCAACGTACTCGCCAAGCAGCGCGAGGAAGAGGAGCTTCGGCAACAGCTGGGCCACCGACTAGCCCAGCAGGTTATCTTCCGCCTGGCCCCCATGACCCGGGAACGGATAGACGCCATCATCGACGATTACCGGGCCAGCCAGGAACAGGCTGAGACGCGATGAAAACCCAGCCTGGCCAGCTCCCTCAGTTACTGAAAAAAGGCCTGGCACCGGTTTACCTGATCTCCGGTGATGAACCCCTGCTGGTTCAGGAATGTTGTGACCAGGTTCGAAAGGCCGCCCGGGAAGCCGGGTACCAGGACCGCCTCACCTACCACGCAGATCACCAGCTCGACTGGAACTCCGTAGCAGACGAATGCAACGCGATGTCGCTGTTTGCGGAAAAACGCCGGATCGAGATTCACCTGCCCACCGGCAAACTCGGCGATGGCCGCAAGGTACTCGAGCAAATCCTGCAGGCCCCGCCTGAGGACGTCATCCTGTTGCTGATCAGCGCCAGGCTAGATGCCGCGGAAACCAAGCGTAAATGGTACAAGGACCTTCAGAAAACCGGCGTACATGTGCCGGTGTGGCCGGTTGAGGCGGACAAATTCGCCAACTGGCTGCAGCAACGGGCAAGCAATCAGGGGCTGAGCCTGACCCGCGGTGCACTGGGAATGCTGGCTGAACGGCTGGAAGGCAACCTTCTGGCTGCGAGCCAGGAGCTGGATCGCCTGACACTGCTGACCAACGGCAAAACCATTGACGAGGAAACCGTAGAGCAGGCGGTTCAGGACAGCGCCCGCTTCAACGGCTTTGAACTGGTCACCGAACTGCTCACCGGCAAGGCCGGCCACGCCAGCCGCATCATCGGCGTGCTGCAGCAGGAAGGCGAAAATCCCCTGGGCCTGCTGAGCGTGCTGGTGCGCGACCTGAACATGATTATCGAGCTGAAGACCGCCCTGCCCCCGGGCGATAACCCCTCGGGCTTCCTGAAGAAACGGGGCGTTTTCCAGCCCCGGCGAGCGTCTGCCATCCAGCAGGCAGCCCGCCGCCTTACCCTGCCCCGCCTGAACCAGGCCCTGGCCCTGTGCAGCCTGACTGACCGAGCCGCCAAGGGCTTTGATGACCTGACGCCATGGCATTACCTGCGTGACCTCTCAATTCTGCTGGCCGCAACCCGTAACGGCTGACCTGGGTCAAACCCGGGAGAGTACCGGCCCCGGCGGCACTTGACACCATTTTGCAATCGGGCGCATTGTACATTCTCCACTCAATCAGGGAAGGAGAACCTGCCATGAGCCTGCAAGACGAATTCAACAAGCTGTCCGAGAAAGTCAGACAATACCGCGACGAAGCCAAGGTGCAGATGCACCTGGCCAAGGAAGATGTGAAGGACGAATGGGACGACCTGGAGCAGAACTGGGACAAGTTCCGTTCGAAGCTCGACCAGATTTTCCATGACGCAGAAGACGCCAGCCAGGAAGCCCGGGAAACCGCCCGCAAGATGGGTGAAGAGCTAAAATCCGGCTACCAGAACATCCGCAACAAGCTGAAGTAAACGTTAACCCGTTAACAAACAGACACATCAAGACAGGCACAGAGACACACTTCTCATCGTCTCTGTGCCATACTTCACAGTAACAAATGAATCTTGCGTCATAATTTTGTCGTGTTGTTCATTTTGCCACCAACTTGCCGTCTGGCTGGCCAAGGAATATGGCACATACTGTGAGGTATACCTGTCATATGAAAAAAGTTACTGCGCTCTCTGCCACTCTCGCCCTGTCTCTCTCTGCCGGTCTGGTCACTGGCCAGAACATCCGTTTCAGTGATCCCGAAACCGTTATCAAGAATGAGTTCTGGGGCAACCTGTATGCGGAAGGCGGTTCATCCTTCTTCTGCGAAAAGCCGTTTACCAGCAAGGGCTTTGTGCTGACCGACGGTTATATCTACCCGCTGGCCGATGTGCGTTCCGCCCTGGATTGCGGTACTACATCGCAGTGCAAGCGGGACAACCGCTACCGGCAGATTGCCTCGGATTTGCACAATATGGTGCCGGTAACCAGCCGGATAGAGATGCGTCGCCGCAATGCCCGCTATGAAAACATTGGCGCCAGCGCCCAACCGGATGACTGCGGTATTCGTGAAAGCACCCAGTTTTTCGAGCCACCCGAGCATGCCAAGGGTGATGTGGCCCGGACCATGGCGTACATGGTTGATACGTACGGTTTGCCGTGGCTGGGGGCTACTACGCTGTTTCAGGGCTGGAACGAGCTGGATCCGCCGGATGATGGCGAGTTGGCGCGGCATAGCCGGATTGCCGAGATTCAGGGTAATGAGAATCCCTTTGTGGTTAATCCCGGGCTGATTAGTCGGCTCTGAGACTTTGATCTCACTTTGGGAGTATGCACCAGTCAGGGGGTAGCTTTCCAAAACACGCTGTGGATACGTCCGTGTACGCTCTGCTCCGCCATCCCTGGCTCCGCAAGGTTTTGGATAGCTACCCCCTGACCGGCGCCCATATATTTCAGTTCGCTATCAACAAAAAAGCAGGCCGCCTAGGCCTGCTTTTTTGCTTGCTGGAAGAACGAAACCTGTATCAGATTTCGTTAGCCGCCAGAGCCATCATGGCACCGCTGCCACTGCGAATGCCTTCGGCCAGGGACACGGTCTTTGGCAGCAGGCGGTCGAAGTAGAAGCGGGCTGTTTTCAGCTTGCCGGTGTAGAAGCCGGAGGTGTCAGCCTCTGCCTTCGGAGCGGCGGCTTTGACGGTTTTGGCCCACATGTACGCCAGGGCGGTGTAGCCGAACATGTCGAGGTAATCGACTGCAGCGGCGCCGATGGCGTTGGGGTTGTCGCCGGCTTGTTTGATGACGTGTTCGGTAACGTCGGACAGGCGCTCAACAGCAGCCGCCAGCGGCTCAAGGTAAGGCTTGAGGGCGGCGTCGCCGGTGTTTGCTTCGATGAAGGTGGCTACGTCCTGTACGAACAGTTCGTACAGCTGGCCCTGGCTGCCAACCACTTTACGACCCATCAGGTCCATGGCCTGGATGCCGTTGGTGCCTTCGTAGATCTGGGTGATGCGGCAGTCACGTACCAGCTGTTCCTGGCCCCACTCGCGGATGAAGCCGTGGCCACCAAAGACCTGCTGGCCGATGATGGTGGTTTCCAGGCCGCGGTCGGTCAGGAAGGCCTTGGCGACGGGGGTCAGCAGGGCAACCATGCCTTCGGCGTGTTTGCGCTGTTCGTCGTTCTGGGAGTACTTGGAGATGTCCAGCCACTGGGCCACGTAGGTAGAGAAGGCACGGCCGCCTTCCACGTAGCTCTTCATGGTCAGCAGCATGCGGCGTACGTCCGGGTGTACCAGGATCGGGTCAGCTGCTTTTTCCGGCTGCTGGGCACCAGTCGGCGCACGGCTCTGGATACGCTCGTTAGCGTATTCGCGGGCGCTTTGCAGGGAAGCTTCGGCGGCGCCGATGCCCTGGATGCCCACACCCAGGCGCTCGTAGTTCATCATGGTGAACATGGCGGCCAGGCCTTTGTTTTCTTCACCAACCAGCCAGCCCTTGGCGCCGTCGAAGTTCATCACGCAGGTGGCTGAGCCTTTGATACCCATCTTCTTCTCGATGGAACCGCAGCTGAACTGGTTGCGCTCGCCCAGGGAACCGTCGTCATTCACCATGAACTTGGGCACCAGGAACAGGGAGATGCCTTTCGGTCCCTTGGGAGCATCCGGCAGTTTGGCCAGCACCAGGTGGATGATGTTCTCCGCCATGTCGTGCTCGCCCCAGGTGATGAAGATCTTGGTGCCAGTCACGTTGAAAGAGCCATCGTCATTGGGCTCGGCCTTGGTGCGGATAATGCCCAGGTCGGTACCGGCGTGGGGCTCGGTCAGGTCCATGGCACCGGACCATACGCCGGAATACATGTTCGGCAGGTACTTCTCTTTCAGCTCCTGGCTGCCGTGGGCGTCGAGGGCCAGGCAGGCGCCGGCGGTGAGCATCGGGGCCAGGCCGAAGGCCATGTTGGCGCCCTGCATCATTTCTTCAAACTGGGCCACCAGGGTTTTCGGCATGCCCATGCCGCCGAACTCCGGGTTGCCGCCCAGGCCGTTCCAGCCACCCTCAACGATGGTCTGGTAGGCTTCTTTGAAGCCTTCCGGGCTGGTTACTTCGCCTTCATTCCACTTACAACCCTGCTCGTCCGCTTCGCGGTTCAGGGGCGCCAGTACGCCGCCGGTGATCTTGCCAGCTTCTTCAAGAATCGCGTCGGCAGTGTCCGGGTCTACGTTTTCGGCAATCTTTGGCAGTGAGGCCCAGAGTGCGGGCGCGTCGAACACTTCGTTCAATACAAAACGCATGTCACGAAGGGGTGCCTGATAATCAGCCATGTATAACTCTCCAGAAATTCAGTCAGTCACTTGGGGAACCGGGTAACAACGCCTTCTGTGTAAAGGTCTTCTGGTTCGCCCGCTCGGCTATGTGTCCGAAACAAGGTTGTTATTCTGTGGCCCGCCATTCTACCTCAAACGTGCCACCAAACTCATGAAAAAAGCCCGCCTCCGAGCGGAGAACGGGCTTTTGCTGTGCCTTCAACCAGATAGCAACCCCGCCTTAGATAGCGAAGGCTTCTTCCGGCATGTCCAGCAGGCTGTCTGCACCGGCCAGCATGGTTTCTGCGTGGGTCTTGGTGCGCGGCAGCAGGCGCTTGAAGTAGAAGCGCGCAGACTGAACCTTGGCGTTGTAGAACATCTCCTCGGAGGTGCCGTCCGCCATCTTGTCCAGTGCAACCTTGGCCATGCGGGCCCACAGGTAGGCGAATACCGCGTAACCGGAGTACATCAGGTAGTCCACCGCAGCGGCACCGACTTCTTCACGGTTCTTCATGGCGGTCATACCAACCTTCATGGTCAGGTCGCCCCACTCCTTGTTGATCGCTGCCAGCGGCTCGATGAACTCTTTCAGCTGCTCGTTGTCGGCGTTCTCTTTGCAGAATACGTGCACCTGCTTGGTGAACACTTTCAGGGCTTCACCCTGGGTCATCAGAACCTTACGGCCCAGCAGATCCAGTGCCTGGATACCGGTGGTACCCTCGTAGATCATACCGATGCGGGAATCACGAACGTTCTGCTCCATGCCCCACTCAGCGATAAAGCCGTGGCCACCGAATACCTGCATACCCAGATTGGCAGACTCGTAACCGATCTCGGTCAGGAACGCCTTGGCGATCGGAGTCAGGAAGCCCAGCAGTGCATCGGCGTGCTTGCGCTCTTCTTCGGTCTTGCCGGAGTGAACCACGTCCACTTGCTGGCCAGCCAGGTAGATCAGGGCGCGGGCGCCTTCCGCTACAACCTTCTGGGTCAGCAGCATGCGGCGTACGTCCGGGTGCACGATGATCGGATCAGCAATGCCGTCCGGGTTCTTCGGACCACTCAGGGAGCGCATGGCCAGACGCTCTTTGGCGTAAGCCAGGGAGCCCTGGAAGCCCAGCTCTGCAGCACCCAGACCCTGGATGGCAGTGCCGATACGGGCGGTGTTCATGAAGGTGAACATGCAGTTCAGGCCCTTGTTCTCAGGCCCGATCAGCCAGCCCTTGGCGCCGTCGAAGTTCATCACGCAGGTCGCGTTACCGTGGATACCCATCTTGTGCTCCAGGGAGCCACAGGAAACGGCATTACGCTCACCGGCAGAACCGTCTTCGTTCGGCAGGTGCTTGGGCACGATAAACAGGGAGATACCTTTGGTACCTTCCGGTGCGCCCGGCAGACGGGCCAGTACGATGTGGACGATGTTCTCGGCCATGTCGTGCTCACCGGCAGAGATAAAGATCTTGGTACCGGTAATGCTGTAGGTGCCGTCAGCGTTCGGCTCGGCCTTGGTGCGCAGGGTGCCCAGGTCAGAACCACAGTGCGGCTCGGTCAGACACATGGTACCGGTCCACTCACCGCTGATCAGCTTGGTCAGGTAGGTCTGCTTTTGCTCTTCGGTGCCGTGGGCTTCGATGGTGTTGGTGGCACCGTGGCTCAGGCCCGGGTACATGCCCCAGGACCAGTTGGAGGTACCAACCATTTCACTGACCACCAGGCCGATGGAGTGCGGCAGGCCCTGGCCACCGTAGTTGGGGTCGGCAGTCATGGACGGCCAGCCACCTTCAACGTACTGCTGGTAAGCTTCTTTGAAGCCGGTCGGGGTTTTCACACCGTCTTCGCTCCAGGTACAGCCTTCCTGGTCACCTACCTGGTTCAGCGGAGACAATACCTGCTCACAGAACTTGGCGCCTTCCTGGATGATGGCATCAACCATATCCGGAGTCGCGTCTTCAGCACCTTCCAGATTGGCGTAGTGCTGCTCGCTGTTCAGCAGCTCGTTCATTACGAATTTAATGTCACGCAGGGGCGCTTTGTATTCAGGCATGGAATCCACCTCGGTTTGGTCTCGGCTGAATGCAGTAACAGCCTTCGGCCTTGGGTTTGCTCAGACACCACGATGCGCTGCACCGCGGCCTTAATTAAACACTTGTTTGAAACATACGTTTTGAGGCACGGAATTGTCAATAGCCCTGAGCAAATTTTGTGTGGCCCAGCCTGCAGAACCTGTCAGCCATCAAATAACGGCGAGATATTCAGAAACTCCGCCAGCCGGGCCGGCAGGCGCTCGGTTGGTGTGTCATCAAGGCGGGGCAATATGCCCAGACACGGCGCCGGAATATGGTTCACCAGGTAACCGAGGGTTTCCTGTTCGCAACTCATGGTTTCCGGCTCCGGGTGGTTGGCAACCCAGCCGGCTACCGTCAGGCCGTCATTCTGAATGGCCTCCACCGTGAGCATGGCGTGGTTGATGCAACCGAGTTTGAGAGAGACCACCAGGATCACCGGCAGCTCCAGCTCGCGGGGCACTGCTGCGTAGGTTTCGCGGTCGCTCAGGGGGACCCGCCAGCCGCCGGCGCCTTCCACCAGCATAAGATCGGCCGGGCGAATCTGCATTCCGCGGCAAAAGCCGACCAACCGCTGGGCACTGAGTTGTTTGCCGGCTTGCTGGGCGGCTACGTGGGGGGCAATGGCGGGTTCCATGGCGATGGGGTTGATGGCGTCGTAGGCCAGTTGTTCGGTCATGGCCGCTTGCAGCATCAGTGCGTCTTCATTGCGCAGCCCGTCGGGGGTCTGGTCGCAGCCCGATGCAATTGGTTTCATGGCAAGGGTGCGTTTGCCCTGGGCCTTGGCGGCCTCAAGGATGGCGGCGGCTACGATGGTTTTGCCTACGCCGGTGTCGGTGCCTGTTACGAAATAGGTTTTCTTTGCCATTTTCTGGAGTTCCTACTGTATCGGTTTCGGGTGCAAGGTGAGGGTGTGGTGTGTCTTTCCGGGACACGCTCAAGACTTCCCTGTGCGCTTAGGTCGGGCCATCCCTGGCCCTCTATAGTCCCGGAAAGACACACCACACCCTCACCGCAAACTTTCGAGGTTGCCGTCCTCATCCGGTCATTGAAAGTCGTAGTCAGATCGGCTTTGACCAGTACAACCAGCCTGCATGGTAGCTGGCGATGATCTCACCGTTTTCCAATGTCGGATAAGCGGCACACATCGCCTTGAACCTTCCCGGAGCGGTAACGGTTCTGCGGCGTTCTTCGCCTTTGAACACAGCGCCGAGGTGTTTGAGCTCACGATTCAGGGCCATGGGGGAATCATAGGGCAAGGTGAGGGTTGCCGTCTCGAGGGTGGAACCGGGGAGTTGCCGGCTGGTTAATTGCTGCCAGTCAGCATGGTGGGTAAAACGGTTTACGTGGGGTTGGCCGGGGTCGGCTTTGGTCCAGGCTTGTTTGAGTTCTTCGAGGGTGCCATCCAGCAGGGTGGAGATGGCGAGGGTGCCGCCGGGTTTGAGGATTCTCTTGCATTCGGCCAGCACGGTTTCCGGGCGGGTGCTCCATTGGATCATCAGGTTGCTGAAGATCAGATCGGCGCTGTTGTCCGCCAGCGGGAGCTGTTCGGCGTCTGCGTTGAGCCAGCCGATGGTTTCGGGGCTGCGGGCTTTGGCCTGTTGCAGCATGCCGGGGGCGAGGTCTGCGCCGATGACGGCGGCATTCAGGTATTGGTTTGCCAGTTTGCGGGTGAACCAGCCAGTGCCGCAGCCAAGGTCTAATATGTTTGCCGGTTTCAGACTCCCCGGAATGCAGGCGAGCATGGTATCGCCCATGGCTTTTTGCAGGCGGGAGGCGCTGTCGTAGGTTCCGCTGGCGCTGCCGAAGCCCCGGGCGATGCAGGCTTTGCTGCCGGTTCCGCCTTCGGAACGGGCTATTGCCGTCAGATCGCTATAGGCACTCATACCGCCACCGGCTCCTGAACGGCCTGCTCCGGTAACAGGGAGCGGCACTGGGCCAAAGCTTTCAACAACCGATCAACCAGCGCTTCCGAATGCGCGGCGCTCAGGGTCACCCGCAACCGGGCTTCGCCTTCCGGCACCGTGGGCGGGCGGATGGCAGTGACCAGTATGCCCTGTTCCTCCAGCGCCCGGCTTAGTGCCAGCGCCGCGTGGTTATCACCCACCATAATGGGCTGGATGGGCGTGTACGAGGGCATCAACTGATAACCCAGTTCCTGCGCCCCGGAACGGAAACGGGCAATCAAGGCCTGTAAATGTAACCGGCGCGCATCATCCCGCTCGATCAGATCGATACTGGCGCAAGTCGCTTTCGCCAGTGCCGGCGGCATGGCGGTGGTGTAGATGTAAGTGCGCGCCTTCTGCACGAGGTAATCCATCAACACCTCCGGCCCGGCCACAAACGCCCCGCCGGTGCCCACGGCCTTGCCCAGGGTTCCAATCAAAACCGGCACATCCGCCTCCGACAACCCCGCCGCCAGCACACTACCCCGCCCCTGCGGGCCAAGCACGCCAATACCGTGGGCATCATCCACCACCAACAACGCGTCATGGGCCTTACACACCCTGGCAAGCTCCTTCAACGGCGCGATATCACCGTCCATACTGAACACGCCATCGGTTACCACCAGCTTATGGCCCGACGTCTCCGCCAGCATCGCCTCCAGCGCAGGCACATCACCATGGGCATACCGGCGCACCTTCGCCCGACTGAGAACGCAGCCATCGATGATCGAAGCATGGTTCAACCGATCCGAAAAAATCGTATCCCCCCGCCCTGCCAACGCTGAAATCACACCCAGGTTAGCCATGTATCCAGTCGAGAAAAACAACGCTGAACTACGCTGCGTGAACTCCGCCAGCCGCTGTTCCAGCTGATGATGGGCATCGTGGTGGCCGCAAACCAGGTGAGAAGCGGCGCCGCCCAGACCGGTTTCTGGCAACGTATCCCGCAGCGCTGCGATGTTTCCTGCGTGATTCGCCAGCCCCAAATAATCGTTACTACAGAACGACAGCAGCGGCTTCCCGTCAGCGACCAACTCCGGCTGCTGCGGCCCCGTCACCAGGCGCCGGCTCCGGTACAAACCGGCTTGTTTTCGCTGCTCAATCTCAGCCCGAAAGTCACGCATAAATTCCATCACCCAATACGGAGAAAATCGAGCCTGCATACAACGCCTGTCGCGCCAAACCGGGTAGGGCTTTCCGGGACACGCTCAAGACATCCCTGTGCGCTTAGCTTTCGCCATCCCTGGCGAAAGATAGTCCCGGAAAGCCCTACCCGGTTCGCCGCTCACTTGGGGCGTAGCCTGCAGGGTCACAATCGCCCAGGTTTACTGGCCGCGGGGCGGGGTCCCCTTTCCGGGACCATAGAGGGCCATGGATGGCCCGACCTGAGCGCACAGGGACGTCTTGAGCGAGTCCCGGGAAGGGGACCCCGCCCTGCGGCCCTGCACCAAAGCCCGCATCAGGAAACCCCGGCAGACTCCCGACTCGCGTCATAGAACAGATGCCGCGTCGCCTCATACTCGACGGCGTCGGCCAGCGCCTCCACCTCCTGCTCCTCCGTAGCACACTGCTCCCGCTGCTCCGGCCGGATACCCAACTTACGGAACAACTGCATATCCGCATCCGCCTCAGGGTTGGACGTGGTCAGAAGTTTCTCGCCGTAGAAGATGGAGTTGGCACCCGCCATAAAGCACAGCGCCTGCATCTGCTCATTCATCTGCTCCCGCCCCGCAGACAAGCGAACATGGGACGCCGGCATCAGAATCCGCGCCACCGCGATAATCCGAACAAACTCGAAGGGGTCCAGGTCGTCTACATTCTCCAGCGGCGTGCCCTTCACTTTCACCAGCATATTCACCGGCACACTCTCCGGATGCTGGGGCAGGTTCGCGAGCTGAACCAGCAGCCCTACCCGGTCGTCTTCGTCTTCGCCCATACCCATAATGCCGCCGCAGCACACCTTCATGCCGGCCTTGCGCACGTTATCCAGGGTATCCAGCCGATCCTGGTAGGTTCGGGTGGTGATGATGTGGTTGTAGTACTTCTCGGAGGTGTCCAGGTTGTGGTTGTAGTAATCCAGTCCGGCGTCAGCCAGCTCCCGGGCCTCCTCCTCTTTCAGCATGCCCAGGGTCATGCAGGTTTCCATGCCCAGGGATTTCACCTGCTTTACCATATCCAGCACATACGGCATGTCTTTCCTGGACGGGCTACGCCAGGCGGCACCCATGCAGAACCGGGACGCGCCCTTCTCTTTGGCTGCGCGGGCTTCTGCGACCACCTTTTCGATTTCCAGCAGCTTTTCCTTTTCCAGCCCCGTGTTGTAATGACCGCTCTGGGGGCAGTACTTGCAGTCCTCCGGGCAGGCGCCGGTTTTGATCGACAACAGGGTGCTGACCTGCACTTCGTTGGGGTCGAAATGCTCCCGGTGAACCGTCTGGGCACGGAACAGCAAATCGTTGAACGGCAGGTTGAAAAGATCCCGGGCTTCCTGAAGCGTCCAGTCGTGACGGAGGGCAGTAGCGGTCATGGCAAAGTCCTGTTAACCTTCGCAAGGTTTTTGGTTTACGGATAAACCGCGATGATAAACGGACTGAAATCGCTGTCAACCTTGATTGACCAAAAGGTTAACAGCACAAAACAGGGTGGCCGCTGTGTCACCTGTCTTTCGCCCCATGCCAGCTTCGGGTTGTGCCAGGGCTGTCGGGACGACCTTCCAGCCATTCGCTGGGCCTGCCACACCTGTGCGTTGCCGCTGCCCTTTGCCAGCCCCGGGCTCCAGTGCGGGGAATGCCAGGTGGCAAAACCACCCTTTTCCCGAGCACTGATTCCCTGGCGCTACCAGTTCCCGGTAGACGGCATGATCGGCCGCTACAAGTACAACGGCCACCGCAAGTTTGTACGGCCACTTCTGGCCGGCTTCGGTGAGTTTCTCGAACAACAACTGGCTCCCAACCAGCGGCCCGATGCACTTATTCCCGCCCCCATGCACTGGTCACGCAGGTGGCAGCGAGGCTTCAACCAGGCCCGGGATATTGCCGAATTCGTGGGTTCACAGCTGGACATTCCGGTGGCAGGCGATGTGGTTCGGCGTCGGCGGCGGGTGACGGCCCAGCGGAAACTGAACCGGGCCGAACGGCTGGTCAACCTGGCGGGAGTATTCGAGGTGTGCGGCCCGGTGCCGGCGCGGGTCGCCATAGTGGATGACGTGGTGACCACCGGGGCAACGGTGAAGTTGCTGGCTGATGCGCTCCGCGAAGCGGGTGCCCGGGACATTCAGGTCTGGGCGCTGGCACGAACTCCGGGTTAGGTATCCGCAAGCAACGATTTCACATACCCGGCGATGGCCAGGCTGGATGTGAGCCCCGGGGACTCTATGCCGAACAGGTTAACCAGCCCGGCCAGGCCATGTTGCTGCGGGCCATCGATGCGGAAATCGAAGAAGCCGCCCTCGGGGCCCGCAAGCTTGGGGCGGATTCCCGCGTAGGCGGGTTGCAGGCGACCGGCGTCCACGCCCGGCCACCAGGCCCGGATACCTTCCACAAACCGATGCACCCGTTCCGGGTTCACGGTGTAATCTTCGGCATCAATCCACTCCACATCCGGGCCAAAGCGAGCCTGGCCCGCCAGGTCGAGGGTCAGGTGCACGCCCAGGCCACCTGGTTCTGGCAACGGATAGATCAGGCTATCGAAAGGATGATTGCCGCTATAACTGAAATAGACGCCCCGGGCCAGCCATTGTCGGGGGCAGGCAGTATCCGGCAAGCCCTGCCAGCTACCGGCCAGTGCCGGAGCGCCGAGGCCTGCCGCATTGACCACTTCCCGGGCCTGCAGGGTTACGCCTGCAGCTCCACCAACGGTCAGGGTATGGAGCGGACCGTCCGAGCAAACGGCCGTCACCGGGCTGTTGAGCACCAGTTGGCCACCAGCGTCTTCCAACTCCCCCAGCAAGGACAACATCAGGCCATGGCTGTCGACAATGCCGGTTTCCGGTGACCAAAGCCCGGCTTCGGCATTAATAACCGGAATTTTCCGGGTGATGTCCTGACCGTCTGCCAGCTGCAACGAAACGCCATTCAGGGCCGCCTGTTCACGAATGCCGGCCAGCTTTTCGCTCTGGGCCGCGTCTTTGGCGATGATCCACTTACCACACTTGCGGTAGCCCACCTTGTGGCTCCGGCAGTAGTCATACAGCAGTTGGCGGCCACGCACGCAGAAGCGGGCCTTCAGGGAATCCTGCGGATAATAAAGGCCGGCGTGGATAACCTCGCTGTTTCGGGAAGAAATGCCTTCACCAAAGCGGGGGCCCGCTTCCAGAACAATGACTTCCCGCCCGCTGGCGGCGAGCTCACGGGCAATCGCCAGCCCCACCACGCCGGCGCCGATCACCACCGTTTGTACCTTGTAACTGTCTTCGCTCACACCCATTCCTGCTTTCCGGCACGGACTGCAGAAATTACCGCAGTTAGCGGGCCGTTGCATTACCTGAGCCCCCATAACAGGTATACTTTGCGCCAAATCCTGCTTCCAGTTGGGCCTTATGAACACCGAGTCTTCAGACATAGCCGCGTCTACCCACCCTTACGACAGTCTCACACCCGAAGTGATCCTGGACGCCATGGAAGACGCCGGTTTTGAAGTCAGTGGCCGGCTGTTCGCCCTGAACAGCTATGAAAACCGGGTGTACCAGGTAGGGCTGGAGGAGGGGCCGCCGGTGATCACCAAGTTTTACCGGCCGGGGCGCTGGTCAGACGCAGCCATTATGGAAGAACACGAGTTTTCCCTGGAGCTGCAGGCCGCAGACATTCCGGTCATCGCCCCCATGATCATGGAGAATGGCGAATCCCTCGGCCGGCATGGCGACTTCCGGTTCGCGGTGTTCCCCCAGCGGGGCGGACAGGCGCCGGACACCAGCATTACCGACACCCTGTATCGTCTCGGCCAGTGGCTGGGCCAGATCCACAACCTGGGCGCCACCAAAAGCTTTCAGCACCGCCCCGGGTTTGATCTGGTGCAAGGCATTCAGGATCATAATGCCCTGCTGATTGATGGTGGCTGGGTATCGGACGATCTCCGGCCGGCATGGGACAGCCTGATTCCGGACCTGGTCAGGGGCTGCCAGCAGCGCATCGAAGAGGCCGGTGTTGTCGACACCCTGCGCATTCACGGAGACTGCCACGCCGGCAACATCCTGTGTCGTGACGAAACCATGCTGTTTGTCGACCTGGATGACTGCCGCACTGGCCCCGCGGTACAGGATATGTGGCTGCTGCTGAACGGCGAGGCCACTGAAAGGGGCAGCCAGCTAGGCGAGCTGCTGGAAGGCTATGAAATGTTCCGGGACTTCAACCGCCGGGAACGGCACCTGATCGAACCCTTGCGCTGCTATCGGCAGATCGCCCACTGCGCCTGGCTGGCCCGGCGCTGGGAAGACCCTGCCTTCCCCCGGTTCTTCCCCTGGTTTGCCCAGCCCCGTTTCTGGTCCGACCAGGTCCTGGCATTGCGTGAGCAACTGTCGGCCCTGCAGGAGCCTGCTATTTCCCTGCCCGGGCAATACTGAATTTCGTAAAGAGGTAAGCAATGAGCGACAACGAAAACCGTTATTCCGTGCGCAGCCTGATTGTCACCGCGCTGGTGACTGTGGTGGGCACCGTGCTGGCACTGGAAGCCAGCGGCCGTATCAGCCATTCGGACAACAAGGACCACGTGCCGGTGGGTGACTTCCAGGCTATCCACATCAAGCCGGGCGAAGAATTCCGCATGTCCCGGAAATCGTCCGAGTTGCACGCGGTGTGTGAAAACGGTTACCTGGCCATTGCGGCCGATGTGGACCCGTCATTCCGGGGTATCCTGGTGGACTACAAGAACCGCGGCGTTCGCTGCCAGCGGCCGTCACCCACCGACAAGGACCTGGCCTCAGAGCCTGCCGGAGAATCCGGCCATGAGTGACCGCAAGCCAGCCAAGCCGGAGCAACTGACCGACCGCCTGTTTGCCACCGAACGCAACCCGGAAGATTTCCGCTTTGATGCCTCGGTAGCCCGCGTATTTCCGGACATGATCCGCCGGTCTGTGCCCGGTTACACCACCATTATTCCGATGATCGAAGTGATCACCGAGCAGTATGTGCAACCAGGGTCCCACTGCTACGACCTGGGCTGCTCTCTGGGTGCGTCTACCTTGGCCATGCGCCACGGCATCCCCTACAGCGACTGCACACTGGTGGGCGTGGATAATTCCAGCGCCATGATCGAACGCTGTGAACACTACATTGCCCTGGATGACCACGAGCTGCCGGTCAGCCTCCGGTGCGAAGACATTCTGGCGACAGAATTAAGCCGGGCGTCGGTCACAACCCTGAACTTCACCTTGCAGTTTGTGCCCCCCGAACAGCGGCTGGACCTGTTAACCCGCATTGCCGATGCGACACTCCCGGGTGGCGTGCTGATCCTGTCGGAAAAAATCCGCTTTGAGTCAGACGCCGAGCAGGATACCCAGACCCGCCTGCACCACGAATTCAAGCGGGCCAACGGCTATTCTGACCTGGAAATCAGCCAGAAACGTGCCGCCATTGAAAAGGTGCTGATCGCGGAAACCCTGGCCGCTCACCGCGAACGGCTCATGAACGCCGGCTTTGACCAGGTACTGGTGTGGTACCAATGCTTCAACTTTGTGTCCATGCTGGCCATCAAGAACCCCTGATTCCGAGGCCCTCCAAGACCCATGGCAGCTTTCGACTGGCGCACCCATTTCACTCCGTTCCTGGACTATCTCAACGGCGAGAACAAGCAGGCCTGGGCCAGCGTGCTCACCGGCCAGCTGGTCAGCCGGTTCGAAGACAACCCGCACGGCGACATGGCCCGCTGGCAGGCCGCCCTTGAGGCGCTTCCGGCGGTGCCTGGCGCCTCTGTTAACCTCGACACCTCTGCGGTAACGGTGTCAGTGCCCGAGCCCCTTTCTCCGGCACAGGCCGAAAGCCTTGAGCAGGGCCTTCGGGGTCTGATGCCCTGGCGCAAAGGCCCGTTTGAATTCTTCGGCACCCACATTGATACCGAGTGGCGCTCTGACTGGAAATGGGACCGGGTAGCGCCGCACCTGGCCGACCTGAATGGCCGTACCATACTGGATGTGGGCTGCGGCTCCGGCTATCATTGCTGGCGCATGGCCGGTGCCGGGGCCAACCGGGTAGTTGGCATTGATCCGGGTTTGCTGTTTATGTTCCAGTTCCTCGCCGTGAAAGGCTATCTGGGCGAGGCACCGGTGGACCTGCTGCCGGTGCGTATGGAAGACCTGCCGGAAAACCTGGAGCACTTCGACACCACCTTCTCTATGGGGGTGCTGTACCACCGCCGGTCACCGCTGGACCACCTGCTGGAGCTGAAAGGCACCCTGCGCCGGGGCGGTGAGCTGGTACTGGAAACCCTGGTGGTGGACGGCCCGGAAGGCTACAGCCTGATGCCGGAGGACCGCTACGGGCAGATGCGCAATGTCTGGTTCCTGCCCAGCTGCGCCACTTTGCTACGCTGGCTCGACCGCACCGGTTTCCGCAATGCCCGGGTGGTGGATGTCAGCGTTACCACCACCGAAGAACAGCGCAGTACCGACTGGATGCGTTTCAACTCCCTGAAAGACTTCCTGGACCCCGCCAACCCCTCGAAAACCATCGAAGGCTACCCGGGGCCCAAGCGGGCAACCATTATCGCTGAAAAGCTCTGAAGCCTGCCCCTGAAACGAAAAGAAACGAAAAAAACCGCCTGAAGCTCTCGCTGCAGGCGGTTTTTTTTACTCCTGGGCCTTATTCCCCAAAAGGATGGCGCAGGGTAATGGTCTCGATGCGGTCCGGACCGGTCGAGATGATGTCGATCGGCGCCTCAATCTGCTCTTCCAGGAAGCGGATATACGCCTTGGCGTTCTCCGGCAGCTGGTCGACGCTGGTCAGGCCCACGGTGCTTTCGCTCCAGCCCGGCAGCTCTTCGTAGACAGGCTCGATATCGGCGTAGTTATCACAGCCGATCGGCGGACGGGCAATCTCGCCGTTCGGTGTTTTGTAACCCACGCACACCTTCACGGTCTCCAGGCCGTCCAGAACGTCCAGCTTGGTCAGGCAGATGCCGGATACACTGTTGATCTGGATCGCATGGCGCAGGGCCACGGCATCAAACCAGCCACAGCGGCGGGAGCGACCCGTGGTGGTGCCCACTTCATTACCCTTCACGGCCAGGTGCTCGCCCATGGCATCAAACAGCTCGGTGGGGAACGGACCGGAGCCCACGCGGGTGGTGTAGGCCTTGGTGATACCCAGCACGTAGTCCAGGTACAGCGGGCCGAAACCGGAACCGGTGGCGGTACCGCCGGCCGTGGTGTTGGACGACGTTACGTATGGGTAGGTACCCAGGTCGATATCCAGCAAGGAACCCTGCGCACCCTCAAACAGGATATGCTCGCCGCGCTTGCGGTAGTCGTGCAGGATGTCAGTTACGTCGGCAGACATGGGCAGGATTTCCTCCGCCATCTGCATCAGTTCTTCCAGGGCCGCATCGATATCTTCCGCTTCTTCCTTGAAGTACTCGGTCAGCACGAAGTTGTGGTAAGACATGATCTCGCGCAGCTTGGCTTCAAAGTCGGCCTTGTTGCACAGATCGCCGACACGTACGCCGCGACGGGACACCTTGTCTTCGTAGGCAGGGCCGATACCACGACCGGTGGTGCCGATCTTGTCGTTACCCTTGGCGCGCTCGCGGGCCTGGTCGATACGAACATGGGTACGCAGGATAACCGGACACGCCAGGCTGATCTTCAGGCGATCGCGAACCTGTACACCGTTGGCTTCCAGCTCACGGACTTCCTTGAGCAGGGCTTCCGGCGACAGAACCACACCGTTACCGATCAGGCACTGGACGTCTTTACGCAGAATACCGGACGGAATCAGGTGCAACGCGGTCTTCTTGCCATCGATTACCAGGGTATGACCGGCGTTATGGCCACCCTGGAACCGTACAACGGCAGACACCTTGTCTGTCAGAAGGTCGACAATCTTGCCCTTGCCTTCATCACCCCACTGGGTGCCCAGCACAACTACATTTTTACCCATGATTCTCTCTCACATCAGGCAGCCCGGAGGCAGGCGCCTTGCAAATTTACGCGAAAATATCATCAAGCAACGGGCGATGTCTCAGCCCAGAGCTTCCAGAATCCACTGGCCGTCACGCTTGACCAGTTGCCGGTCGCAGCCCTTTGAGGCCGGATCGGTGTGTGCATCTTCAGGCAGTGCCCGAATGACGGTGTCGGTTGCCCGAAGCGCGGCGACCGCCTGCTCGAGGGCAGGATCGGCATCTGCCGGTGCCCAGACAGAGCCCGGACGCTGCACAGAGCGCTGCCCCAGGGCCACCAGGGCCCGGATATCCAGGCTGAAGCCGGTCGCCGGGCGGGCACGGCCGAAATCGCTGCCGATGGCGTCGTAGCGACCACCCTTGGCAACCGAGTCGCCGTGGCCGGGCACATAGGCCGCAAATACCAGGCCGGTGTGATAGTTGTAACCACGGAGTTCGCAGAAATCGAAGCCCAGGCTCACTTCCGGATAGTCCCGTTGCAGCATGTCTGCCACCCGCGACAACTGATCCAGGGCTGCATCCAGAGCGTCGGACGCACCGCCCAGAATACTGCGGGCCTCATCCAGCGCTTCCACACCACCGTTTACCCGCGCCAATTTGCGCAGGCGGGCACCGGCTGAGCCTTCGGCACAGTCGCCCAGCAGCTCGTCCAGCTCGGGTACTGACTTGCGGGCCATGGCATCGAACACCGCAGCTTCGGTGTCTTTGTCGAAGCCGGCAGCGGAAATCAGGCTTTCGTAGATGGAAACATGGGCAAGGTCGAGATGCACCCGGGGCAGGCCAGCCACCCGAAGCGTTTCCAGCATCAGGCTGATGACTTCCAGGTCTGCAGATTCAGAGGCACTGCCAAACAGCTCGCACCCGGCCTGGATCGGCGTGCGGCCGGTCAGCATATGGCGCGGCCGGGTGTGCAGCACATGGCCGGCATAGCACAGGCGGGTAATGCCCTCGTGGCCCAGGGTATGGGCGTCGATACGGGCGGCCTGCGGCGTCATGTCTGCCCTCACACCCATCATCCGGCCAGTCAGCTGGTCGGTGAGCTTGAACGTTTGCAGTTCCAGGTCGTGTCCGGTGCCTGTGAACAGGGATTCGAGATATTCGATCAGCGGGGGAATTACCAGTTGGTAGCCCCAACGCTGGCAGGTGTCCATTACTTCCCGGCGCAGGGATTCGATCTGTCCGGCCAGCGGTGGAAGAATATCTTCGACACCATCTGGCAGTAACCAGCGATCAGATACAGTCATGAGATTCGGTTGTCCGTTTTTCCCTTTCCGGCCACGTGCCGGGGGAATGACTCAGGGTTCAGGATGAGCGGGCCAAAAATACCCGCACAAAACCGCCAGAATTCTACACCCTTGGCAGACACAAAAAAACCGGAATACCTGAGTATTCCGGTTTTCAGTGCCTGCTGGCCCATCAGTTGGCGCCGGCAGGGTCCTTCAGGAACTTCATGAAGTTGCTGTCGGAATCGATGACCATGATGTCATCCTTGCCGGCGAAGGTGTTCTGGTACGCCTGCAAGCTACGGTAAAAGCTGTAGAATTCCTCGTCAGCACCGTAGGAGTCCGCGTAGATCCGGGCGGCTTCACCGTCACCCTCACCGCGGGTTTCCTCCGCTTCGGCAAAGGCCGTTGCCAGGATAACGGTTTGCTGACGGTCCGCATCGGCACGGATACCTTCAGCCAGCTCCTGACCCCGGGAACGGAATTCCTGGGCCAGCTTATGGCGCTCGGTCGCCATCCGGCGATACACGTTCTCGCTGACGGAGCCCGGCAGTTCGATGGCCTTGACCCGGATATCCAGGATTTCGATACCGAATTCCGCGATGGCGGTTTCGTTGGCACGGTCACGCAGGGTGTGCATCAGCTCATCACGCTGGCCGGATACCACCTCGTGCATGGTGCGGATACCGAACTCGTCACGCAGGCCATTGTCCACGCGGGACAGGATCAGCGTCTGGGCACGGAACTCATCGCCACCGGTAGCCCGATAGTACTGGTCCACATCACGGATTTTCCAGGCCACGTAGGAGTCCACGTCCAGGGGCTTCTTCTCGATGGTCAGGTACTGACGGGAGGGAAGGTCCATGGTCAGCACCCGGATATCGAACTCACGGATCTGGTCGATCACCGGCACCTTGAAATGGATGCCTGCCTGGATATTGGTTTCCACCAACTCACCGAAACGCAGTTTCACGCCCCGATGGGTTTCGGGAATGATGTACACGCTGGACAGCACGAGCAGGACAACAATAAGGGCGCCTGCAAGACCCACTACACCTTTAGGTCCCATGGCTTATCTGCTCCTCCGGATGTTGGTGTCCTGACGGGTACGCAGTTCCTGCAGTACCTGGTCGGTCAGTGTCTGGATATCAAGCTGCTGGTTACCGGAACCGGAATTACCGGAACTGTTCGCCGGCAGGCGACCCTGAGTCAGACGATCCAGGGGCAGGTACATCATGTTGCCGCTGCTTTCGGTGTCGACAAAGATCTTGCTGCTGTTACCCAGAACCTGTTCCAAGGCCTGGATGTACATACGCTCACGGGTAACCGCCGGGGCGTTTTCATACACGGCAAGCAACTGGTTGAAACGCGCGGTTTCACCACGGGCCCGCTCGATCACCTCTTCCTTGTAGGCGCTGGCTTCTTCAATCATGCGCTGGGCCTGGCCGCGGGCTTCCGGAACAATCTTGTTACGGTAGGTTTCCGCTTCTTCCTTCAGGCGCTGCTCGTCTTCACGGGCACGCTGAACTTCACGGAAGGCGTCCTGCACCGGTCCTGGCGGCTGGGTGCTTTCCACGTTGACACGAACGATCTCAAGACCCGCGCCATAGTCACGCAGGAAGCTCTGCAACCGCTGTTCAACCCGTACAGCCAGCTCGGCACGGCCTTCGGTCAGCACGTCATCCAGGGATGAACTACCCACTTCATGGCGCAGGGCACTGTCGGTGGCAAAGGCCAGGGCCTGGTTGGAATCCCGGATGTTCAGCACGTAGGCCTTGGCATCGCCAACCCGGTACTGGACCTGGAGATCCACGGTCACCAGGTTCTCGTCCTGGGTCAGCATCTGGCCGGAGGACTGGGCAGTACGTACGTTCGTTACCCGCACCTTGTACACGTTATCGATCAACGGCACCTTGAAGCGCAAGCCCGGGCTCTCGGTACGGCTGTATTCACCGAAACGCAGCACAACGGCGCGCTCCTGTTCGTCTACGGTGTAGAACGACTGGTAAATCACGTAACCGACAACCAGGATCGCTGCGATGGCCAGGATGGCACCAAAGCCACCACTGCTACCGCCCGAGCTACTGCCGTTGTTGCCGGAGCCAGAGCCGCCTTTGCCGCCCAGCATCCGGTTGAGTTTGTCGAGGCCCTTTTTCAGCGCTTCGTCGAGGTCCGGCGGACCCTGATCATTGCCGCGACGACCACCGGTCCCCCAGGGATCGTTGTCGTTGCGGTTTCCACCCGGTTCGTTCCAGGCCATAGTTCTCTCCGTTCGTGTTATATCGAATGGCTGCAAATACTAGGGATTTATCCTGCCCCCGGCAATAGCCGGGTGGATTCAGGCGTTCCGCTGCTCAAGGCGTATGGCGTCTTCACGCACCCCTGCCCGGCTCAGCAGTTGCTGCCAGTCCCGGTTCTGCAACCTTACTTCTACTACCGATTCACCGGTGTCCCGATGCTCCTCACTCAGCACCGAGCCGGCTTCGTGCAGCAATGCCCGAAGCTTGCCATCGGCCGGCCCGAGCACAACAAAGTGATGCACGACGTCTTCTGCCAGCCGCTCGACAATGGCATCGAACAGCAAATCCAGGCCGGCGCCGGTGACGGCCGATACCCAGGCCCGCACCGGAATACCTTCTTCGTTACGGTCTACCCTGGGCTCGAAATCTTCCAGCAGGTCAATCTTGTTGAACACCTGCAATTGGGGAATTTCGTCGGCGCCGATTTCTACCAGCACTTCTTCGACCTGCTCGATGTTTTCATCACGACGATCGTCATGACAATCGATCACATGCAGCAGGATCGTCGCCTGGATGGTTTCTTCCAGCGTCGCGCGGAAGGCTTCCACCAGCTTGTGAGGCAAGTGCCGGATGAAGCCCACCGTGTCCGCCACTACGACCGGCCCTATGTCCGGAAGTTCCAGCCGGCGCAGGGTCGGGTCCAGCGTTGCGAACAACTGGTCTGCAGCATATACGCTGGAAGTTGTAATCCGGTTGAACAAGGTGGATTTGCCGGCATTGGTGTAGCCCACCAGGGACAGGGTCGGGATATCCGCCCGCTTCCGCGCACGCCGGCCCTGGTCCCGCTGTTTACGCACCTTTTCCAGCCGCTTGTGAATGGATTTGATGCGTTCACGCAGCAGCCGGCGGTCGGTTTCGAGCTGGGTTTCACCCGGGCCGCGCAGGCCGATACCGCCCTTCTGGCGTTCCAGGTGGGTCCAGCCCCGTACCAGCCGGGTCGACATATGCTCGAGCTGAGCCAGTTCTACCTGCAGCTTGCCTTCGTGGGTGCGGGCGCGCTGGGCAAAGATATCCAGGATAACCCCGGTACGGTCCAGTACCCGGCACTGCAACTCCCGCTCGATGTTGCGCTCCTGACTGGGGCTCAGGGCGTGGTTAAACAGCACCACGTCGGCCTCGCTGGCGGCAACCGCATCACGGATCTCCTCCAGCTTGCCCTCCCCTACGAACAGCCGGGGGCTGGGCTGCTTTCGCGTTCCGGTTACGCTGGCAACCGGCTCAACGCCGGCCGAGGTAACCAGTTCCCGGAACTCGCCCGGGTCTTCAGTGTCTTCGTGGGCGGTAAAATCGATGTGGACGAGAACCGCCCGTTCTCCGACGTCAGGACGTTCAAACAAGATTCGGTCTACTCCATAAAAACAAACACCCGCGGCCACTCCAGCTCAAGGGCTGTCCTGGAACGCGGGTGTTAAAACCGGAAACTCCGGAGGTATCAGTCTTCAGATTCTTCCTCTCCTGCCGCGGTCGCTTGCGGCAAACGCACATTGCGGGCCGGCACCACGGTAGAAATAGCGTGCTTGTAAACCATCTGGCTGACAGTGTTCTTCAGCAGGATTACGAACTGGTCAAAGGATTCGATCTGGCCCTGCAGCTTGATGCCGTTTACCAGAAAGATAGAAACCGGAATGCGTTCCTTGCGCAGAGCGTTGAGGTAAGGGTCTTGTAAGGAATGCCCTTTTGACATGTTTATTCTCCTGTTTATATGTAAGTGCAGATCGTCATTTTTCAGAATTAAATGTGGTGGGTAGTCCGGACTTTTTCAAGGTTTCCAGCACCACTTGCGGATCACCGCTGTTCAGCCAGTGCAAATCCGGCCATTTTCGCAACCAGGTAAGTTGGCGCTTTGCCAGCTGGCGGGTAGCCGCCACGCCCCGGTTTACAAAGGTTTCGTAGTCACAATCGCCAGCCAGGTATTCCCATGCCTGTCGATAGCCCACGCAACGCATGGACGGCAGCTCCGGGTTCAGGTCTCCCCGGGCCATCAGGCTCCGGACTTCTTCCAGAAAACCGGACTCCAGCATCAGCAGGAAGCGTTTTTCGATTCTCTCGTGAAGAACCTTGCGCTCCTCGGGGGCCAGAGCAAACTGGAAAACAGTATACGGCAGGTCGCCAGTTTCGTCTGCCTGCCACCTGGTGAAATACGTGTAATCCTCAATACCGGACCGATGTTGCTGTGCAGAAGTTCCCGACTCTGCCTGCCAGAGTTCAGAAATCGGCCGGCCGGTCAGGCGAATCACCTCGATAGCACGCATCAGGCGCTGGCGATTATTGGGGTGAATCAGCTCAGCCGCCACCGGGTCCTTAGCCGAAAGCTCATCATGCAGGTGCTGCCAGCCAAGGGATTCGGCCTCCTGCTCGATTTGCCGGCGCAACTCCGGGCTGGCAGAGGGTAAGCCTGACATGCCGTGCAGCAAGGCCTTGAAGTACATCATGGTGCCGCCCACCAGCAGCGGTATTCGCCCGCGGCGGGTGATATCGGCCATTTCTGCCAGTGCATCCCGGCGAAAGTCCGCCGCCGAGTAGGTATCGACCGGGTCGCAAATATCAATCAGGCGGTGTGGTGCCCGGGCCAGCTCTTCAGCGCTCGGCTTGGCGGTGCCGATATCCATGCCGCGGTAGATCATGGCGGAATCGACACTGATGATCTCGCAGGGCAACCGTTCACACAGGGCCATGGCCAGGTCGGTTTTACCGGAGGCTGTGGGCCCCATCAGAAAAATGGCCGAGGGCAATGGCTGTCCGGCACCGGCAGAGGGCTGGGTCATGGCGATCAGCGCCCCCTGAGGAACAGCTTGTCCAGCTCGGACAGGGTCACCAGGGTCCAGGTAGGCCGGCCGTGGTTACACTGGCCGCTGCGTTCGGTGGCTTCCATATCCCGCAGCAGGGAATTCATTTCAGGAATGGTCAACTGCCGGTTGGCCCGCACCGATCCATGGCAGGCCATGGTGCCCAACAATTCGTGGGTGACGGCTTCTACCCGGTCACTCTGGCCATGCTCGATCAGGTCGGCCAGCACATCCCGCACCAGCTGTTCAGTGTCGGCACCCCGCAGCAGCGCGGGAATCTGCCGAACCGCCAGGGTTTCCGGCCCGATGCGTTCAATCTGCAGGCCCAGGTGTTGCAATTCTTCCCCATGGGTTTCCGCCAGCGCCGCTTCCTTCTGGCTGACGGCAAGGGACACGGGCACCAGCAACGGCTGGCTTTTCAGGTCCTGCTCTACCAGCGCACGCTTCATACGCTCGTAGGTAATGCGTTCATGGGCGGCGTGCATATCCACCACGATCATCCCTGCCCGGCTCTGGGCGAGGATATAGATGCCGTGCAGCTGGGCAATGGCATAACCCAGCGGCGGTTCTTCCTCGCCATCCTGTGGCGGCGTTGGCATGGGCTGCGGCGTAAAACCTTCAGACCGGGATGCGGTGGCCACACCACCGCCCTCGTTCAGGGAATTATAGAAAGCCATCTGGTCGCTGGCTTTCCATTCCTGCTGCGGCTGTGGGCTTCCTGCCTGCCCGAAATGACCACTAAAGGCCGACGGCTGCCCGGATATCTGGTGCGCCTGCGACTGGAATGCCGGAGCGTCGTTACCCGCACCAGCAGCAGGCTCCGGCTCACGCCCGAACGATTGCGCCACGGCGCCCCGCAGGTGATCATCCGGGCGCACATCGGCCAGTGCCCGGTGCAGGGTACGGAAAATAAAATCGTGCACCAGCCGGCCATCCCGGAAGCGAACTTCATGCTTGGTGGGGTGCACATTCACATCCACCGTGGCCGGGTCCACTTCCAGGTACAGCACGAAGGCCGGGTGGCGGTTGTTGTAGAGCACATCCCGGTAGGCCTGGCGCACGGCGTGGGCCACCAGCTTGTCGCGAATAACCCGGCCGTTGACGAAGAAATACTGAAGATCCGCCTGGGAGCGGGAGAATGTTGGCAGCGCCACCCAGCCCCACAACCGCAGGCCACTGGCCTCGGCATCGATCACCACGGCGTTGTCGATAAACTGCTGGCCGCACAGGGAACTGATGCGCCGTTCTTTATCCAGCGGCGATTCCGCCGGTCTCAGGCTCTGCACTACCCGCTGGTTGTGGCGCAGGGTAAAGCCGGCATCGAAACGGCTCAGGGCCTGCCGGCGAATGCATTCTTCCACGTGGTTGAATTCGGTTTTCTCGGTGCGCAGGAATTTGCGCCGGGCCGGGGTATTGAAGAACAGGTCCCGCACTTCCACCGTGGTGCCCACCGGATGGGCGGCCGGCGAGATTTTCGCGTCCATGTCCCGGCCTTCCACTTCCACCCGGGAAGCGGCTTCCTGCGCCTCGGTTCGGGACGTCAGGGACAGGCGGGATACCGAGCTGATACTGGCCAGGGCTTCACCCCGAAAGCCGAGGGTACCCACCGCTTCGAGGTCGTCCAGGGTCAGGATCTTGCTGGTGGCGTGGCGGCTCAGGGCCAGGGGCAGGTCCGCTTCGGCAATACCGGAACCGTCATCACGAACCCGGATCAGCTTGACCCCGCCCTGCTCGATCTCGATATCTACCCGGCCGGCCCCTGCATCCAGGGCATTTTCTACCAGCTCTTTAACTACGGATGCAGGGCGCTCCACCACCTCGCCGGCGGCTATCTGGTTGGCAAGCCGGGGCGAGAGCAATTGGATGTGGGGCATAACCGGGAACTACCTCTTGATCAGGATGAGGGAATACGAATGGTTTGCCCTACCATAACACGATCATCGCTCATGCCGTTAAAGCGCATGAGCTCACTGACGGTGGTCTGATTCTGCCGGGCCACGCCCGACAGGGTATCTCCACGGCGAATCCGGTACTGACTCACTTCCGGGCTACCCTTGTTCTGTTTTTGCCAGGCCAACAGGGTGCCCGGCGGCGGCGTGCGCCGGAAGTATTCATGAATACCATCCATGATCGCGCTCGCCAGCTTGTCGCGGTACCACTGGCTGGCCAGGTTCTTTTCTTCCTTGGGGTTGGAAATAAAGCCGGCCTCGACCAGGATCGAGGGGATATCCGGGGATTTCAGCACCACAAAGGCCGCCTGCTCCACACCGGGCTTGTGCAGCTTGGCCACGTTGCCCAGCCGGCCCAGAACCGAACTACCGACACCGAGGCTGGCATTGATGCTGGCCGTCATGGACAGATCCAGCAGTACACCGGCCAGCATTTCGTCCCGACCTTCCAGCGAAAGACCTCCGGCACCGCCGATCAGGTCCGAACTGTTTTCACTCTGGGCCAGCCACCGTGCCGTTTCACTGGTGGCGCCGCGCTGGGACAGCGCAAACACCGAGGCTCCACTGGGTTGCGGTGTGCGGAAGGCATCCGCATGCACCGACACAAACAGGTCGGCGTTGTATTTGCGGGCCAGGATGGTGCGGTTGCGCAGGCCGATGTAGTAATCCCCGGTGCGGGTCAGCTTAGCGGTAAAGCCCGGCTGCTTGTTAACCAGGTCTGCCAGGGTTTTCGCCATCCTCAGAACGACGTCTTTCTCACGGGTGCCCCGGGGGCCGATGGCGCCGGGGTCTTCGCCACCGTGGCCGGCATCGATCACCACAATGATATCCCGCTTGCCTGCTGAGTCCTGGGTGACGGTGGGGCTGGTAGCCCGCTCTATGCGGCTGCCTTTCTCGTCGATCAGGTCAACCACCAGCCGGTGTCCGTATTGCTGGTTGGGCTCCAGGGCAAAGCTTCGGGGCTTGATATCACTGGCAAGATCCAGCACTACGCGCAGGTCGCTGCCATTACGCCGCGCGCTGCGAATGCGGCGAATCGGGCTGCCTTCCAGGTCCACCTTGCTGAAGTCGGTTTTCAGGGAAACATTTTTCAGGTCGATAACCAGCCGGGACGGGTCAGACAACGAAAACACGTTGTGCTCCACTGCACCGGCGGTATCCAGCACCAGGCGGGTGTGATCCGGTGCCGGCCAGATACGCACACCCTCCACCTGAGCAGCGGCGCTGGCCAGGCTTGCAGTCATTATCAACAAGAACCCCAGTACAACTCTCATGATTCCGGCCCAATTAACTCAATTTCGTTCAGCAGGCTGGCGCCCAGCTCCGAACGTGCCCTGAGCACGACCGAACGCCCCTCGCCTTCCCGTTCCAGGTGAATCTCGATATCCGGGTCCGGCAATATGCCTTCGCCGCGCTCCGGCCATTCGATCAGGCGGAAACTGCGACTGGCGAAATAGTCACGGATACCCATGTATTCCAGTTCTTCAGGATCGCCCAGCCGGTACAGGTCGAAGTGGTAAACCGGCGGTTCAAGGTCTTCATAGGGCTCCACCAGCGTATAGGTGGGGCTTTTAACCGCGCCTTCATGGCCCAGGGCACGGATCACACCGCGGCTCAGGGTGGTTTTGCCCATACCCAGGTCGCCATCCAGAAACACCGTCAGCCCCTGCTCCGAGGACTGGGCCAGCCGGGCCAGCTCGGAGCCCAGCTTCACGGTTTCGGCCTCGCCTTCGAGAAACAACCGGCGTTCGTTGCCAAAAATACTCATCGCGCCTCCCGGTCGTCATGGAATGACATGGTTTCAGTTTGCTTCAATACCGGCGGCAAAGCATCCAGGACATCTGCTGGCACCAGGGATTTGTATCCAACCCTTTCCGATGCCAGGTCTGCCGCTGCCAGGTGGGCAGAGGCCGCCACAACCGTGGCCCGGGTAAAATCCTCCAGCTGGCCAAGAAACGCTCCAATCATGCCGGACAACACATCACCCATGCCTCCGGTTGCCATACCGGGATTGCCCCCGGCCACCACAAACGGCGTGTTGGTCCCGTCAGTAATCACGGTTCCTGCGCCTTTGAGCAGAACGATACCACCCCAAAGCTTCTGAATCCGTGTGGCCGCTCTCATACGGTCTGCTTCAATCTCGGCCACGCTGCATTCCAGCAGCCGTGCCGCTTCGCCCGGATGCGGGGTCAGTACACGGTTGTCGGCCGTTGCCACCGCACGGGCAGCCATCAGATTCAGGGCGTCGGCATCCAGCACCTGCGGTTTCCCGCTGTCGAGAACCTGCTGCAACATCTGCTGGCCCCAGGCCGAGCGGCCAATGCCAGGGCCACACACCACAATGTCTGCCTGCTGCAACAGCGGCGCCAGTTCCGACCCATGAATCAGGCCATGGCACATGACATTCGGACACCGGGCCAGGGCTGCGGTTACATGCTCGGGCCGGGTAGCCAGGCTGACCAGCCCCGCACCGGAACGGGCCGCCGCCTCGGCTGCCATGATGCCGGCGCCACCAAAGCCACGATCACCCGCCACCACCAACACATGGCCAAACTGCCCTTTGTGGGCGTTCAGGGGCCGCTCAGGAAACCAGGCCCGGCACCGGGCCCAGGATTGCAAACTTGCCAGCGGCTGGCCGGCATAGCCTTGCAGCTGCTCCTGCACGCCCAGGGATTCAAAAACCACCCGCCCGCAAACACCGGCACCTGCACCGGTAAACAGCCCGGCCTTGGCGCCGATAAACGTGACCGTAACAGTGGCACGAACCACCTCGCCTTCGGCCGCACCCGTCGTAGCATTCAGGCCGGAAGGCAAATCCACTGCCAGCACCGGCACCCGGGCCTGGTTTAATGCCTGGATAATGCCGACAACCGGTTCCCGGGGGGCACCCGCCACACCGGTACCCAACATGGCATCCACCACCACGCCGGCAACGGCAAGCCGTCGGGCCAGATCACCTTCCGGCAACCCGGCGAAATCGGCCACTGCAACACCGGCCTGTTCGGCTGCCTTGAAGGCCTTGAGAGCATCCCCCGACAGCTTGCCGGCTGGGCTGACCGCCACACACTGCACAGGAATCCCCTGCTTATGGGCATTCAGGGCGATCAGGTAACCATCGCCGCCATTATTGCCAGCCCCGCACAGCACCAGAATCGAAGCAGGCGACGGCCAATGCCGGAGCAGTTGGCGAAACGCTCCCCTGGCCGCGGACTGCATCAACTCAAAGCCATCAACACCCTGCTGATCAATAAGATACCGATCCATCGCTCGAACCGAGTCGGCGGAGTACAGAGCTTCTGGTAGACTGTCCGCATAGCGCATGGGGTATCCCGTTAAAGAAACCGGTTTAAGAAAATTGGCCAGATACCTGTTAAGCATAGCAAAACAGGAAAAAAGGTCATAACTTAATCAAATTAAATCTCTGCAGGCTTCAAAGGCCGACGTTGCGATCATGACCAGCCAGCCCGAGACCACAGAAAACCAACCGCCCGGCACCGAACTGACCGCCCTGCCGGAGCAAATCCGGCAGTGGGCAAGGGATCTCGGCTTTGCCGATGCTGGCATTACCCTGGCCGACACCGGCCCCCATGCCGAACGCCTGCAACGCTGGCTGGCCGCCGGTTACCACGGCGACATGGCCTACATGGCCGACCACGGCGACAAACGCTACACCCCGGACTCCCTGGTACCCGGCACCCTGCGGGTCATCTCCGTGCGCATGGATTACCTGCCTTCGCCCGACAACCCGAAACAAGCGCTTACTAACCGGGAAACCGCCTACATCACCCGCTACGCCCTGGGGCGGGACTACCACAAGCTGATGCGCAAACGCCTGGCAACCCTGGCCAAACAGATCGATGAAGCCGTCAGTGGCTACGACTACCGGGCCTTTGTGGACAGCGCCCCGGTCCTTGAGCGGGGGCTGGCGCAACGGGCCGGGTTGGGCTGGATCGGCAAGAACAACATGCTGATTCACCCGAAAGCCGGCTCTTACTTTTTCCTCGGTGAAATCTTCACCAGTGCACCGCTGCCGGTGGATGAGCCCTTCGACAAACAGCACTGCGGCTCCTGCTCCGCCTGCCTGGAAATATGCCCGACCGATGCCTTTGTTGGCGCTCACTTACTGGATGCCCGCCGCTGCATCAGCTACCTGACCATTGAACTGAAAGGTCCGATCCCGGAAGAGCTACGCTCGAAAATGGGTAACCGGGTATTCGGTTGCGACGATTGCCAGCTGGTATGCCCCTGGAACAAATTCAGCAAGCCCACCCGGGAAGACGACTTCCAGCCCAGACACGGCCTGGACAACACCAACCTGGCCGAGTTGTTCCTGTGGACTGAAGAACAGTTTCTGAAAAACACCGAAGGCTCTGCTATACGCAGAACCGGCTACGAGAACTGGCTGCGCAACCTGGCCGTAGGACTAGGCAATGCCCCGAGCACCATTCCGGTGATCGAGGCACTGAAGCAACGGGCGGACCACCCGTCAGAACTGGTGCGGGAACACGTAACCTGGGCGTTGCGCCGGCACGGCCTTACAGCTTGAAGAAGTGTTCGCGGTAGTGGCGCAGTTCCTCGATGGAATCGCGTATATCGTCCAGCGCCAGGTGGCTGCCTTTCTTTTTCACACCATCCAGCACATCCGGCCGCCAGCGGCGAGCCAGCTCCTTGACGGTTGATACATCCAGGTTCCGGTAGTGGAAGAAGGCTTCCAGTTCCGGCATGTACTTCACCAGAAACCGGCGATCCTGGCCGATGCTGTTGCCACACAGCGGTGATTCGCCGGCAGACAGATACTGCTTCAGGAACGCCAGGGTTTCCTGCTCGGCTTCTGCCTCGCTGGTTTTGCTGTCCTTCACCCGCTGGATCAGGCCGCTGGCGCCGTGGGTGTTGGTGCACCATTCGTCCATGGCGTCCAGCAGGCTGTCAGGCTGGTGAATGGCTATCACCGGGCCTTCGGCCACCAGGTTCAGTTCCGAATCGGTAACAATCGTGGCCATCTCGATGATCCGCTCTTTCTCCGGATCCAGGCCGGTCATCTCGAGGTCTATCCACACTAATCGGTTGTGGTCGGGCATTCTTTTGTCCTATGCGGTTTAGTTTGGGAGCTGGTGCAGGTGTGGTTGTGCTTTCCGGAAACCGCTCCTTGCGGCACATCCATGTGGCGCTTCTGCTCCGCCATCCATGGCTCCGCACATTTCCGGAAAGCACAACCACACCTGCACTTCGGGCTACATTGCTGGCCGCGTGTTGAGCTGAAACCCACGCCGTGGTTAGTGGTGCTGGCCGGGGACACCTTTCCGGGAGTGTCTGAAGCCAAGGATGGCTTCAGTCAAGCGCACAGGGACGTGCTCGTAGCGTCTCCCGGAAAGGTGTCCCCGGCCAGCACCTGCACCTAAGTCAGAGTCCAGACAGACATGCGCCAAACATCAGAAACTCTGCCTATTGTCCATGATTCACGTATCATGTGTCACACCACTTCCCCCGGAACATTTGAGAGCCGATGGCCAAGAGAAAACTGAATAAACGCCAGCAGTGGCGCATCGAGAAAATCCAGAAAGAACGCACCGAGCGCATGGCCCGCAAAGAAAAAGCCGTGGAGGCCCAGGCCGAGGCCGGGGAATTGGGGCCGGAGCAGGAAGGGTTGGTGATTGCCCACTACGGGCAGCAACTGGATATCGAGGCGCTGGAAGGCGAAGACACCGGGCAGGTGTTCCGGTGTTTTGTCCGGGCCAATATCGACAGCCTGGTAACCGGCGACCGGGTGGTCTGGCGGCCCGGTAAGAGTGAAACCGGAGTGATTGTGGCCCGGTGTGAGCGGGATAACCTGCTGCAGCGGCCGGATAATTTCGGGGCGCTGAAGCCGGTTGCGGCGAATATTGACCACATTATCCTGGTGATCGCCCCCGAGCCCGAGCCCCATGACAACCTGATTGACCGCTACCTGGTGGCTTCGGAAAGCACCGATATTCCGGCGGTGATTCTGCTGAACAAGACCGACCTGATTAACGATCGTAACCGGGAGCAGATCGAAACCCTGCTGACCCGCTACGAAGCCCTGGGTTACCAGGTTGAACGCACGTCGGCTGCGGCCTGCGAGGGCGAAGCGGCGCCGGAAGTCGAGGCGCTGGTGCGGGGCAAGACCAGTGTGTTTGTGGGGCAGTCCGGGGTGGGCAAGTCGTCGATCATCCAGACCCTGCTGCCGGATGAACTGTTGCGGGTGGGCGCGGTCTCAGAGAGTACCGGTAAAGGTGTGCACACCACCACGACCGCCAAGCTGTTTCACCTGCCCGGCGGCGGTGACCTGATTGATTCTCCGGGTATCCGGGAGTTTGGCTTGTGGCATATGACACCCCAGGAGCTGGAGTACGGATTCCGGGAAATCCGGCCGCTGATTGGCCTGTGCAAGTTCCGTAACTGCCGGCACATGGGCGATCCGGGTTGCGCCCTGGAGAGGGCGGCTGCGGAGGGGGAGATTTCCACCGAGCGACTGAAGAGTTTCCACCGGATTCTGCAAGACATGGCAGAACAACAGGCCCGCGGCCTGAAGCTGCCCTGACCGTGACCTCAACACCCCTTATGGCACGAATTCATTTCTATTCGGCGGCTGCGTTTTGCTAAACTTCGCCGCTTTCCCGAGGTAAGAGACTTTCCGGATGCTTGATAAACTGTTTGTCCTGAGCCAGTACGTAACGCCGCAACTGGCGGTTTCCCGCCTGGCTGGCCGTTTTGCCGACAGCGACAAATCACCCGCATTTAAAAACCGCTTCACCCGCTGGTTTATCAATCGCTATGGCGTGGATATGAGCGAGGCGGCCGAGTCCAACCCCGAGGCCTACGCCACCTTCAACGAGTTTTTTACCCGGGCCCTGAAGCCCGGCATCCGGCCGGTCGCAGAAGCTGCCGATACCTTTGTCAGCCCGGTAGACGGCGCCATCAGCCAGATCGGCCAGGTCGGCGACGACCGGGTGTTCCAGGCTAAGGGCCAGTCTTTCAGCCTGACCGAACTGCTCGGTGGTGACGAGGACCGGGCAAAGCCTTTTGCCGAAGGTGAGTTCTCCACCATTTACCTGTCACCGAAGGACTACCACCGGGTGCACATGCCGCTGGCCGGCACTCTTCGGGAAATGGTCTACGTGCCGGGCAAGCTGTTCTCCGTTAACCCGGTAACCGCGGAAAATGTACCCAACCTGTTCGCCCGCAACGAGCGGGTGGCCTGCATCTTTGATACCGAAGCCGGCCCCATGGCACTGGTTCTGGTCGGCGCAATGATTGTCGGTAGTGTAGAAACCACCTGGGGCGGTGTGATTGCACCCAACCCCCATAAGGTATCCCACTGGCAGTATCAGGGCGACGAGGCCGTCAGCTTCGAGAAAGGCGAGGAAATGGGTCGGTTCCGGCTGGGCTCTACCGTGGTGCTGGTGATGCCCAGGGGCTCCATGAAATGGAAGCCGAACCAGGTGCCCGGTAAAACCGTGCGCATGGGCGAAGCCTTCGGCACCTTGCGTGCCTCAAAAGCCTGACCAGGGCGGCGAGCTCAGGCCCGCTCGACCGGAAATGCCAGCACCTCTTCGATGCTGGCTGCTCCCACCTTCAGCATTAACAACCGATCCAGGCCCAGCGCAACCCCGGAAGACTCCGGCAAGCCGGCATCCAGCGCATCCAGAAACGCCTGGTCGACCGCCATTTCCGATTTTCCTGCCGCCCGGCGCTGGCGGTTATCCGCCTCGAATCGTTGCCGCTGTTCCTGCGGGTCGGTCAATTCCCAGTAGCCGTTACACAGCTCCAGGCCATTGATATAGAGCTCGAACCGGTGGGCAACGGCAAAGCCGTCGTCATCGGATACCCTGGCCAGAGCTGCCTGCGAGGCCGGATAACGGGTAAGGAATACCGGGGCATCTACGCCCAGCTTCGGCTCCACCACAAAGCTCATCACCAGGTCCAGACAGGCATCCCGCCCCATGCCGGCCAGCTGCTCCGGCTCCAGCCATTGTTCGCAATAGCGGGCCAGGTCCCGATCGCTGACTGTCATCGGATCAAAACCGGCATAGGCCTGCACCGCATCCCGGTAGGCAAGCACCAGGGGGCGCTTGCAACCGAGCCAGCCGCAAACCAGGTCCGCCACCTCGGCCATCAGCTGCCGGTCGTCAAAACCCTCCCGGTACCACTCCAGCATCGAGAATTCCGGGTTGTGGCGGCGCCCGCGCTCGCCATTCCGGAACACCCGGGCAACCTGGAAAATAGAGCCGGAACCGGCCGCCAGCAGCCGTTTCATATGGTATTCGGGGGAAGTCTGCAGCCAGCCGGACGTGATGCCGGGCGCATTGACCGAAGCCGGGATGCCGTCCAGGTTCACATCGGTTACGCCATGGCGGCCAAGCACCGGGGTTTCCACCTCCAGCACCTGCCGTTGTGCAAAAAAGCCGCGCACGTATGCCAGTAGCTGTGCGCGGCTTTTCAGAACATCCCGCGAGGCAGTGGGCTGCCAGACAGGTTTGTCAGTCATGGGCAGGGATCAGCTGCTCTTGACGCGGTTCACGTATTCACCGGAGCGGGTGTCTACTTTCAGCACCTCACCAATGGTGATGAACAGGGGCACGTTCACCACGGCGCCGGTAGACAGGGTTGCCGGCTTGGAGCCACCCTGGGCTGTGTCGCCCTTCATGCCCGGATCGGTATCCACCACTTCCAGTTCCACAAAGTTAGGCGGCGTAACAGACAGCGGCGCACCGTTGTACAGGGTCACCGTGTATACGTCCTGCTCTTTCAGCCATTTCACGGTATCGCCTACCGCCTTGGCATCGGCAGCGAACTGCTCGAAGGAGCCGTCAGTCAGCATGAAATGCCAGAACTCGCCGTCGGTATACAGGTATTCCATGTCCTGCTCGACTACGTCGGCCGCTTCCAGGGATTCGCCGGACTTGAACGTACGTTCCCAGACCCGGTTGGTCATCAGGTTGCGCAGTTTTACACGGTTGAATGCCTGGCCCTTGCCCGGCTTGACGAATTCGTTCTCGAGCATGATACAAGGGTCGCCATCCAGCAAAACCTTGAGACCGCTACGAAATTCGTTGGTAGAATATGAAGCCATGAAATGTCCACCTGACAGACTGTCGTTAAATTTTCAAAGGTCGCTATGATACAGCGAACCCCCTCCCCTATAGAAGCCCATGATTTGACAGAAGCCCGTGATTTGACCCAACCCGCATCCCGCACACAGAACATTGCCCCAAAGCAGGGTTCCGGCCCCTCCTGGCAGCAGATCCTGAGCCAGTCTGTCACCCGGCCGGAACAGCTGCTGGAGCGCCTCAGGTTACCGGTTGAGCGTTGGCTGGGCGGTGCACAGGCGGGCCATAAGCTGTTCCCGATACGGGTTCCGGAACCCTTTATCGAACGCATGCAGCCGGGCAACCCGGACGACCCGTTGCTGCGGCAGGTACTGCCCCTGCTGGAAGAAACCGCCGAGCAACCGGGCTTCGTTCGCGACCCGCTGCAGGAAGACAACGCCATCCAGACCACCGGGCTGATCCGGAAATACCGCAGCCGCGCCCTGCTGATGGTGACCGGCCAGTGCGCGATCAACTGCCGCTACTGCTTCCGCCGCCACTTCCCCTATGGCTCCCAGAAGCTTGGCCCGGAGGACCGCCGGCAGGTTATCGACACCCTGCATCAGAGCCCCGAGATCAACGAGATTATTTTCAGCGGTGGCGACCCCCTGGCCGTCAACGACCAGCTGCTGGCCAGCTGGGCACAACAACTGGATACCGTGCCGCACCTGCGCCGGCTGAGAATCCACTCAAGGCTGCCGGTGGTGATCCCTCAACGGGTCAACGACCAGCTGCTGGACTGGCTGTCGAACACCCGACTGCAAACCGTGCTGGTGGTGCATATCAACCATCCGGCAGAAATCGATGACGCCACCCGAGAGGCCTTCCGGAAGCTGAAAGCCGCCGGTGTCACCCTGCTTAACCAGAGCGTTATTCTGCGCGGCGTGAACGATTCAGCGGCAACCCTGGCTCAGCTGAGCGAGTCCCTGTTCGAGGCCGGCGTACTGCCCTACTACCTGCATGCCTTCGACCCGGTCGCCGGCGCCCACCATTTCGATGTCAGTGATGCCAGGGCTGCAACACTGGTGCGGGAACTCATGGAGCAACTCCCGGGATTCCTGGTGCCAAAGCTGGTTCGGGAGCTGCCCGGAGAGGCCAGCAAGACCCCGATTCCTGTCGGAGTTTGAGACCTGTCGCATAAGTTGGCGCACCGCAACTTGTAAAACATTGTCAACTCGTGTTTTTCTCGCTTTTTGTTGCCGCTTTGCTATCTTAGAGTTCATGATCGACTAACAATAACGGCCTGTATTTGTGGCAATTTCAGCCCGAATACGATGCTGCCCAGACATTGGCGTGAGAACATGGAAGGCACGATACTCAAACCAGAGCTCAAGGTTCCCGAGCAGAAAACAGCAAGCCTGTCGTTTTGCGATACAACGCCGAAGGCATTCCGGGCCTGGGTCGACCAGCTGCCGATGGCCAATATTGGCGAATCATCGCGGCAGCTTTACCACGCCATTATCGAGCTCAACCACCTGTTTCTGACACCCCAGATGCGCATCCAGTACCTGGAGGCTATCCGCGGCAGCATCCACTTCGTGTGCAACGAGCTTTCGCGCCACTTCCTGGGCCTGGCCGTCGCCCTGCCGGAAAAACAGCGCAAGATTGCCAACCTGACCCAGGCCCTTCAGCTGCACCTGGCTTCCGGCTATAAGCTCTGCCTGCTGGAATACCTGGATAACGGTGGCCTGGACAAGAACCGCAAACACATTGCCATCGCCATCCATCGGGCGATTTCCGAACTGGCGGCCACCATTGTCCGTTCGCACCAGCTCTACTGCCCCAGCCCGGCCCACAGCTGGCTTGAATGTCACCGGCTGTACCGCTTTGCCTGCCGAAACAAGCTGGCAGACCACGATGTGGAAGACGACACCCTGAGCGCAAGCCGGGGCAGCACCGTGGCCGACAGCTATATACGCATCCTGTTACTCGGATGCGCGCGCCCGAACCAGCTGCGGCAATCCGAGCTGACCCAGATCTACGAGTTGTTCGAAGGCTGGACAAAATACTGCCAATGCGGCCCTGATGTCGGCCCTGACAGCCTGTTCGTGGTCAATATGGAGCGGGACAGCGCTCCGGTCTACCGTAGCCTGCTGGAAGGCAAGGCAGGCGACAACGGATTCGGCTTCGACACCCAGGAGCTATCCGGCTATCTGTCCGAAACCCTTGATGCCCGCAGATCCCACAGCAAGGCCCAGACCCGCCTGGAGGTTCCCGGCCGGGTCAGCGATACCTTGCTCACCCACCTGAGCCAGGCGCTCGGCATCATTGCCAAGCGTAACTTTAACCGTATCGCCAGCCAGGGCACCCTGGAAATCTCTGTTGGCCTGTCGGCCACCCATTACTTCGTCTCGGGCGAGAAGAGCTTTGCGGAGTTCCTGGATGGCAACGACAACGGCCACCACCAGGACAACCGTTTTATCCGCAATGCCAACCGCAAGGCCGATCCCTGGTCTAACGCCCATGATGCCGGCCCCCACGACGACCGCCTGCACTCGGCCGACACCCCGATCAACTTCCGCGGCAGCAGCCATGCAGTCACCGAACACCACGACCGCAACCTGCCCAAGTCCCACCAAGCGCTGCTGGTGAACACCAGCCCCGGCGGTTACTGCGTGGCCTGGGAGAACAACGTACCCAAAACCCTGCAGGCCGGAGAAGTTCTCGGGGTTCGGGAGCAAAGCAGCCACCCCTGGAGCATTGCGGTGGTTCGCTGGCTGCGGCAAGTACGCAACCAGGGCACCCAGATCGGCATTGAATTGCTGGCCCCCAGTGCAGCCCCCTGCGCCATCCGGCTGATCCAGAAAATGGGCAACAGCAGTGAATACCTCCGGGGCTTGTTGTTACCGGAAATCAGTGCGGTGCATCACGCAGCCACCCTGATTACGCCCCGGCTTCCATTCCAGACCGGCAGCCGCATTTCACTGATGCACGATGGCCGGGAAGACCACGGTCAACTGCTGAAGAAAGTCTCCTCAACCGGCAGCATCAGCCAGTTCGAGCTGAAGCTGCGCAGCCCGGAAATACTCCCCGGAGATAACCAGAATCCGCCGTCTGCACCAGGTAGCCGGGAAGACGAATTCGACTCCCTCTGGCCGTCCCTGTAACGGGACGCCTGCCACAACCGGGGCGCTTCAGGGTTGTTATTGGTCGCCAACCCCTGCATCATTCAGGCATTAACGTATGTCTACCTTTCTTGATGCAGAGCCCTCGGAATGCAGAAAAAAACCGCGACCGTACACCTTCTGATTCTGGATCCCTCCCAGAACGACGCAGAATCCATGGTCAGCTTGCTGCGCAACTCCGGCAAAGCGACCAGGGCGCACAGAATCACATCCGAAGAAGACCTCGAAGACGCCCTGAAAAACTCCAACTGGGACCTGTTCCTGGCCCGGGACCTGGAGCAGGAATTCGGCCCGGATGATGCCCTGGCTACCATCAAACGGATGGACAAGGACATTCCCTTTGTTCTGCTGACTGAAGAATACGATCGCGAGCGTACCGTCAACATCATCCGGGCCGGCGCCCAGGATGCAGTACCCTTTGAATACAAAGACTTGCTGGTTCTGGTGGCCAAGCGTGAGCTTGCCGCACTGGAAGACCGGCGCCGGCGCCGAACCCTCGAATCCCACCTGCGCGAAGCCGAGCAGCGTTGCCAGCTGCTGCTGGAAAGCTCCAAGGATGCCATTGCCTACATCAACGACGGCATGCACATCTACGCCAACCAGTCGTACATGGAATTCCTCGGCTACGACGATATCGACGACCTGATTTGCATCCCGGTCCTGGATACCCTGACGCCGGAGAGCCAGGAGCGGTACAAGGAATTCATGAAAGCCTTTGCCGAAGAACGCAAAGACGGCATGACCATGAACTGCACCGCCCGCCGCAGCGACGACCAGGAGCTGGCCGTTACCATGTCGGTCTCTGCCGCCACCTACGACGGCGAAGCCTGCACCCAGATTGTGCTGCAACCGGAACACAATGATGCCGAGCTGGAAGAAAAGCTGAAGCAGATCAGCAGCCAGGACCTGCTCACCGGCCTTTACAACCGTCAGTACCTAATGGACGAACTGGCCCGCACCATCGCCGAGGCAGGCAAGAACAACCAGACCGGTGCCCTTGCCTACATTGCCCTGGACAACTTCCAGAGCATCAAACACCAGATCGGCATCTCCGGCACAGACCTGTTGCTGGGCGATGTTGCCGCCCTGCTCAAGGACAACAGCGGCGAGGGCATTACCCTGGCCCGGCTCAGCGACGACGCCTTCTGCATGATGTGCATGCCCTGTGACGAGAAAGGCATGGCCATGCTGTGCGAGGGCGTTCGCAAGGCGGTGGATGATCACCTGTTCGACATCAATGGCCGTACCGTGCCGCTAACGGTATCCATTGGTGTTGCCGCCATTACGGAGAACTCCCCGAAGGCTGAAGAACTGATGGGGCGTGCCCATGTCGCTTCCGGCGATGTAAAGAAACTGGAAGGCCACGAGCGCGGCAACGGCGTCAAGGTATACAACCCCGCAGACTACGAAACCATCGAGGAATCCAATTCCGCCGATGCGATTCTCAAGGCCATGGAAGATGGCCGGTTCCGGGTGATGTACCAGCCGATCATGAACCTGCGCGGTGAAGGCGATGAGCACTACGAAGTCACCGTGTTGATGCTGGATAAAGACAACAACGAAGTCTCGCCCTTCGACAAGCTGCCGCCGGTTGGCCGTGACGATGCCGCCACCCGGATTGACCGCTGGATGATCCTGCAGACCATCAAGCAACTGGCCAGCCATCGTGCCAGCGGCCACGATACCCGGCTGTTCCTCAACCTGTCTGCTGAAACCGTTCAGGACAAGACCTTCACACCCTGGCTGAGCGTTGCCCTGCAAGCCGCGAGGCTGCCCGGTGATGCCCTGATCTTCCAGTTCCGTGAAGGCGATGCCAACAACTTCATGAAGCAGGCCAAGGAGTTCACCAAGGCGGCGCACCAGCTGCACAGCAAGGTGTCTATCTCCCAGTTCGGCTGCGCGCTGGACCCGTACAACACCCTGAAACACATTGAAGCCGACTACGTTCGCCTGGATGGATCCTTTGTGGAGGAAGTGGACAAGGGTGATGCCGGCAAGGAGCAACTGAAAGCCATGGTGAAGGGCCTTCAGAACGCTGGCAAGATCACCATCATCCCGGATGTGCAGCATGCCAGCGTGCTGGCCCTGCTGTACCAGGCGGGTGTGAACTTTATCCAGGGTAACTACCTGCAGGCACCGTCGCCGGCCATGAACTACGATTTCGGGGCAGGCTGATCCGGCAACAGGTGCCAGAAAAACAAAGGGCGAGGTGTGATACCTCGCCCTTTGTTCGTTTCAGCGGTCGGGATTCTGCAAAAACAGGTTGGTTTCGCTTTCCCGGAAACCGATCAGGTAGAGAATCGCATCCAGCCCCAGGGTGGAGATGGAGTGCCGGGCGGACTCCTTCACCAGCGGCTTGGCCCGGAACGCCACGCCCAGGCCAGCCTGGCTGAGCATGGGCAGGTCGTTGGCACCATCACCCACGGCAATCACCTGCTCCCGGGAGATATGCTCCTTACCGGCAATCTCCAGCAGCAACTCGGCCTTGCGCTTGCCATCGACAATCTGGCCCTTTACCTGGCCGGTCACCTTGCCGTCGACAATCTCCAGCTCGTTGGCATAGATATAATCGATGCCCAGCTTCTGCTGCAGGTGGCGGGCAAAGTAGGTGAAGCCGCCAGACAGAATAGCCGTACGATAGCCCAGCGCCTTCAGGCTGCGGATCAGGTGCTCGGCGCCCTCGGTCATACGCAGGCGGTTAGCGATACCCTCCAGAACGGATTCATCGAGGCCTTTCAGCAGCGCCAGGCGCTCGGCAAAGCTCTGGCTGAAATCCAGCTCGCCATGCATGGCCCGCTCGGTGATTTCGGCCACCTGCTCGCCGACACCGGCTTCATGGGCCAGCTCGTCGATCACTTCCGCCTCGATCAGGGTGGAGTCCATATCAAACACCACCAGGCGGCGATTACGCCGGAAGATGGAATCTTCCTGGAAGGCGATATCCACATTCATCTCGCCGGCAATGTGCAGGAAATCCGCCCGCAGCTGTTCCAGGTCTGACGGCGTGCCGCGCACCGAAAACTCCACACAGGCAATCCGGTTGTCGCTCGGATTGAGCGAAGGCCGGGCCGACAGCCGGGTAATGTTATCGATGTTCAGGCCATGGCGGGCGGTAATCGCCGACACCCGGGCAATCTGTTCTGCCTTGATGTCACGGGACAGAAGGGTGACGATGTAACAGGCACGGTTACGGCCTTCCGCCCAGGCCTGGTATTCCTCGACGGTAATCGGCGCAAAGCGCACCTGCAGGTCCAGCGAGTGCAGGCGGAACAGCAGGTCCCGGATGACCGGAGACGACTTGGACTCGTCCGGAATTTCGATCAGGATGCCCCAGGTCAGGTGATCGTGGATCACCGCCTGGCCGATATCCAGGATGCGCACATCATACTGGCCCATGATGCCGGTAATTTCCGACGTCAGCCCGGGCTTGTCGCGCCCGGATACGTTTACCAGTACCAGCTCACTCACTGTCTGTGCTCTCCCCTTCCTGTTCCTGTGCTTCTTCCTGCGCCCGGGAGGCAGACGGAATCACATCAATGCCATCTACCCGCTGCAAGCCTCTCGGCAACTTGTGGCCACGACGCCCACGCTCACCGAGGTAATGTTCCAGGTCGCCGAATTTCAGCCCCAGCTTGCGCTTGCCGGCCTTCACTTCCACCTGGTCTTCTTCGCCGAACACGGCGACCGCAACCACATACTCTTCGCGGCTCTGTACCCGGGCCGAGGGAATACTGATGATCTTGTTACCCTTACCCTTGGCCAGTTCCGGCAGCTCTGTGAGCGGGAACACCAGCATCCGGCCCTCGTTGGAAACCGCCGCGAGATACAGGGTGGACGCGGTTTCCGGGATTACGACCGGAGGCATGATCCGCGCCCCCTTCGGCACCGAAACCACCGCCTTGCCGGCGCGGTTCTTGCTGACCATGTCGTTCAGTGACGTCACAAAGCCGTAGCCGCCATCGGTCACCAGCAGCGCCTTACGTTCAGGATTACCCATCAGCAAGCCGGAGAAGGTGGCGCCGGACGGCGGGTTGATGCGGCCGGTCAAAGGCTCACCCTGCCCCCGGGCAGAGGGCAGACTATGAGCCATCAGGGCATAGGCCCGGCCGGTGGAGTCCAGGAAGATGGCATGCTGGTTGTTGCGGCCCCGGGCAGCCAGGGCAAAGCGGTCGCCAGACTTGTAGCTGAGGCCTGCCGGATCGATATCATGGCCCTTGGCGGCCCGCACCCAGCCTTTGTCAGACAGCACAACGGTAACCGGGTCGTTAGATACCAGGTCGGTTTCACTGAAGGCCCGGGCCTCTTCCCGCTCAACGATCGGTGAACGGCGATCATCACCGAAGGTTTCGGCATCCTGCTTCAGCTCGGTCTTGATCAGTTCCCGCAAACGGTCTTCCGAGCCCAGAATGGACTGCAGCTCGTCGCGCTCGGCGGCCAGCTCGTCCTGTTCGCCACGGATCTTCATTTCCTCGAGCTTGGCCAGGTGGCGCAGTTTCAGCTCGAGGATGGCTTCGGCCTGGTCCGCCGACAGCCCGAAACGGGCCATCAACTCGGCCTTGGGCTTGTCTTCGGTACGGATAATCTCGATCACTTCATCGATATTCAGATAGGCGATCAGCAAGCCTTCCAGAATGTGCAGGCGCGCCAGGACCTTATCCAGGCGATGCTGCAGGCGGCGGGTGACGGTGGTTTTCCGGAACGCCAGCCACTCGGTCAGCATGGTACGCAGGCCTTTCACCCCGGGGCGGCCGTCATTGCCGATCACATTGATGTTCACCCGGTAGGTTTTCTCAAGGTCTGTGCTGGCAAACAGGTGGGCCATCAGGCCGTCCAGGTCTACCCGGTTGGAACGCGGTACAATCACCAGGCGGGTGGGATTTTCGTGGTCTGACTCGTCCCGAAGGTCTGCCACCATGGGCAGCTTCTTGGTTTGCATCTGCTGGGCAATCTGCTCCAGCACCCGGTTACCGGAAACCTGGTGCGGCAGGTCGGTAATGACGACCTCTCCGCTCTCGCGAACCCAGCGGGCGCGCATGCGCAACGAACCGCGGCCGGTTTCGTACATTTGCCGCAGGTCTTTGCGCGGGGTAATGATTTCAGCACGGGTCGGGAAATCCGGGCCCTTGATGTGTTCACACAGCTGGTCAACGGTGGCATCCGGCTCATCCAGCAGGCGGATACAGGCAGCTGCCACTTCCCGCACGTTGTGGGGCGGAATGTCGGTCGCCATACCCACGGCAATGCCGGTAGTACCGTTCAGAAGCACATGGGGCAGGCGTGCCGGCAGTACCGAAGGTTCTTCCATGGTGCCGTCAAAGTTAGGCGTCCAGTCCACGGTGCCCTGCCCCAGCTCTCCCAGCAGCACATCAGCGAAGGGCGCCAGGCGGGATTCGGTATAACGCATGGCAGCAAAGGACTTGGGATCGTCCGGGGAACCCCAGTTACCCTGGCCGTCTACCAGCGGATAGCGGTAGGAAAACGGCTGGGCCATCAGCACCATGGCTTCATAACAGGCGCTGTCGCCATGGGGATGGAACTTACCCAACACGTCACCCACGGTACGGGCGGACTTCTTGTACTTGGAGGTGGACTTCAGTCCCAGCTCCGACATGGCATATACAATCCGGCGCTGTACCGGCTTGAGCCCGTCACCCACGTTGGGCAATGCCCGGTCGAGGATGACGTACATGGAATAGTCCAGATAGGCCTTCTCGGTATAATCCCTGAGGGAGACCCGCTCGAAACCTTCATCCGTTGTCTGAAACTCTGGCATAGATGCCTCTTTGCCTTAACTGCCTGTTTTGAAATGTGGTTGTGGTGCTAACCTCTGTGCCCGCCGTGTGCTTCGGGCAATGTCGGCACATTATATGGACGCCAGCCCGGATACACCAATTTCCAATAGCGGAATTCCCGCATGGAGAGTCTGTAAGGTGCGCCGTATTCTCGCCACAGTGAGTAGAAAGCCGTCTTATCTTTAACCAAGCGGAAACCTATGAAACCCAATCTGAAAGCCTGCGGGCATGCCATGGTCACGGCCCTGGTCAACGCCGTTCTGGCGGTTGTCCTGATGCTACTGGTGGAGTTTGCTATCAGTGGCACGTTCCAGGTACCCGAGCCCTATTTATGGGCGGGTTTCGTTATCTGGATCGTGGTTTTTTCGGGACAGTTCTGGCGGCAGCGGTATTTGTGCCGGTCTGCAGAACACACAGGAAGCGCCCAGGAAAGCTGAGCGGCGCTCAGGAAAGGAAATAGCTGAAAAAGGCGGCCCGGGGTTATTCCCGGGGCGCCTTTTTTCGTACTTACTGACGAATACCTTCTACAGAAATCTCGATTTTCACTGTCTCTGAGGCCTTGCCCAGGTCCATCGGAATACCGAAGTCTTTCAGTTTCAGCTCGGTTTCAGCCTCGAAACCCATGCGGTAACCGCCCCAGGGATCCTGGCCGTGGCCCAGCAGCTCGGTATCCAGGGTCACTTCACGGGTTACGCCGCGCAGGGTCAGGTCGCCGATAATGTCTGCCTCGCCTTCTTCATCCAGCACTACGCGCTTGCTCTTGAAGGTGGCTTCCGGGAACTCACCCACGTGCAGGAAGTCTTCGCTGCGCAGGTGCTTGTCCCGCTCGGCGTGGTTGGAGTCGACGCTGGAGGTATCGATGGTTACAGATACCGAGCTGTTCTCCGGGTTTTCCGCGTCGTAGGTGAACTCGCCATCGAAGTCGTTAAAGCGGCCATACAGCCAGCTGTAACCCAGGTGAGAAATCTTGAAGGTAACGAACTGGTGCGCACCCTGGGTATCAAACGCGTAGGTGCCGCTGTGATCATCCGCCTGGACGGTGCCGGCAACGGCCAGTGACAATGCAGATGCCAAGAAAATCTTTTTCATGGTGTTCTCCTGTTACACAGTTTATTTGAGCAATTTCTACAACATTCCGGCAATCAGGCGCGGCCTGACATCCGGCGTAAGGTTTCATCCCGGTCTATAAAGTGGTGTTTCAGGGCGCCAAGGGCGTGTAGTCCCGCCAGGCCGACCAGTGCCCAGGTACTCCAGTAGTGAACGGCACCCGCAGTGTCTTCCATACCCTTCACCCGACCGGTCAGCGACGGCACGTCAAACAAGCCGAAGACACTGATCGACGAACCGTCTGCCGTGGTAATCAGGTAGCCACTGCCCATCGCGACAAACATCAGCACGTACAGCAGGCTGTGGGCCACATGGGCCGAGACGACTTCCCAGCGCTTGTGGCTGGCCAGGGGCCTGGGGCTGGTGTTTACAAGCCGCCACAGCAACCGGAACACCACCACCGCAAACAGTATCAGCCCGATGCTCCGGTGCAGGTCCGGCCCTTTTCGATACCATTCATCATAGTAGGACAGATCCACCATCCAGAATCCCAGGGCGAACAGCCCAACCACGACAGCCGCTACCAGCCAGTGCAGGACAACGGCCAGCCAGCCATAGTGATGTTCAGAATTCTTTAGCGACATGCCAATGCCCCTCCCGGGCTGAAATCGAGTTCGCAATCTTTAAGCGCTAGTCTAGAGAGCCTCCGACAGTGAACCAACCAGAATGTTTTGCAGGCCAGCATCAGAATTTCTGATCAAGAATCCACAGAGGTTGACATCCACCACTTTTGGCGTATGCGGTTCTACGGATTGTCGAAATTCATGTCGGATATAAAATTTACTCATACTTTAAATCCGCCCCGTCGCGGGGCCTCAGTGACCGAGAGGAAACGACATGGAACTCGACTTCGACGAATCCGTAGTAGTACCCAGCAACAACTGATTTCTGGAAAACCCGGCCAAGGCCGGGTTTTCTTTTTACAACCCATACACAGTGGCAATGACTGCCACCGTCGTCAGCCCCACCAAAAGATTCATTGGCAACCCCACTTTCACAAAGTCGGAAAAGCGGTAACCTCCGGGCCCGAAAACCATCATATTGGTCTGATACCCCAAGGGCGTGGCAAAGCTGGCAGAGGCGGCCATCATCACGGCAATCACGAAAGGCTCTGCCGGAACGCCCATGCTGTTGGTCATCGATAGCACAACCGGAATGACCAACACTGCGGCTGCATTATTGGTGATCACTTCCGTCAGAAACGAAACCGCGCAGTAGACCAGAAACAGCGTCAGCAAAGCCTGACCTGTACTGAGCGCCAGAATGCCCTCGGCCATAAACGTGGCCGCTCCCGTTTCTTCCAGTGCTGCTCCGAGTGCAAAGGACGCGGCAATGGTCAGCATAACCGGCACATCCACCGACTTCTGGGCCTGGCCCACCGAGCAGCAACCTAAAAGTATCATCATTGCAGCCCCCAGCAGGGCCGCATTGAGCATACTCAGCACTCCGCAAGCCGCCAGCCCCACAAAAACCAGCAGGATACCCCAGGATAACCACGCCCGGTCATGCCGTGGCGTTTCGGTTTCCAGGTCATTAATCAACAGGAAATCCTTGTTGTAGCGCTGGCGACTGACAAACGCCGGGCGCGCCTCCAGCAGCAACACGTCCCCGGGCTTCAGCCGGATATTGCCGAGGTTGCCGGACACCCGTTCGCCACCCCGGGCAACCGCCAGCACCACTGCACCGTAACGGTCCCGGAACCTTGCGTCCCGGATGGTCAGCCCCAGCACGTCAGATTGGGGAGACAGCGCGGCCTCAACCAACCTCCGCTCCGCACGGTCCTTACTGAGGCTGGGCTCATCATCGTGCACCGACGGCACGATGCCATTGATGCGTAGCAGGTCAGAAATCGCCTGGGTGTCACCGGCAAACACAAGCCGGTCGCCGCCACGCAGCCGTTCCTCGGAGGGTACCGCCGTAACCAGGCTACCGTCCCGCTCGATCTCCACCAGGTACAGGCGCTCCAGCTCCCGCAATCCGGCTTCACCCACGGTTTTCCCGACCAGTGGGCCGCCGGGGGACACCGCCACCTCCAGGGTGAACTCCCTCATGGAGCCAAACTTTTGCTGGTCTTTACGGTCTGGCAACACCCGTGGCATCACCAGCAACATCACCGCCAGCCCGATGATGGCCACCGGCAGGCCAACAACGCTGATCGAGAAGATCGAGAATCCGGCTTCACCTGTCAGCTGCTGGTACTGCCCGTTGACCACCAGATTGGTACTGGTGCCGATCAGCGTCAGGGTGCCCCCCAGAATGGCCGAGTAACTTAACGGAATCATTAGCTTGGAGGGTGCGATGCCGATCTTCCGTGACCAGGCATGAACGGCGGGGATCATGGTGGCAACCACCGGCGTGTTGTTCAGGAAACCGCTCAACAAGGCGACGGGCAGCGCAATACGGGCCTGGGCGGAACGGACGGATTTGGGGCTGCGCAGGAGGTGGTTCACCAACAGATCAACGCCGCCGGAATGATGAATACCCGCCGCTACCACAAACATGGCGACAACAGTAATCAGACCACTATTGCTGAACCCGGCCAGTGCCTGGTCAGCCGAGATAATGCCGCTGGCACTGAGCACCACCAAGGCCGCCATCATCACCATGTGCGGTGCAAAGCGGCCGGAACTCATCAATAACAGGGCCGCCAGCGCAAGCCCCAGGGAAAACCATCCTTGCCAGTCCATAACTCGGTCTTTTCCGGTTCAAAAACTGGCAGGATAGCGAGGCAGACAAATTCTGAGAAAGAATAACTATCGATTTTTATAGTTTATTAAGGAATATCAAACCGCAACGTCTGCCATATTGCCGTAGGCTTCCAGCCAGGCCCGGCGGTCCGAGGCGCGCTTCTTGCCCAGCAGCATGTCCATACGCTCGTCGGTGTCATCACCGTCTTCCAGGGTCAGCATCACCAGGCGGCGGGTATCCGGGGCCATGGTGGTTTCCCGCAACTGAAGCGGGTTCATCTCACCCAGGCCCTTGAAGCGCGTTACCTGAAGCTTGCCCCGGCGCTTCTCGGCTTCCAGCCGGTCAATAATGCCCTGCTTCTCGTGCTCGTCCAGGGCATAGAAGGTTTCCTTACCCAGATCCACCCGGTACAACGGCGGCATGGCGACAAACACATGGCCGGCGGATACCAGCGGCCGGAAGTGCTTCACAAACAGCGCACACAGCAGGGTCGCGATGTGCAGGCCGTCGGAGTCGGCATCGGCCAGGATGCATACTTTGTTGTATCGCAGGCCGGCCAGGTCGTCAGAACCGGGGTCTACCCCGATGGCAACGGCAATGTCGTGAACTTCCTGAGACGCGAGGATTTCACCGGAATCCACCTCCCAGGTATTCAGAATCTTACCCCGTAGCGGCATGACCGCCTGGAACTCCCGGTCCCGGGCCTGCTTGGCAGAACCACCGGCCGAGTCCCCTTCCACCAGGAACAGCTCCGAGCGGTTGGTGTCCGAGCCGGAACAGTCGGCCAGCTTGCCGGGCAGCGCCGGGCCGGAGGTGACTTTCTTACGGGCTACTTTCTTGCTGGCCCGCAGACGGCGCTGGGCATTGCTGATAAACAGCTCGGCCAGTACCTCGGCGATGTCGGTATGCTGGTTCAGCCACAGGCTGAAGGCATCCTTGACCACGCCAGACACGAACGCCGCGGCTTCGCGGGACGACAAACGCTCCTTGGTCTGGCCGGAGAACTGGGGTTCCTGCATCTTGAACGAGAGCACATAGGCCACCCGCTCCCAGATATCTTCCGGTGACAGCTTAACGCCCCGGGGCAGCAAGCTGCGGAACTCGCAGAATTCCCGCATGGCTTCGAGCAGGCCGGTACGCAGGCCGTTTACGTGGGTGCCGCCCTGGGCGGTAGGAATCAGGTTTACGTAGCTTTCCATCACCGCGTCGCCGCCTTCCGGCAACCACTGGATGGCCCAGTCTACGGCTTCTTTGTTACCGGAGAAGCTGCCGGTAAACGGTTCCAGCGGGACCGCTTCGATATCCGCCAGCGCCGTGCGCAGATAATCCCGCAGGCCGTCCTCGTAGAACCACTCGTCTTTTTCGCCGGTCTTTTCCTGCAGGAAGGTCACCCGAAGGCCCGGGCACAGTACGGCCTTGGCGCGCAGGTTATGGCGCAGGCGGCTGACCGAGAAATTGGGACTGTCGAAGTATTTCGGATCCGGCGTGAACTTCAGGCGGGTACCGGTGTTGCGCTTGCCAACAGTGTCGACCACTTCCAGCTCGGAAGCCTTATCGCCGTTGGCGAAGGTCATCCGGTGCAGCTGGCCGTCACGCTTGATCAGCACTTCCAGGTGGGTGGACAGGGCATTCACAACCGAGACACCCACACCGTGCAAACCACCGGAGAAGTTGTAGTTACCTTCAGAGAACTTGCCGCCGGCGTGCAGGCGGGTCAGGATCAGTTCGACCCCGGGCACGCCCTGTTCTTTGTGAATATCGACGGGCATCCCCCGGCCGTCGTCTTCCACGCTCAGGGAATTGTCACTGTGAAGAACTACGTCGATTCTGCGGGCATGCCCGGCCAGTGCCTCATCCACACTGTTGTCGATCACTTCCTGAGCCAGGTGGTTGGGCCTTGAGGTGTCGGTGTACATGCCCGGGCGCTTGCGCACCGGGTCCAGGCCACTGAGGACTTCAATAGCGTCGGCGTTATATTGTTGCTGGCTCATAGGGACGGCATGACTCCGCAATTGGTCGTGAAAGCTGAGCCATAGCTTAGGGATTCACGCTGAAAGATCAACGGTTGTTTTGTGCCGGTGCCGGACCGCGTCACTTTCCAGCGGTTTTGACGATGGGCTGAGGCGTAAGGCCAGACACTTCCAGCCTTTGCCAGTGGTCGCCCTTCACCGCCAGCACCACACAAGGTGAAGTAATCACCTGCGCCACCATCATATCCGGTGCCGGTGAATTCACCTGCATGGCCAGTTTCAGTACCGGCTCCTGCCACTGGAAATCCTGCAGGCCGACACTGTAGCCGGCCGTAGGTTTCTGCCCCAGAGTCACGATAATGAGCTGCTCTGACGCCAGGTCCACCTGCCGGATTACGCCGGTGGCCATATTCTGGCCACTGACACCCAACAGCTTCTCCAGCGCTTCCGGCGAGCTGACCGGCGCCACACCGGGACCGGTCAGGCCGCAATGGGCCGACTGGGTAACCTGCCGCACCTGCGGCGCAGGCTGGGCTTCCTTGGGGGCATTGGCACTACAGGCCGCCAGCAGCGTGGCAGCGAGTACTGCGGTTGCAGGTTTAAGGGGAAATCGGTTCATTGCGTCATCCTGATTCGATTGTCGGCCGGGCCGGTTTGTGTCTCCGGAGTCCTCAGCTGATACCCCTGAAAACCGGGCCGGGGCAGTATATCCGGTGAAGCCGCAGAAATCGTGGGCCGGGAGAAACCGGTGGTCAGGCGGATATCCGAGAGGCTTTGGCCTTCCTCGATGGTAATCACCTCCCGCAAGCCGGTAATCGGATATTCGGCGCAGGCCTCGCCCGGCTGGCAGATGATTCCGTCACCATCCAGGTCACTGCCAGCTACAAGATAGTAGTCTCCCGGGCGCACCTCGCGAAGCTGCTGCGGCTCTTCGCCATCGTCGTTCTCGAAGCGGAACGAATAGACGCCGTTTTCCGCATCCAGGGTCACCTGGGACTCGGCCATATACAGGTTATCTTCATTGGGCTCGGTGTTAACCAGCAGCACAAAGTGCCGGCCGGCGTTTCGGGCCTGTTCGTCGCTGACCAGCTGGCCGATGACCGGGATGGACAGCGGATCTGCACTGGCACCATCTACCTGGTAGTTCACCACGATAGAGCCCCGGGCCGGTTCATCCGGCGTGAGCTGGTCTTTGAGCAACGTTACCTGCAGTGCGCATGGCGGCGCGGACTGGCACCCGGTGACGTCTATCCAGGCCGGCATATCACCCAGCGACAGGTTGGAAACATTACCATCGCCGAAAACGCTGAGCTCTACCGATACGCTCTGCTCGCCCTCGTTGCTGAGTGACACCAGGGCCGGCGATGCCGAAAGAATGGTATCCGCAAAGCCGGTACCAGCCGCAGAAACTGCCCGGGCAGCATCCAGTACACCCCAGCCCAGGGTGTCATTCCGGCGTGCCTGGCCGTCCGTCATCTGACCGCCCTGAAGCCAAACGCGCACCTTGTCATAGTTCATGGCCGGGTCACGGGCCTTCATCAGCGCCAGCACGCCCGCCACATGGGGCGAGGCCATAGACGTACCCTGCAGCCCCCGGTAACCCGCAATCGAAATATCTCCGTCCCGCTCACCACTAGTACTCCAGACCACGTCACCGGCACCGTCGAGGTTGCCATCGCGGCTGGCATCACCACCGGGGGCTGCCAGGTCAATCCAGCTGCCAAAATTGGAGTAGCCAGCCAGCTGGCCTCCGCCGTCCACGGCACTGACAGCGAGCACGTTAGGAGATGCGGCCGGATAGGACAAAGTTGACGTAGCTGCGTTACCTGCAGCGGCCACGAAAACCATTCCCTTGTCGACTCCCCTGGCAATCGCGTCTTCCAGGTCTTGAATTCTGGGCAAACCGCCCAGGCTCATATTGACCACATCTGCATAGGGCCGGCCATCGCTCCCGGCCACCAGCCAGTTGATGGCGGCAATCAGGTCTGCAGATGAGCCTGTACCCCCCTCACCCAGCACCCGCACCGGAACCAGCCCCGCTCCGTAAGCTACCCCGCCACTGCCGGCATCATTCACCACGGCTGCAACCGTGCCGGCTACGTGGGTACCATGGAACACATCGCCGCCAACGCTGCTGCCAGGGTCTTCCGGATCATTGTCACCATCAACGAAGTCCTTCGTGTTTGCCAAGACATTCGCGTTCAGATCCGGATGCCAGTTACCAGATGGCAGCACACGCAACAAACCGCTATCCAGCACCGCCACGTTCACACCAGTGCCACCGCCGGGCGCCAGCTGCCAGGCCGCAGGCCCGTTGATCAGGTCATAATGCCACTGCCGGGTGTACAGCGGTTCAGACACCGGCGTACCGGTTTGCTGGCTGGAAACCACGTAGTTAGGCGTAGCCGACAGCACACCGGGCGTCGCCCGCAACTCCCGGATCCAGTTCAGTGTATCGTCGGCCACTGGCCCGGCCTGTGCACTGCGAACCCGGTTGCCGGGCATGGTCATCAGCCATTTACCCGCTCCCAGGCCACGAGCCTTTTCAGCGGCAGGTGTCGCCATGGCAGCTCGGACAGTGTCATCGTCGGCCAGGGCAACAACGGCTTCGCCTTCAATAAAGCGATAGCGGGGCCAGTCAAACGCCATCCCTTCGGCGCCAAAAGCGACTGACTTGGCCAGTATGTAGCGGGCGGGCGCATTCCCGGCGTTGCGCACCGTTACGCGGTATTCCGTGCTATCGCCGGCTGTGAGGGTATAACGGGCCGGGCCAGCGTTGACAGAGGCTGGCAGCGGGCCGGCACCTTCAACCTGCAACTCGAGCTCCGGGTCAGCCAGGCAGCTGCCAAAACTTTCCAGAACGAGGGTCTCCCCCGCCGCCAGGGGCACCGAGTACTCGTCCACCGCATCCTCGGCATAGGCGAAAGGCTGGCACTGGGCAGAGGCGGAAGGATAGGTCCCTGCCGCTCCGCTGACATAGCCGGCCAGCACAAAGCTGGCAGGCAGAGCCTGTATGCCGGTTGCAGCTTGTGCGCCCTCAAGCCCCAGCTGGTCCATCGTATCCTGGTCAACCCGGCTGTTGGCTTCAATACTGATCACGCCGGACAGCGGCGAAGGCGGCAAAGCAGGCACCGACGAACTGGAGCCTCCGCCACCACAGCCGGCCAACACCGCCATCCCTGACACCAGAACCATAGATCGACTTAGATATTTCACGGGGCATGTTTTCCGTTATCAACAGGTTTACCGGTTATACGGCCAATCTTCCCTGACCGACCTTTACAGGCATATTGCACCAGCCTGATCGTAAAAAAACCCGCGAGAGCAGAGCTTCGCGGGTTTTGTTTATGCTACTGCGCTTATAAAGCGTAGAAAAGCATGGGCACAAACGCCACCAGTAACAGCGTGGGTACCATTACCGCCAGCGGCAACAACAGGCGCTGATAACGATGCCAGAAGGAACCGGTGCGCTCGGCAGCCAGCACTTCGGTTTCGCCAACCACTTGCCGGGTCAGCAGGTGGTTGAGGGCCACGGGCGGGCTCAGATAACCCAGCTCGAACGCCACCAGGCACACAATCCAGAAGTGCAGCGGGTCGATACCAATCTGGATGGCCGGCTGGGCAATGGTGGCCGATACCAGGATAACGGCACCGAACGGGTCCATCACCATGCCGATCACGGTCAGCATCAGCACGATCACCATCATGGCCAACCAGGGGCTGGTCAGGCTTTCGGGGAACAGGGCGTGTACGATATCGGAACGCTCCAGAATACCACCCAGGCAGATCGAGAAACCGATCAGGGCCAGCAAGGCGCCGATATGCACGGCCGAATCACTGGCAGCAGAGCTGCTGCGATCGAAGAACGCCTGGGTTCTGGACTGGCCGGTTTCCTGGCCTGCCTTGCCGGCATCCAGCATCACCACAGCCAGCATCACCAGCGGCAGAATCAGTGGCGCACTGTATTCATTGAACTGAAGCCCGAGCACAACCCAGATGACCAGGATCACAGCTGCTGCTGTCAGGGCATAGGGAATCAGGGGGCCAAGCTCACGCACGGCTGCACGAACGGCACCCGGGGCCGGCCGCGGTTTCCAGTTACCTTCGGTCTTGCAGACGATGAAGGAGAACAGGGAAGCCGACATAATGAACACCCAGAAGCCCCAGCCATACATCTCGGTGGTGGTGACTTCCTTGTTCAGGGCCGCTACCACCACGATCAGCAAGCAAGGATTCAGCACCACACCCAGGCTGCCGGACATCGCCGTGGTCGCCAGCGACAGCTGCCGGCCTGCACCGGCGCGACGCAGCTCGTCGTACACTACCCCGCCAACAGCCAGGATGAAGATACCGGAGGCGCCGGTGAAGGCCGTCGGGAAAGCGGTGGCGAAGATAATCACCGAGGCCAGCATGGGTGCAGGCAGGTTGAACGGCTTGAGCACATTCAGCAACAGCTCCGGCACCCGGGTCTGCTTGAGCATCATGCCCACCAGCACATACAGGCCGATGTTGATGAACATGGACGACAGGTTCGACATCATGCCGAAGTAAATCGCCAGGCCTGAGCTGTAGCCGTCGACAAAGAAGAAGTAGCTCATGGCGATCAGGCCCATGGTGCAGTACAGCGGCACCACCAGCCCCGAGGACATGGCAAGGGAGCCTGCTTTCATGCGCTCCGGCACAAACAGGAACCGGATGGCGTTGATCACCATGAACAGCCCGAACACCAGCGACCAGGCATATTGCAGAATTATGGTGTCACCGGCCCCCGGGGATGCCTGCAGTCGCCCGACGTAGGCACTGAGCGACAGCAGCATCAGCCCGTTCACCACAAACTGGGAACCCTGGCTCAGGCGCCATTCCGCCCGGTTTCTCGGCAAGCGCAAGGCAATGTGGTCCGCATCCAGCGCCGAGATGGCCGCAGCCATGGCAAACATGCCAATGAACAGGAACTTTGTCAGGTCGATGTTCTTGAGCAGAAAGTCTGCCAGCCCCTGCTCGATATCCTTGAACACACCCAACGCCCAGGTGGCATGCTTCTGGTTTTCAGCGAACTGCAGGTGACGCTGCTCACACAGGGCCAGGTTGCTTTGCAGGGACTTACGTATGGCCTCGGGGTTAGGCGGAGAGCTGAACAGATCGTCCGGGTCCGGCTTGTAGGCGGCTACCCGGCGTTCCACTTCCGTGTCGATATCAACAGACAGGTTGCAGGTAGGCTCGGTTGCATCCGGGTTAAGCAGGTAATAGTTGGGCCATACCTGCTCGCCTATCCACAAAAGCCTGGAATGGAGCGAGTTGCCCATTCCCAGCGCCAGGGTCGCCAGAAGTAACAGCAGCAGGATTACCCCGTGCAGCCTGTGCACGGGGTAGAGCGTCCTTGCGCCGGTAGCGGTCATCGCTCGCCAGTTCATCGTCAGTGTCTCCGATTATTCCCGGTTAGCCGCGGTGCACTCGGAAGCACCCGGATTGCTGGCACAACGGATCTTGCTCAGCAGGCTCATCATTTTCGGGTGATAGACACTCGGTGCGTTGTTCACACCGTCACGCATCTCCAGGCGGTTCTCGCGGAACATTTCCTGGTAGCCGGTGATGTCTTTCTCGGGAATACGAATCCACTGCTCGTCCGGAATACCCTCTTCCTGGCCCTGGATCAGGTTCATGGCCTGCGGGTACATACCCCAGGCAACATCACGGGCTTTCTGGGCGGTGTCGTCGTCCAGCACTTCATCACGGGCAACAATCTGGATGGTCAGCTGGGCCAGCGGGTAATCCACAATGCCGCCCTTGTCGCCAATCCCCTTGTACAGCTCCAGCGCCTCGTAGGCGAAGGCCGGGGCGTAGGCTGCATCAACCGAGCCGTTGTTAAACTTACCGGCAAAGTTGGTGATATCGGAGGGCACCACGGTGGCCTTCACGTAGTTCACCATGTGGATGGCGTCTTTCTGGTAGTCCAGGGTCGCCATGCGCTTACCGGCCAGTTCACCGGCGGTGTCGATGCTGCGGTCGTTCACGAACAGGTAACCGGCACCGGCCGGCACAATACCCAGAACTTCATAGCCGCCGTCTTTCATCAGCGGTGCCGCCTTGGCCTGGGCCAGGGTGGCCAGCAGGGTTTTCAGGTCGTCGTAGGTGGGGATGGCACCCACGGCACTGATGCTGCCGGTGAACTTGTTGAACGGACGGATACGGATATCGGTCGCCGCTACCGCATCACACTGGCCGGCATTGAAGTCGCCTACGGCCACGCCTTCATCGGTGTAAGGCTTGAGCTCGAAGTCCACACCGTGGGCTTTCATTTCCAGTGCGTAGTCTTTCACCAGGTTGTAAACGTCACCGTTGGCGCCGATGACATCGAACACGCACATGGAGACAGGCTGGGCTGAAGCCAGCGGTGCGGCCACAGCAAGGGACAAAGCGGCAAGGGATTTGCGGATCATGACGACCTCCGGGTCATTCTTGTGTTTGTGGATAAGGTTTTCGTGCCGGACGGCGCTGCTACAGCATGCCGTCCAGGTCCATGGTTTCAACGTTTTCGGTGCTGCGTTCCGGGCTCATCTTGCCGAAGTAGCTCTTCGGTGTGCGGTGCCCGTAATTGGCGGTCCAGTGCTTGTCAGACGAGAAGGTCACAACGCCCCGGGCCACCTCATCAACCAGTCGGTACTCGTCCCACACCTCGATACGACCGTCCGCCTCTGCGAAGCTGGCGATGGCATCGGCCAGTACCTGCGGGCGACCGAAGGTCTCAGCCGCTACAGCCTGCAAGGCGTGGGAAGCGCGCATACCGGTTTGCACACCCAGCTCGGCGCTGTTCTCCAGCACCTGCCAGGGGTCGGGGGCCAGTTCCGGGCGGGTATCCGGCAGCAGCAGCCACACCAGTGCACGAACGGCATTGGGCAGGCCGCCCCACTTTTCGTTGTCTACACACTGGGCTGCCCGCTCGGCCTGGGGCGCAATGTTGCGGGGCACACCAGCCATGGCACCGGAGTTGGAATCGTTCACGATCGCCTGCATACCGGTCAGCAAGCCAAGCAGGAAGGTCAGCTCGTCCTGTTCGCTGAACAGGAACGGACATTCCAGGGGTTCTGCTGAAGGATCAAAATCGTAGGCCGCCATCGCACGCTGGAACGCCTGGTAACGGCGCTTCGCGGTCTGGGCGTGCAGTCGCTTGGCCTTTTCACGGGCATCCTTGGCGGCAGGAACGTCACCGCTGAAATCGGCCCGCAGGTAATCAAGCTCGGCTTCCCAGGTGCGGTATTCCATGCAGTTGGCCGCCAGCAGCATCAGCAGGGAACCGGTGGTATCCGGTGCAGAGGTTACCCGGGAGAATGAATACATGAGGGGGTCGACACCTTCGCCCAGGGCGCAGGCCATCTTCGGATCCGACATCTGCATCACGTAGGGTGTTGCTTCAGACTCCGAGTAATTGGAAAGCACTACGCCGGTGGTGGTGTAGATCGGGTTTGCAGAACAGCCGGCCAGCAACAGCACGGCCCCCGCGGTCGCTGTCTGGCGAAGGCGAGACGGGCAAGCACGCATGTAAGAAAACATTGAGGAGATCATAGTTCGACGACCTTTCTTGCTTTGTTGTTGTGGGTGCAAGAATGCGGCGATTGCTGTCAGACAGAAATGGCTCGATTGCCGAAATGGATATGCCGATCAGGCCAATGGCCTGAATGGAAATCAAGAAAAGAGAAATTTATTGATATAAAACAATAGGTTTTGAATCAGCCAAAAATCAGGGGACACAGAAAATTTTTTAAGTATGTGAATGAATATTTTACAACTTCATAATAGCGAGCACCTGATCAGTCAACCCATCGAGCGTCAATCCGCCCCGCTCCGGGCGATACCAGGTCACCGTCCAGCTCAGGGCCCCGGTCAGCATCCGACGCACAATGAACGGCTCCGCATCGATACTGCCCTCCGTGCGCAGTTGCTCCAGCACCGATAGCCACAGGCCTTCATAGTGATCCCGCAGGGCCAGTACTTCCGCCTGCGACTCCTCAGACAAGCTCCGCCACTCATACACCAGCACCGCCATGGCCTCACCAGTCTGGCCGTTGATGGACTCCAGCTCGGCCCGCACCAGCGCCCGGAGCTTCTCCCGCAGGGTGCCCGCCTGCTCCATGGCCGCGTACATCAAGGCGGTATTGAGGCGAATAGTCTCCACCATCACCGCTTTCAGGATTTCTTCCTTGGTTCGGAAGTGATGAAACAGGCTCCCAGACTGGATACCCACCGCCGCCGCCAGGTCGCGCACTGTGGTGCGCTCGTAGCCTTTGTCCCGGAATAACCTGGCCGCCTCTTTCAACAAGCGCCCGCGAGCACTGGCGGGGTCGGAAACAAGCTGTTCGGCGATGAGGGACTGAAGAATCTCGTTCTGGTTCACAAAGGCCATCCGGTTGTCTTGCTGGGACTTTTTATTCTACCCGAGATTTGCCTGTTTACAAACCAAGCGCTTGCTTGGTATTGTCGATGGCATCGTTGCACCAGTCCGCAATCGCCGGGCGCAAAGAACAAGGCAAACAACATGGCACAACCCGACAAACCTATCCGCATCGGCTGCTCCGCCGCTTTCTGGGGCGACACGGAAACCGCTGCCGCCCAGCTGGTACGACAGGGCAACATTGATTACCTGGTAGCCGATTACCTGGCCGAGATCACCATGTCAATCATGGCAGGCCAGAAGATGAAAGACCCTTCTCAGGGCTATGCCCGGGATTTCGTGGAAACCGTCATGGCTCCGCTGCTGGGCGACATCAAGGCGCAAGGCGTCCGGGTACTGACCAACGCCGGCGGCGTGAACCCGGTTGCCTGCCGCGATGCCTTGCAGGCCCTGTGCGAGCAAGCGGGCGTGGACCTGAAAATCGCCGTGGTACTGGGCGATGACCTTCTGATGAAGAAAAAGAAGCTGGCCGATGCCGGCATCACCGAGATGACCACCGGCCAGCCCTTCCCCGGCATGATGGTCAGCCTGAACGCCTATCTGGGCGCGCCGGGCCTGGTGGCCGCGCTGGAACAGGGCGCCGACATCATTATTACCGGCCGGGTGGCGGACAGCGCCCTGGTGCTGGCGCCGCTGATGCATGAATTCGGCTGGAGCTGGAACGATTACGACAGGCTTGCCCAAGGCAGCCTGGCGGGGCATTTGCTGGAATGCGGCGCCCAGTCTACCGGCGGCAACTTTACCGACTGGGACCAGGTGGCCGACGGCTACGCCAATATGGGGTTTCCGATAGCCGAGGTCAGCGCTTCCGGCGACTTTGTGATCACCAAGCCAGAAGGTACCGGTGGCCTGGTCAGCCTGGGCACCGTGAGCGAACAGCTGGTGTACGAGATTGGTGACCCACGGGCCTATCTGTTGCCGGATGTTACCTGTGATTTCACTCAGGTGACTCTGGAGGAAACCGGCAAGGATCGGGTTCGGGTTATTGGTGCGAAGGGCCTGCCGCCCACCGACAGCTACAAGGTGTCCGGCACCTGGCCGGATGGCTTCAAATGCACGGTCACCTTCCTGCTGGGCGGCATCGATGCCAAGGCGAAGGCGCAGAAAGTGGCCGAAGCCATTCTGGCGAAGACATCCGCGATGTTTGCCGAGCGTGGCCTGCCGGACTATTCCGAAACCAGCATCGAGCTTTTGGGCACCGAAACCACCTACGGTGCCCACGGCCGGGGCGACCAGTGCCGGGAAGTGGTGGTGAAGATTGCCACGGCCCACCCGAACAAAAAGGCGCTGGTGATGTTCTCAAGGGAAATTGCCCAGGCGGCCACGGGCATGGCGCCGGGCATTACCGGCATTGTCGGTGGCCGGCCGACGGTGTGGCCGAAGATTCGTTTGTTCTCCTGCCTGGTGCCGAAGTCTGAGGTGTCGGTTGCAGTGGAGTTGGCGGGCCAGAAATCGGCCGTTGAAGTGGCTTGTGAAGGCGGCTTCAATGGCAGCACTCTGGCCCCTGAGCCAGAATCCCGGATGGAGGTTTCAACAGACACTACGGTGCCGCTGATCAAGCTGGCCTGGGCGCGGTCTGGTGATAAGGGTGATCACAGCAATATCGGGGTGATTGCGCGGGATCCGGAGTTTTTGCCGTTTATTGAGGCGGCGTTGACGGAGCAGGCGGTGGCCCAGTGGATGAGTCATACGCTGAATCCGGAGTCTAGCAAGGTGACGCGCTGGGCGATGCCGGGGTTGCATGCGTTCAATTTCTTGCTGGAGCACAGTCTGGGTGGCGGTGGTGTAGCCTCCCTTCGGATTGATCCGCAGGGTAAGGCTTTTGCACAGCAGCTGCTGGAGTTTCCGGTGCCTGTGCCTTCGAATCTGGTGGCGCAATGAACATTCTAATCGCTCTCCGGCGCAAGCTTCTTGCTTGGGGCTCAAACCCACAACTTGAGTGCCGGTGCCCTGGTGGGGGAACGCCCTACAAAAAACGCTCCTTCGGCACATCCATGTGGCGCTTCGCTCCGGCCATCCATGGCCTACGAGATTTTTGTAGGGCGTTCCCCCACCAGGGCGCTCCGACTTTTTACGTGGATTCAGTCTATTCGGATAAGGTTTTTTTATGAGTTATCAGTCTGTTCTTCGGCCGGGGCTGTTTGAAGGCCAGGTGTTTATTGTGACCGGCGGCGGCTCTGGAATTGGCCGCTGCACGGCCCACGAACTGGCCGCCCTCGGTGCCCGGGTTGCGCTGGTGGGTCGTAAGCAGGAGAAGGTGGATTCGGTTAAGGCCGAAATAGAAGCCGATGGCGGTATCGCCAGCGCCCATTCCTGTGACATTCGTGAGGAAGAGTCGGTTAAGGCCACGGTGAAAGCCATTATTGCGGAACACGGCCGGCTGGACGGGTTGGTGAATAACGCCGGCGGGCAGTTTGCCTCGCCGTTGACGGGGATTAACCAGAAAGGTTGGGAAACGGTGGTGCGCACCAATCTGACCGGCGGTTTTCTGATTTCCCGGGAGGCCTATACCCAGGCGTTAAGTAAAACCGGTGGTTCGATTGTGAACATTGTGGCGGATATGTGGGGTGGTATGCCGGGCATGGGCCACTCAGGGGCCGCACGGGCGGGGATGGTGAATTTTACCCAAACGGCGGCGGTTGAGTGGGCGCCTTCCGGGGTTCGGGTGAATGCGGTGGCGCCGGGGTGGATTGCTTCCAGCGGGATGGATAATTACCCGGCTCATATGAAGTCGTGGATTCGGAGCCTGGCGGATGCGGTGCCGATCAAGCGGATGGGGACGGAGTCGGAGGTGAGTTCGGCGATTTGTTTTCTGCTCAGCCCGGGTGCGGCTTTTATCAGTGGTGACTGCCTGCGGATTGACGGGGCGGCTTCTCAGGGCGGGCGTGTCTGGCCGATGCCGAAGGCGAAGAACAACGAACCGTACAACGGTTTTCATCGGGCGGTAACGCCGAAAGTTTTGAGTGACGTCTGAGGATTCCCCATGCAGGTACTGGAAACAACAATAACCCCCCAGTCTGACGAGTTCCGGGCTAATGTTGAGGCTATGGAAGCGCACATCACCACCTTCCGGGATGTGGAGCAGAAAGTACTGGATCTGGCGGAATCGGCCCGGGAGAAGTTCACCAAACGGGGTAAATTACTGCCCCGGGATCGTATCAACCGGCTGCTGGACCGGGGCAGTGAGTTCCTGGAGCTATGTTCCCTGGCCGGCTACAAGATGCACGATGACAAAGACGGCTCCATGGCCGGTGGCGGGATTATTGCCGGCATTGGCCGGGTAGCCGGTGTGCGCTGCCTGGTGGTGGCCAGCAACAGCGCCATCAAGGGCGGAACCATTACCCCCGCCGGTCTGGACAAGACCCTGCGTCTGCAGCAGATCGCCATGGAGAACAAGCTTCCAGTCGTATCGATGTCGGAATCGGGCGGTGCCAACCTGAACTACGCTACCGACATCTTCGTGCTCGGCGCCCGGGGCTTTGCCAACCAAGCCCGCATGTCCGCAGCGGGCATTCCGCAAGTGACGGTAGTCCACGGCAACGCCACTGCCGGTGGCGCCTATCAGCCGGGCCTGTCCGATTACGTGATCACCGTGCGCGAGCAGGCCAAGATGTTCCTGGCAGGCCCGCCGCTGCTGAAAGCGGCCACCGGTGAAATCGCCACCGACGAAGAACTGGGCGGTGCAGAAATGCACGCCACCGTGGCCGGCACCGCCGAATACCTGGCCGAGGACGACGCCGATGGCATCCGCCAGGCCCGGGAGATTCTCGGCGCCCTGCCCTGGAACGAAAACCTGCCGCTGCGCCAGGAACCGCAGTGGGATGAGCCGCTGTATCCGGCTGAAGAGCTGCTGGGCGTAATTCCTTCCGACGCCAAGAAGCCCTACGACGTGCGCGAAATCCTCGCCCGCATCGCCGACGGCTCCCGGTTCCTGGATTTCAAGAACGACTACGACAGCCAGACCGTGTGCGGCACCATCCGCATTCAGGGCCACAGTTTAGGCATCATCGGCAACAACGGCCCGATCACCCCGGCCGGTTCCACCAAGGCGGCGCAGTTTATCCAGCTCTGCGACCAGGCCGGCACACCCATCCTGTTCCTGCACAACACCACCGGCTTCATGGTGGGCACCCACTCGGAGCAGAACGGCATCATCAAACACGGCTCCAAGATGCTGCAGGCCGTCGCCAACTGCCGGGTGCCGAAAATCGCCGTGGTGGTCGGCGGCTCCTACGGCGCTGGCAACTACGCCATGTGCGGCCGGGGCCTGGACCCGAGATTCATCTTCGCCTGGCCCAACAGCCGCACCGCCGTCATGGGCCCGGCCCAGGCCGGCAAGGTTATGCGTATTGTGGCGGAAGACAAACAGCGCAAAAGCGGCATAGAACCCGACGAGAAAACCCTGGCGTTCCTGGAGCAGGCCACCGCCAAGAAACTCGAAGACGGCTCCACCGCCCTGTTCGGCACCGCACGGCTGTGGGATGACGGCCTGATCGACCCGCGGGATACCCGACGAGTTCTGGCCCTGGTTTTGTCTGTCTGCCGCGAGGCCGAGCAACGGCAGCTACGGCCCAACTCTTACGGCGTGGCTCGGTTTTAAGTGGGGAGCTGGCTTCACCTGGTGTTTTATTTTGGGTGGAGCCCGCCTCGTGGATTGTTGTTCAGTAGTTGGAACCATGTGGGATGAGCTGTCCAAAAACCGCTACAAGCACATCCATGTGCGCTTCTCTCCGGCCATCCATGGCCTGCGAAGATTTTTGGACAGCTCATCCCACATGGTTCTACTCGACGTCACGGGAACATCTTTTTCGAGATGGCTTATCAAACTCAACCGAGGTGTGTCACAGCCCTGCATCAAATGCGTCACACCATAAGATTGCCAGCAGGATGCACCGAAACCTGACAGTAAAGCGGGTGCGTGGGCCAGCCTTCAGAAAATGTGCGGAGCCATGGATGGCGGAGCCCAAGCGTCACATGGACGTGCCGAAGGAGCGTTTTTCTGAAGGCTGGCCCACACACCCGCGCCCCAAGCTACCGGGCAAGCACCAAACAAAGAACACAAGAACTGACCGTCTTTAAAAAAGTAGGAGAGAACAATAATGAAATTCACAGCCGAACACGAAGCCCTCAGAAAGACCGTCCGCGATTTCGTCGAAAAGGAAATCAATCCGCACTGCGATGAATGGGAAGAGGCCGGCGAGTTTCCGATTCACGACCTGTTCAAAAAACTTGGCAACCTGGGCCTGCTCGGCATCCAGAAGCCGGAAGAGTACGGCGGTATGGGCCTCGATTACAGCTACAACCTGGTGGCCGCCGAGGAACTGGGCATGGCCAAATGCGGTGGTGTGCCACTGGCGATCGGTGTGCAGACCGACATGTGCACCCCGGCCATTGCCCGCTTTGGTTCAGACGAGCTGAAACGGGACTTCCTGGCCCCTGCCATCGCCGGTGACATGGTGGGCTGCATTGGCGTCAGTGAAGTGGGTGCAGGTTCCGACGTAGCTGGCTTGAAAACCACGGCGAAGAAAGACGGCGATGACTACATCATCAACGGCTCCAAGATGTGGATCACCAACTCCCCGAAAGCCGACTTCATCTGCCTGCTGGCCAACACCAGTGATGACAAGCCCCACAAGAACAAAACCCTGATCATCGTGCCGATGAACACCCCCGGCATTTCCTTCAGCCCGCACCTGAACAAACTGGGCATGCGCTCATCGGAAACCGCCCAGGTGTTCTTCGACGACGTGCGCGTTCCCCAGCGCAATCGCATCGGCGCGGAAGGCACCGGTTTCATGTGCCAGATGATCCAGTTCCAGGAAGAACGCATGTGGGGTGCGGCGAATGTGATCAAGGCGCTGGAGAACTGCATCGACCAGACCATCGAATACTGCCGCGAACGCAAGACCTTCGGACAGCCGCTGATCAACAACCAGTACATCCACTTCCGCCTGGCCGAACTGCAGACGGAAGTGGAAGCCCTGCGCGCCCTCACCTACCAGGCCTGTGAACTGCACATCGCTGGTAAAGACGTGACCAAACTGGCGTCCATGGCCAAGCTCAAAGCCGGCCGTCTGGGCCGTGAAGTCACCGACACCTGCCTGCAGTACTGGGGCGGCAACGGCTACATGTGGGAAAACCCCCTGGCCCGTGCCTACCGCGACGTGCGTCTGGTGTCCATCGGCGGCGGCGCCGACGAAATCATGCTGGGCATCATCTGCAAGCTAATGGGCACTTTGCCTGGCAAAAATCGCGACTGATTAACGAGTTTGACAGAAGGCCATGAGGCGGGTTGCCCTTTCCGGGACACGCCTACGAGTACGTCCCTGTAGGCTCGTTTCGGGCCGTCCATGGCCCTCAACGGTCCCGGAAAGGGCAACCCGCCTCACGGCCCCGAACATTTTACGTGGAGTCCTTTTATGGAATACCAACTACCACATTGCGAAACACTGATTCTCGAGAAACAAGGCCCGTCCCTGTTTCTCACCATCAACCGTCCGGACGTCCGCAACGCCATGAGCCTGCAGATGGTCGCGGAGTTGGCCGCCCTGTTCACCGAAGTTGAAAACGACAACAGCATCCGCGCCGTCGTCATCCGCGGTGCCGGCGGCCACTTCTGCGCCGGAGGTGACATCAAGGACATGGCCGGCGCCCGGGGCCAGAAAGGCGAAGGCAAGGACGACCCGTTCTACAAACTCAACCGCGCCTTCGGCCAGATGATCCAGCAGGTCAACGAATCCTCCAAAGTCGTCATCGCCATCACCGAAGGCGCCGTCATGGGCGGCGGCTTCGGCCTGGCCTGCGTCTCCGACCTCGCCATCGCCGGGCCCACCGCGAAATTCGGCATGCCGGAAACCACCCTCGGCGTCATCCCGGCCCAGATCGCTCCGTTCGTGGTCGAACGAATCGGCCTGACCCAGGCCCGCCGGCTGGCACTTCTGGGTTTGAGAATCGACGCAGCAGAAGCCTGCACACTGGGTATCGTTCACCAGGTTGCGGAATCCGAAGAACAGCTGAACGACATGCTGAACCAAGCCCTTGAACGGGTTCGGCTGTGTGCCCCGAATGCCACGGCAGAAACCAAGGCGCTGTTGCATCGGGTTGGCAATGAAAGCATGGCCGGTTTACTGGATGCTGCCGCCGGGAAGTTCGCCGCTGCGATCCGTGGCCCGGAAGGCACTGAGGGCACCATGGCGTTCATGCAAAAACGAGAGCCTAAGTGGGCTGAGAGCTAAAAAAACGACAACAAACACACACTGTTCACTAGCTGTTGAGCAGGCACGAACAAAGTCAGCGGAAGCGCCGCTGGCGGGGAGGGCCTCCGGAAAATCTCGGAGGCCATGGATGGCCGGAGCGAAGCGCACACGGATGTGCTCGTAGCGTTTTTCCGGAGGCCCTCCCCGCCAGCGGTGCGCACGAGCACCCAAATGCGCAGGCGCGCATCAAGGCAGGTGACATACAAATGCTAAAAAAACTACTCATCGCTAACCGAGGCGAAATCGCCGTCCGGGTCATCCGCACAGCCAAGGCGCTGGGCTACCGAACCGTTGCCGTCTACTCCGAAGCCGACGCCAACGCCCTGCACGTTGAACAAGCCGACGAAGCCGTCTGCATTGGCCCGGCACAAGTCGCCGCATCCTACCTGAACGCCGACGCCATCCTCGATGCCGCCGCCAAAACCGGCGCCGACTGCATCCACCCCGGCTACGGCTTCCTCTCCGAAAACTCCGGCTTCGCCAAAGCCATCAAACAAGCCGGCCTCACCTTCGTAGGCCCGCCCGAAAACGCCATCGAACTCATGGGCAGCAAACGCCGCTCAAAAATCGCCATGCAGGAAGCCGGCGTACCGGTCGTCCCCGGTTACGAAGGCAACAACGCAACCGACGACGAACTCATCGCCGCCGCCAAAGACATCGGCTACCCCCTCATGCTCAAAGCCTCCGCAGGTGGCGGTGGCCGGGGCATGCGCCTGGTCGAGAGCGAAAGCGAGCTGGCCGACAACATCAAACGGGCCCGCTCCGAAGCCAAACAGGCCTTCGGCGACGACGAGCTGATTATCGAAAAAGCCGTCATCGAGCCCCGGCACGTGGAAATCCAGGTCTTCGCCGACCGCCACGGCAATGCCGTGTATCTGGGCGAGCGGGACTGCTCCGTGCAGCGCCGGCACCAGAAAGTGGTCGAAGAAGCGCCCTCGCCCTTCGTTACTCCGGAACTGCGGAAAGCCATGGGCGAAGCGGCCGTCAAAGCCGCCCTTGCCTGCGGCTACGAAGGCGCCGGCACCGTGGAATTCCTGGTCGACAAAGACCGCAACTTCTACTTCCTGGAAATGAACACCCGCCTGCAGGTGGAACACCCGGTCACCGAACTGATCACCGGGCAGGATCTGGTGGCCTGGCAACTGATGGTGGCTGAAGGCCGGCCACTGCCGCTGGCCCAGGAGGAGATCGAACTCAATGGCCACGCCATCGAAGTGCGCCTGTACGCCGAAGACCCGGCCAACGGCTTTACCCCGCAAACCGGCACTTTGCACGAGTTCACTCCGGCCGAGGGAGAAGGCCTGCGGTTCGACACCGGCGTGCGCTCCGGCGATGTAGTCAGCGCCCACTACGACCCCATGCTGGCGAAAGTCATCGCCTGGGGCCAGAACCGGGACGAAGCCCGCCGCCGGCTAATCCGGGCGCTGGAAGACACCACGGTGTTCGGCGTAACCACCAACCGCCACTTCCTCAGCCGCATCATCGCGGATGACACCTTCGGTGCCGGTGAAGCCACCACGGCGTTCCTGCAGCAGGCGTTCAAAGATGACCCATCGCTGGCACCGCAAGCACTGAGCATCCGCGAACTGGCCCTCAGCGCCTGCGCCCTGAGCCTCAACAGTACCGGGCAGGAAGGCTGGAGCAACGCACCAGCCACAGTGATTCCCATGAAGCTGGAGATCCAGGAAAAAACCGTCGAACTGCTGGTGCGTCACAGCGGCCACAAACTGCTGGTCTCCCATGGCGATGACCAATGTGAACTGCTGATCCAGAGCCACGAACAAGGCCAGCTGTGCATTATCGACAACGGGATTCGTCAGCGGTGCCAATACTCCCGGGCCGGTGATTCCCTATATTTGCAGGCACTCGGCCGGTCGTGGTCGGTAACCGACATCACCCACCAGCCTGCCACAGGTGCCCAGGGCGCCGGCAGTGGCCGTATCCAGGCCAGTATGGACGGGGCGATTATCGATGTGCTGGTTGCCGCCGGCGACACCGTACAACAAGGCCAGACGCTGGTGATCCTGGAAGCCATGAAAATGGAGCATCCGGTGAAAGCGGACAGGGATGGCACCGTTGCCGCGGTGCACACCAGCAGCGGAGACCAGGTACGGCGCAGCCAGTTACTGGTAGAGCTGGCCGCCAACGAAACCGAAGAACAAACACAATAACAGGCGCAGGGCAGCACCCCTGCCCTGTCAGCAACGGAACGGACGCGCCATGAGCCAAGACAACGTAACCGCCAGAGACCTGATGCGCAGCCTGCCGGGCGTATTGCGCCGGTTCCCATTCATCGCCAGGGGGCTTTATTACTACGCCGTTAAAGATGACAAAAAGGAACTGACACTGGGCAAGCTGGTGGAGCGCAATGCCAGTAAATACCCGAACCGGCCCGCGATACTGTGCGACGACCAGACCATCACCTGGCAGGAATTCGATGCCTGGAGCAACCGGATCGCCCACTACCTGAAAGACCAGGGCCTGGTAAAAGGCGACGCCATTGCCGTGCTGCTCGACAACCGCCCGGAGCTGCTGGCCCTGGTGGCCGGCGCCGGCAAAGTAGGCGTGGCCTGTGCCATGCTCAACACCTCTCAGAAAGGCAAGGTGCTGACCCACAGCATCAACCTGATTGAACCGAAAATGCTGGTGGTCGGGGACGAACTGCTGGAGCACGCCGAAGGCATTCGCAAAGAAATCGATCTTAAACACAGCAACCCGTTCCTTTACCTGGCCGACACCAACACCCTGAACATCTACGGCGACGCGCCGGAGGGCTACGTCAACCTGGCACAGGAAGTCAGCCGTTGCCCCTCGGCCCGGCCAACCCTGAGTAACCCGGTGGTAATGGGCGACACCGTGGTGTACCTGTACACCTCCGGCACCACCGGCCTGCCCAAGGCAGCCCCGGGTTCACACCGCAAATTCATCCGCGCCTACGGCGGCTTCGGCATGCTGTCCCTGGCCATGGAACCGGAAGACGTTCTCTACTGCACCCTGCCTCTGTACCACGGCACTGCGCTGCTGGTCTGCTGGGGCTCGGTACTGGCCGGCGGCTCAGCCATCGCCCTGCGCCGGAAATTCTCTGCCAGCGCCTTCTGGGACGATGTCCGCCGCTACAAAGCCACCACCTTCGGCTACGTGGGCGAACTCTGCCGCTACCTGCTGAACCAGCCCCCCAGCGACCAGGACCGCAACCACAGCCTGACCAAGATGATCGGCAACGGCCTGCGCCCCTCCATCTGGAAGGAATTCAAGGACCGCTTCGGCATTGAAACCGTGGCGGAGCTGTACGCCTCTTCAGAGGGCAACATCGGCTTCAGCAACTTCTTCAACATGGACAACACCGTCGGCTTCTCCACCGCGCCCTACAAACTGGTGAAATACCACGAAGGCACCCGGGACCCGATCCGCACCGAGAAAGGCCGGCTGGAAGAAGTGGAAAAAGGCGAACCGGGCTTACTGATTGGCGAAATCACCAAGAAGTGGGCATTTGAGGGTTACACCCAGAAAGAAGCCACCGAAAAATCTATCCTGCGAGACGCCTTCAAAAATGGCGACGCCTGGTTCAACACCGGCGACGTGCTGAAAGAAATCGGCTGCCGGCACCTGCAGTTCGTCGATCGAATGGGTGACACCTTCCGCTGGAAGGGCGAAAACGTCTCCACCACCGAAGTGGAAAACATCATCGACGGCTCCGGCATGGTGCAGGAAGCCATCGTGTACGGCGTGGAAATCCCGAACACCAACGGCAAAGCGGGGATGGTAACCCTGGTGCCCCAGAATCCGGAGGCAGATGTTGACGTGGACAGGCTGTTCGCTTACCTGAGCGACAACCTGCCAGCCTATGCCATTCCGGTGTTTGTGCGGGTAACCCACGCCATCGAGAAAACGGGAACCTTCAAGTACCGGAAGGTGGATATCCAGAAGCTCGGCTATTCCCTGGACCGGCCCCACGAGGAAGTCTATGCCTGGCTTCCCGGTACGTCCGGTTATACCCGACTGACGCCCAAGCTGGTTTCTGACATCGACTCTGGTGGGGTTCGGTTTTAGCCTTCAGCCCTGAGTTGGGGCCTGTTTTTGGCCCTAGCCTGTTGGTCTTTTGGGGGGCGGCGTCTGTGGGGCATGCCTCCCAAAAACCGCTCCTTACGGCACATCCCTGTGGCGCTTCTGCTCCGCCATCCATGGCTCCGCAAATTTTTGGGAGGCATGCCCCACAGACGCCAGTCCAACTTCGCAGTAATAGCCAAAAAAACTCACCTTTGCCGCAATCAGCTTACTGACTATTACTCGTAGGCTGAAAGTCCGGGTTGGGGCGCGCTTCCAAAAAATTTCGGAGGCCATGGATGGCCGGAGAGAAGCGCACAGGGACGTGCTTGTAGCGGTTTTTTGGAAGCGCGCCCCAACCCGGGCACACCCCCGAAACAAACAGGCTAGGAGCCCAAGTTAAGCACCCACTCAAGCCCCGACACGAAGGACGACCTTGCCGGTAGCCCGACGACCTGCCAGGGCGCCCAGGGCTTCCGCGTATTGCTCGAAATCGAACACCTCGCTGACCTTCGGGTCGATTTTGCCCTCAGAGTACATCTGCAGCAGCTCCATCATGTTCTGTGCACTCACCTCCGGCTCGTTGCGGGTAAAGGCACCCCAGAACACGCCGACCACCGAGCAACCCTTCAGCAACGTCAGGTTGGCCGGCACTTTCGGGATGTCGCCGGCGGCGAAGCCGATGATCAGGTGGCGGCCGTTCCAGGCCATGGTGCGCAGGGCCTGTTCGGTGAAGTCGCCGCCGACGGGGTCGTAGATCACGTCCACGCCTTTGCCCTTGGTGAGTTTCTTCACCGCGTCTTTCAGGGGCTCGTCGGTGTAGTTGATCAGCTCGTCGGCACCGGCATCCTTGGCGATGCGGAGTTTCTCGGAGCTGCTGGCGGCGGCAATCACTTTGGCTCCCATGGCCTTGCCCAGCTCTACCGCGGCCAGGCCAACGCCGCCGCTGGCGCCGAGCACCAGAAGGGTTTCGCCGGGCTGGAGGTTAGCGCGCTGTTTCAGGGCGTAGTAGGAGGTGCCGTAGACCATCATAAAGCCGGCGGCTTTTTCATCCGGCATGTTGTCCGGCACGGGCAGCAGGTTGGATTCCGGGGCAACAACTTCCTCGGCGAAGGCGCCGAAACCGGTCAGGGCGGCTACCCGGTCGCCGGGCTTGAAGCGGGTAACCTTGTCGCCCACTTCAATGACTTCACCCGCCAGCTCGCCGCCCGGGGAAAATGGCATGGGGGGCTGCAGCTGGTACTTGCCTTCAATGATCAGGGTATCGGGAAAGTTCAGGCCGGCGGCTTTCACGCGGATTTTTACGCCCCGGTCGCCCATTTTCGGGCTGGGTACGTCTTCGATGACCAGTGTTCCGGCGGGGCCGTACTCTTTGCACAGAATGGCTTTCATGATCTCTCCTGATGGCGCCGCCGCACACAGGGGGCACCGTTGTTGTTCGGTATTTTATTGAGGGAGATCAAGCTAAACAGAGTTCCGGTATGAAGCAAATAAAGTTAGCTTATCGGACTTTATTAGCCGTGCTAATAACAACGCGTGAGCCCTCCCACTTCAAGCACCTTGCGTTATCGACCGGATGAATCACAGGGAATTTTCGGCTATGCTTCGCGCTCCCGTTCTGAATGCATTTTTCATCCATTCTCAGCCCCAGAGCCGGCCATGTTCGACATTATCTACACCCTTGAAATGATCGGCATTGTGGCGTTTGCCATTTCCGGCATGATTGTCGCGCGCTCGAAAAACATGGATCCGGTGGGGGTCTTTGCCATCGGTTTCATTACCGCTCTGGGTGGCGGCACGCTGCGCGACCTGATCATGGACAACCACCCGCTTTACTGGATCAAGCACGAAGAACAGCCGATCCTGATCCTGGCCATGGCTATTGTGTTCAGCTACTGGAGCCGGGCCCACAGTCTGAAAGAGTCCCGCATTGTGTTTCCGGATGCCATCGGGCTGGGCATTTTCTCCATCCTCGGCGCCCAGCTGGCGCTGGATCTTGGGCATTCGTGGTTTATTGCGTCCATGCTGGGAGTGATGACCGGATGCTTCGGCGGCGCCCTGCGCGACACCCTGTGTAACGAAGTGCCGTTTATCTTCCGTAAAGACCAGATCTACGCCTCCATCGCGTTTGCCGGCTGCTGGCTCTATTTCGTCTGCCAGTGGTTCCTGGAAAGCGAGTCCCTGGCCCTGACCATCGGCCTGCTGTTTATTGTCATTGTGCGGATGGCCGCCGTGCGTTTTGATATCCGTCTACAGAGAGATAACGCGGCTCACTGAACTGTCAATCATCCCTTGGCCTGAGGCCCGTGAGCCGGTAACATTGCCGTTTTTTCACCCAGTTCACGATTTCCGCACGTCAAAAGATTTTAAACTCCAACCCAGGCATCCTGAGAGGCAGACCCCCGTCATGCTTGAACGACTGTTCCAACTCCAGGCCCACGGCACTACTGTTCGTAAAGAAGTGGTAGCGGGCATTACCACCTTCCTGACCATGGCTTACATTATCGTGGTCAACCCCAGCCTACTTTCTTCCACCGGCATGGATTTCGGCGCCGTGTTCGTGGCGACCTGCCTGGCGGCGGTCATCGGCACACTGATCATGGGCCTGTGGGCCAACTACCCCATCGCACTTGCCCCGGGCATGGGCCTGAACGCGTTTTTCTCGTTCACCGTGGTCGGCAGCATGGGTTACAGCTGGCAGGTGGCGCTGGGGGCAGTGTTCCTGTCCGGCTTGCTGTTCTTCCTGCTGAGCATTTTCAAGGTGCGGGAATGGATCATCAATTCCATCCCCCTGTCCCTGCGATTCGGTATTTCCGCAGGTATCGGATTCTTCCTGGCCCTGATCGCCCTGAAGAACGCCGGCATTGTGGTGGATCATCCTGCCACGCTGGTCAGCCTGGGTGACGTGAAAGTGCCGGAGGCCCTGCTGTTCTTTGCCGGCTTTGTACTGATCTGTGCGCTCTCTTTCCGCCAGATTACCGGTTCTGTGATGATCGGCATTATTGCTATAACCGCCGCCGCCATGATGCTGGGCATGGTGGAGTATCAGGGTATTGTGTCTGCACCGCCGAGCATCGCCCCCACCTTTATGCAACTTGACCTGGCCGGCGCCCTGAACGTTGGCATGATCAGCGTGGTCTTTGCCTTCCTGTTTGTAGACCTGTTCGACACCTCCGGCACCCTGGTGGGCGCGGCCCAGAAAGGCGGTTTGCTGGACAAAGACGGCAAACTGCCGCGCCTGGGCCGGGCCCTGATGTCTGACTCTGTTGCCACCATGTCTGGCGCCGCACTGGGTACATCCACCACCACCAGTTACGTGGAATCCACTGCCGGTATCGCGGCCGGCGGCCGCACCGGCCTGACCGCAGTTGTGGTCGCCCTGCTGTTCCTGGCTTGCCTGCTGTTCTCACCCATTGCCAGTGTGATCCCGCCCTACGCCACGGCTCCGGCCCTGCTGTATGTAGCCTGCCTGATGGCCAGCGGGCTGAAACTGATCGACTGGGACGACATCACCGACACCGCACCGGCTATCGTGACCGCCCTGATGATGCCGCTGACGTTCTCCATCGCCCACGGCATTGCCCTTGGCTTTATCACCTACGTGGCGGTAAAAGCCCTCGCCGGCCGCTGGTCTGACCTGAACTGGAGCGTCACCGTGATTGCCGTCGTCTTCGTTCTGAAATTCATGTTCCTGGACCTGGCGTAAGCCGGGCCCGCACAGGTGAGTTATGGATTATTTTTCCGAAAGCATTAAAAAGGCCATCCGCACCGTACCGGACTGGCCCAAGCCGGGTGTGTCATTCCGCGACATCACTACGGTGCTGCAGGACAAAACAGCTTTTCGAAAGCTGATTGACGCCTTTGTACACCGCTACCACGGCCAGCATATTGATGCCGTGGCCGCCGTTGACGCCCGCGGTTTTATCATCGGCTCGGCCCTGGCCTATGAGCTGAACGCCTCGCTGGTACTCGTGCGCAAGAAAGGCAAGCTGCCGTTCGACACCATGGTGGAAGACTACGAGTTGGAATATGGCACGGCGTCTGTCGAACTGCACAAAGATGCCTTCAAGCCCGGCGACAAAGTGGTGCTGGTGGACGACCTGATCGCTACCGGCGGCACCATGCTGGCCGCCACCCGGCTGATCCGCCGCATTGGTGCGGAAATTGTGGAAGTGGCCGCGATGATCGACCTGCCGGATCTGGGCGGCTCCCGCAAGCTGCAGGAAGAAGGCCTGCAGGTTTATACTGTGTGTTCATTCGACGGAGAATAACCACAGTTACAGGAGGCGACCATGCCCGATTATCAGCACCACTGGAAAGACGGTACCCCCGTTCACCTGCCCCTTGGCAAGATCGTGTGCATTGGTCGCAACTACGCCGAACACGCCCGGGAACTGAATAACCCGGTGCCGGACGAGCCGCTGCTGTTTATCAAACCCTCTACAGCAGCGGTTCATATTACCCGCCCGCTGGATTTCCCTCGCAATCAGGGCGCGGTGCACTTTGAAACCGAACTGGCGGTACTCATCGGCCGCCCACTCACCCATGCCTCCGAGAGCGAAGCTGAAGCTGCCATTCTGGGATACGGCCTGGCGCTGGACCTGACCCTTCGGGATATCCAAAGCAAGCTCAAGGAAAAGGGCCAGCCCTGGGAACGGGCCAAGGCCTTTGACGGCGCCTGCCCGCTCTCGCCTTTCGTGCCCGCCGACAAACTTCCGAAGGACAACATTCACTTCACCCTGGACATTAACGGCCAGCGCCAACAGACCGGCGACACCCGTGATATGCTGAACCCCATCGTACCGCTGATTGCCCACATGAGCAGCCAGTTCACCCTGCAACCGGGGGACGTGGTACTGACCGGAACCCCGAAAGGCGTTGGCCCGCTGGAATCCGGCCAGACCCTGTCGCTGGAACTGGAAGATCTGCTGTTTGTGGAAACCACAGTGGTCTGAAGTGCCTGCCTGAACGCATATTCAGGCACATCATCAGTTTCAGGGAATACCCAGCACCATGGCGAAGAAACCGGTAACCTCACGCACAGGTCGATTCTTCAAACTGGCCGGCATGACTGCCTCGGTGGCCGGCCAGTACGCCGGCCAAAGGGCACGGCGCATGTTCCGCACCGTCGATGACGAAAGCGCCCGCAGCGAAAGCTACACCCGCATGGCCGACGAGATTGCCGATACCCTGGGTGAGCTCAAGGGCGCCGTCATGAAAGTGGGCCAGATTGCCTCCCAGACCCAGGACTTCCTGCCCAAGGAGTTCTCCCAGGCGCTGGAAAAACTCCAGAAAGAAGCCCCACCCATGCCCTTCGAGGTCATTCTGGAACAGGTGGAAAGCGAACTGGGCAAACCGGTGGGCGAGCTGTTCGAATACCTTCAGGAAACACCCTACGCCTCCGCCTCCATCGGCCAGGTACACCGCGCCCGCCTGCACGACGGCACTGACGTGATCGTAAAGGTTCAGTACCCCGGCGTGGACGAATCCTGCGACTCAGACCTGAAACAGCTGCGCCTGGCCCTGAAACTGGGCGGCCTTTTGAAAATGCCGAAGGAGACGGTGGACCAGCTGTTCGGCGAAATCCGCCTGCGCCTGAAAGAAGAACTGGATTACGAAAACGAAGCCCGCAACCTGAAACTCTTCCACGACTTCCACAAAGACCAGCCGTGGGTACTGATTCCGGAAGTGATCGACAGCCACTCCACCCGCCGGGTACTGACCCTGGAACTGGTGGAAGGCGACCACGTAAGCAAGGTCACCCCCGAACGCTACAGCCAGGAAACCCTGAACGACATCGGCCACCGCATCTTCACCATCATGGCCGACCAGCTGTTCCGCTTCCAGTGCATCCACGGCGATCCCCACGCTGGGAACTTCGCCTACCGGCCGGATGGCACCATCATCATGTATGACTTTGGCTGCGTGAAGAAACTGAAGCCGGAGATTGTGGAGGCGTACCGTAAGGCTCTGATCGCGGCTCTGGATGAGGACTACCAGGCACTCGACGAGTACCTGATTGATTTGGGCGCCCGCGTGGACAACCAGCCGGCGGTCGATGAGGCTTATTACGCCATGTGGCGGGACATTCTGATCATCCCGTTCCTGAATGATGAACCCTATGACTTTGCCGAGGCAGACATCCACAAGCACGTCGCGGCGAAAACCAGTACGGTGTTCAAGTATCTGGATTACTTCAAACCACCGGTAGAGAGCATCTTCATAGACCGGATGATTGCGGGGCATTACTGGATGTTGAAAAGGCTGGGCGTACAGGCCGCGTTCAGAAATGAACTGGAGAAATACCTCCGAGGTTGAGCCTTGTGATGGGCCCCGGCCCCCAGCACAGCCCTGTTGCGGGATAGACCTTCCAAAACACGCTCCTTGCGGCACATCCATGTGACGCTTGGGCTCCGCCATCCATGGCTCCGCACAGTTTTGGAAGGTCTATCCCGCAACAGCGCTCCAAACTTGGGAGCTAGCCCAGAGAGCGAACCCATTCATTCAAGCCATCGCTGGCGCCTTTCCGGATCACTCTGGCACGTGAAACCGAGGCTGGTTCTCCCGGATCAATCACGGTGATGGGCACATCGATGTCCACTTCGTAGACCAGCCCGGCAGCTGGATATACTTGTAGTGACGTTCCCACAATCAGTAACTGGTCTGCCGTGCGCACCACCTCAGCCGCCGCATCCAGCATCGGCACTTCTTCGCCGAACCAGACAATGTGGGGCCGAAGCTGGGCACCACGATCGCAGGTATCCCCGGGATTGATGTCGTTGTAACCGATGTCGTAAATAAGGTCCGGGTATGCGGAACTGCGGGCCTTGGTGAGTTCACCGTGCAGGTGCAGCACATTGCTGGAGCCGCCGCGCTCGTGCAGGTCGTCGACATTCTGGGTAACCACGGTCACCCGGAAACGGCTTTCCAGTTCCGCCAGCAAGCGGTGGGCAGGGTTCGGCTGAACCGACAGCAGCTGGCGGCGGCGTTCGTTGTAGAACCGCAATACCAGCTCACGGTTACGCTCGAACGCCTCCGGGGTGGCTACGTCGTACACACTGTGCTGCTCCCACAACCCGCCGTTGTCACGGAAGGTGGAGAGGCCGCTTTCGGCGCTGATGCCAGCGCCGGTGAGTACTACGATGTGCTCTTGCATCAGTCGAAGATCTTGCCCGGGTTGATGATACCGTTAGGGTCGAACACCTGCTTGATACCCTTAAGATAGGCGATTTCCGCCTCGCTGCGGGTGTAGTGCAGGTAGGGCTTTTTGGTCATGCCTACGCCATGTTCAGCGGAAACACTGCCCTGGTAGCGTTCGACAATCTCGAACACCCACTTGTTCACCTGCTGGCACTTCTCAAAGAAGTCTTCCTTGGCCATGTCTTCCGGCTTGAGGATGTTCAGGTGCAGGTTGCCGTCGCCGATGTGGCCGAACCAGATGATTTCGAAGTCCGGGTAATGTTCGGTGACGACGTCGTCGATTTCCTGCAGGAAGCCCGGCACCTTCGAGACCACCACAGAAACGTCGTTCTTGTAGGGAATCCTCGGGGCGATGGACTCGGAAATCCGCTCCCGCAGCTGCCACAGGTTCTGGGCCTGGGTTTCGCTCTGGCTGATTACGCCGTCCAGCACCCAGCCTTCCTCGACGCAGTGTTCGAACAGGGACATGGCATCGTCCATCACCTGATCGGAAACCGCCTCGAATTCCAGCAGCGCGTAGTAAGGCGCTTCGGTCTCGAACGGGGCCTGTACCTGGCCGTGGGCCAGTACGTGGTTCATGGCCTGGTGGGAGAAAAATTCGTAGGCGGTCAGGTCCAGCTTGCTCTGGAACTTCTGCAGCACGTCCATGGTGTTGGTCAGGTCGCCCAGGCCCAGCACCAGTACCGTGAGGTTATCCGGCTGGCGGGTAAGCTTCATGGTGGCTTCGGTAATGAAGCCCAGGGTGCCCTCGGCGCCGATAAACAGGTGGCGCAAGTCGTAGCCGGTGTTGTTCTTTTCCAGGTCCTTGTTCAGGTCCAGGATATCGCCCTTGCCGGTGACCACTTTCAGGCCGGCTACCCAGTCGCGGCTCATGCCGTAGCGGATCACCTTGATGCCGCCGGCGTTGGTAGACAGGTTGCCGCCCAGCTGGCTGGAACCGGCAGAGGCGAAGTCCACCGGGTAGTACAGGCCGTTTTCCTCGGCGAAGTTCTGCAGCTGTTCGGTCACCACGCCCGACTGACAACGTACCGTGCGGTCGCTGGCATTGAATTCCAGGATCTGGTTCATGTTATCGAACGCCACTACCACCTCGCCGTTGGCGGCAACGGCGCCGGCGCTCAGGCCGGTACGTCCGCCGGAAGGCACCAGGGCCACCTTGTGCTCGTTGGCAAACTTCACCACAGCCTGCACCTGCTCGGTGGTCTTCGGCAGCACGATCGCCAGGGGCTTGGGCGGATGGATTTTGGTCCAGTCCTTGCCATAGGAGTCCAGGTCGGCCGGATCGGTCAGAACCTTGCCCGGAGCGTCGCCGGTAGCCACCAGCTCTTTAAGGGAAGCAATGATCTGTTCGGAATTCATGGGTGTGTCTGTCTCTCAGGTTGGGCCGCGCGTGGTCAGAAGGCGTTCACAAAGAATTGATTCAGGCAAACCGGCGCGCTGTGAAAATCTCCGTTTATGGTATCATACCGCCCCTGTTCTGTGAGCCGGGTTGACGATCCCCGGCCGCGGTCATTTCACGTGACGAAAGGTTCGGAAGCTAGCCCATGTCAAATACGTCTCTCGAAAAGAGCAAAATCCGGATCCTGCTGCTGGAAGGCGTGCATCAATCTGCCATTGATACCCTGAACGCTGCGGGTTACACCAACATCGAGTACCTGACCCATTCACTGGGCGAGGAAGACCTGATCGAGAAGATTGCCGATGCGCACTTCGTCGGTATCCGGTCTCGCACCCAGCTGACCGAGAAAGTATTTGAAGCTGCCAAGAAGCTGGTGGCTGTGGGCTGTTTCTGCATTGGCACCAACCAGGTAGACCTGCAGGCTGCAACCCGCCGTGGTGTTGCCGTTTTCAACGCACCTTTCTCCAACACCCGTTCCGTAGCCGAGCTGGTTCTGGCCCAGGCCATCCTGCTGCTGCGTGGCGTGCCCGAGAAGAGCGCCAAGGCGCATCGGGGTGAGTGGATCAAGTCCGCCAAGAACAGCTACGAAATCCGTGGCAAGAAGCTGGGCATCATCGGATACGGCAACATCGGCACCCAGTTCAGTGTCCTGGCCGAGAGCCTGGGCATGGACGTGTATTTCTACGACGTGGTTTCCAAGCTGCCGATCGGTAACGCCACGCAAGTGGGCACGCTGCAGGAGTTGCTGAACATTTCCGATGTGGTTTCCCTGCACGTACCGGAAACTCCGGCGACCAAATACATGTTCAAGGCCGAGCAGTTTGCACAGATGAAGCCGGGTAGCATCCTGATGAACGCTTCCCGCGGTACCGTGGTGGATATCGACGCCCTGGCCGATGCGCTGAGTTCCGGCAAACTGCTGGGTGCAGCAATCGACGTATTCCCGGTTGAGCCGAAGTCCAACGATGAAGAGTTTGTGTCTCCGCTGCGCGAATTCGACAACTGCATCCTGACTCCGCACGTAGGTGGCTCCACCATCGAAGCCCAGGAAAACATCGGCCGTGAAGTGGCTGAGAAGCTGGCCATGTACAGCGACAACGGCACCTCTGTGTCTTCCGTGAACTTCCCGGAAGTCGCCCTGCCTTCGCACCCGAACCAGCACCGCCTGCTGCACATTCACGAGAACGTGCCGGGCGTGATGTCCGAGATCAACCAGGTGTTCTCCGAGAACAGCATCAACGTGTGCGGCCAGTACCTGCAGACCAAGGAAGATATCGGCTACGTAGTCGTGGATGTCGACAAGGCCTACGGCGAACTGGCCCTGGAAAAACTGCGTCAGGTGAAAGGCACAATTCGCTGCCGCGTTCTGTTCTGACCCGGTTTTCACCAGCCGTAAAAAAACCCCGCAGGCTTTCGCCTCCGGGGTTTTCTTTTGCGCTGGGAGCGGAGAATTACTGCTCCATCGGCACCAGCGTCAGCTCAACGCGACGGTTCTGCTCACGGCCGGCTGAGGTATCGTTAGAAGCAACCGGGTAGCGCTCGCCATAACCAGTCGCACGGGTACGGCGCGGCTCGATGCCCTGGTTCAGCAGGAAGTCCCGCACTGAAGAGGCACGGCGCTCACTCAGCAGCTGGTTGTAGCTGTCGGAACCGGTGCTGTCGGTGTGGCCTTCAATCTGGATGATGGTCTTGTCGAACTCTTTCAGTACCAGGGCTACAGACTCCAGGGTGCCGGTAAAGCCGGAACGGATGCTGGACTGGTCTGTGTCAAAGGTGATGTTGCCCGGCATAACCAGCTCGATCTGGTCGCCATTACGGACGACGCGAACACCGGTGCCTTCCAGCTTCTGACGCAGCTGCGCTTCCTGGCGGTCCATGTAGTAACCGATACCACCACCGACAGCCGCACCACTGGCAGCGCCGATCAGGGCACCCTTGCCGCGATCACTGCTGCTGGATGTAGCCGCACCCACGGCAGCACCGCCCAGGGCACCGATAATGCTGCCCTTGGTGGCGTTAGAGGTTTTCTCTTCGCCGGTGTACGGGTCGTACGTCATACAGCCACTCATACCAACGGTGGCAACTGCGAAAGCAAGGATTGTCTTCTTCATGGTTTTCTCCTGCGTCGGTTTTTCTTGCGGCCCTGCCAGATCCGGCGCCGGCCATTTCATTCCGAGAATGTTTCAATAATGGTGTTAAACACCGTAGCCTGCAAATCCTGGGCTTCGTTTACCAGATGATGACGACCATCCGGGATTCTTCGTTCCCTCACAGAGGAAAATTTATTACGGATAATGCGCAGGTTGTGCTGCCAGTCTACGGTGGTGTCTTTCTCGCCCTGCACCACGGTAACCGGAAAATCCACCGGCCTGGCCGACTCGATGTGCGGCACCCATTTTTTCAGGGCCGTTACCCAATCAACGTGCACCGCACGGGCCTGGAGCGGGTCATGCTCACGCAAAAACTGCAGAAACCGCGTATTCCCGCTGTTTTCGTTAAAGGCTCGCTTCCATCGGGTCAGAAACGGTTTGACCACGCTGTGCAGCACCCTGGCACCTAACCAGCCCATGGGCCGAACGAGGGGCGCCAGCAGGACCACTCTCCGGAATGCGGAGGTGTCCTGGTCGTGGTGGTTGGACAGCAGGTAGTCAATCAGGATCGCCCCACCGGTACTCTGGCCCACAGCAAACCAGGGCCCGCGCACCATGTCTTTCACCTCAGCCATGACCTCAGACAACACCGCCTGGTATTCCAGGAAACTGCCAATGGCTGCCGGTGTACCGCTGGACAGCCCGTGCCCGGGCTGGTCGTAGGTCAGCACATCAAAGCCGGCGCCCAGGCAACGGTCAATCAGCTGGGTATACAGCCCCACGTGGTCAAAGTAACCATGCAGGATGAACACCGTGCCCTTGCTCCCTGCCGCCTCCGGCAGCCGGAAGTAATGCACCATGACTTCGTGCCGGTCTGCCTTTACGTAGCCCTGATGGTAAGCCACCTCCGGGTGCTCCACCCAGAGATCCAGGCCGTAAAAACGGCAATAGGCTTCCATCTCAACACTGAGGTCCCGGCGCTCGGCCGGGTCGAAAGGCTCCAGACGCTCCAGCAGGGAATGTCTGTCCCAATTCGGTATTTCTATGGTATCTGTTTTCCAGTACACGTAGAGTTAAACGCCTGTCATGAATCAATAATTGACCGTCATCCTAACCCATTCACGAGGGAGAACACAGATGTTCCAGCCGCTTCTTGAGGCAGGGTTACGCCAGACCATGCACCGCCTGGTGCGCCCCATGCTCTCGAATGCTGTACCGCTGTCACTGCAACGCCGGCTGGTTCGCCAGGCCTATCGCAGCTCGGTTCCTCCCCGTGATGTCCGCTTCCGCAAAGACGACCTTGGTAATGTGCCGGTACTGAGGGCTACGCCGGCGCAACCGGCAATCGGCACCATCCTGTACCTGCACGGAGGTGGCTATATCATCGGCTCGGCCGCCACCCACAAAGGCATTGCCGGGCAGCTGGCGAAGCTGAGCGGTTGTGAAGTGATCGTTCCGGATTACCGGCTGGCACCGGAACACCCCTACCCGGCCGCACCGGATGACGCAGAGTCGGTTTACCGGGCACTGCTGAGCCAGGGCATTCCGGCAAGCTCGGTGGCGCTGGCGGGCGATTCGGCCGGAGGCGGGCTGTCGCTAGCCCTCGCCATGCGCCTGCGGGACCAGAACAAGCCGTTGCCGTCTTCCATCACCTGTTTTTCCCCGTGGACCGACCTGACCCAGCAACAGCTTTACCAGCCGGAATGCGAACCGGTCTTGCACGCCAGCTGGACCAAAAATGCGGCCCGCCTGTATGGCGGCCAGACACCCTTAACCAATCCGATGATTTCACCTGTGTTCGGTGATCTGACAGGCCTGCCACCGTTGCTCATTCAGGCAGGCAGCCAGGAAATACTACTGAATGATGCCACCCGGCTGGCGGCAGTGGCCAAGCGCGACGGCGTGGACACTACGCTGGAGATCTACAACAGCCTGTGGCATGTGTTCCAGGTACACAGCGGCCAGCTGAACCGGGCCACCGAAGCCGTGGCCGTTGCCGCCGACCATATCAGGCGTCATCTGGCAGGCTGATTTCCCCCTTCAGGAGCGCTTCTTTTCGAACCCGGGGCCAGCGTTTTACCTGCCATTCCAGTTTCGAGGCCCGGCTGCGATCTCCGGCCGGGGCCTGGAACTCCAGGGTCAACGGGCCTTTACCACGCAGGCTGCGGGCCCCCTTGGGCGCACCGGCCTGGTGCTCTGCGAAGCGCCGCTCAACGTCGGTGGTAATTCCGGTGTACAGCGCACCGGAGGCGGTACGCACCAGGTACAGAAACCAGCCCTCAGCCATGTTCCAGCGCCTGCTCCCGTTGTTTCACTTTTTTCTGCTGCAGCCAGAGCCCGGCAATAATCAGCACCAGCCCCACGTAGGTGGATGGCAGAATCACCTCGCCCAGAATGAAGTAGATAAATACCAGTGACAAAAACGGGGAGATGAAGATCAGATTGCTCACTTTCGAGGTATTTTCCGCCTTTTTCATGGCTTGGGACCAGAGCACAAAGGCAATTCCCATCTCGAACACCCCCACGTACAGGGCCGCTGCCAGCGAGCCACCCAAAGGAAATTCCAGCCCGACGGTATACCAGCACACCAGGGCGATCACCGGCAGGCCAAACAGGAAATTCAGGAACAGGCCAACTACAGGATCACGGGTGTCCCGGGTGGCAATAATCCAGTAAGACGCCCAGACCACCGTACTGCCCAGTGCCAGGGAGACCCCCAGAGGGTCTGAAAAACTCAGAGAGGTAACCGCCCCGCGAGTGGCAATCACCACTACCCCGGCATAGCACACCAGCCCGGCCAGGATATCGATACGGCGCAGCTTCTGGCCCAGGAACGGCACAGACAGATACGCCAGCACCAGCGCCCAGGTGTAGTTCAGGGGCTGGGCCTCCTGGGCCGGCAACCGGTCAAAGGCGCCGAACAACAGGAAATAATACAAGCAGGGATTGATCAGCCCCATGCCGATAGACTGAAGGTACTGGCGGCGGGAAAGCTGGAACACCTCCTGCCAGCGCCCCATGATCACCAACGCTCCGCCCATCACCACAATGGAGGCGGCACAGGCCACCAGCAGCATCTGCACCGGCGCCAGGTCCGCCAGGGCCAACTTGAAGGCCGTAGCCACGGTAGACCAAAGCAATACAGTACCCAGACCAAACAACATGGCCTGCTTCTGGTTTTTCATGAATTCTGCTCCGGATTGGTTTCGAGCCAGCGATAGAGTGTCCGCCGGTTAATACCGAGGATCTGTGCAGCACGGCGCTTGTTGCCATCAACCGCCGCCATCACCTTGCGCACATAGTCCTGCTGCAGGGCTTCCAGTGTAGGCCATTCCGGGATGTTATCGGCCACAGGGTCGGCCGGGGGCGCCTGAAGCGAACTTTGCCGCTTGCGAATCCGCTCTGGCAGATGCTCCGGTTGGATGGTGTCGCCATCACAGAAGGTCACCGCCCGTTCAATGGCACTGGACAACTCCCGGACATTTCCCGGGAACGGATAGTCCCGGAGCACCCGCAGAGTGACATCGCTGAACTTGATGAACCCCCGGTTATGCCGCCGGCAGGCTTCTTTCAGGAAGTGCATGGCCAGCATTTCCACATCTTCATCCCGGTCCCGCAGTGGCGGCACCTGCAGCGCGAGGGTTTCCAGGCGGTAGTACAAATCTTCCCGGAACAGCCCGTCTTCAACGGCCTTCATCAGGTTTACATGGGTAGCCGCCAGAATGCGTACATCCACGGTTTCTTCGTGATCCGCCCCGACCGGCTTGATGGCGCCTTCCTGCAGCACCCGCAGCAGCTTGGCTTGCAGTGACAGCGGCATCTCACCGATCTCGTCCAGCAGCAAGGTACCACCACTGGCTTCGGCGAACAGGCCTTTGCGGGCCTGGCGGGCGCCGGTAAAGGCGCCCGCTTCGTGGCCGAAAAACTCGCTTTCCATCAGGTCTGGCGGAATGCCGGCGCAGTTCACCGCCAGGAACGCCCTGTCCGCCCGGCCACTCTGATTGTGAATGGCACGGGCTACCAGTTCTTTACCGGTGCCGCTCTCACCGTTAATAAGCACCGCCGCCTGGCTGCGGGCCACCTGGCGAATTTCACCCCGCAGGCGTTCCATGGCCGGGCTGTCACCCACCAGCCCCATATTCTTTTCACCCTGCTGGCGGGACTGGATTTCTGCCAGTTGCCGGTTCACATCGGCCTGTGCCAGCAATCGTTTGATTTTCAGCCGCAAATGGTCGGTCGACAACGGCTTGGTGAGAAAGTCATCCGCTCCCGCCTTCAAGGCCTCAACCGCCTGGTCTACGGTGCCAAAGGCGGTGATCACAATAAAGGGGATGCCGGGGTGCTCGGCCTGCTGAAAGGCCAGCACCTGCATACCGTCGCCATCGGGCAGCCGCAGATCCGACACGATCAGGGCCGGCCGCTGTTGCTGCAACAGCCCCCGGGCCTCTTGCACAGTGGCGGCACGGTCGACGGCATAGCCATCCATTTCCAGCTCCTCGGCCAGGAGCTGACCCAGGCTGGGATCATCTTCCACCAGCATAATGGTGGCAGCTGTTGCAGACATCATTCGGACTCCTTGGGGAAATACAGGCTCATGCGGCAGCCACCCAGATCACAGCTGCCTACATCCACCCGGCCTCCATGTTCTTTCAGCACACTGCTGACCACTGCCAGCCCGAGCCCCGTGCCTTCACCGGCAGCCCGGGTGCTGTAGAAAGGTTCGAAAACCTGTGCCCGTTGCGGCTCCGGAATGCCGGGGCCATCGTCTTCCACCCGCACTTCCCAGCAGTCGCCGGCATCGTGGGCAGACACCCGTAACCGTGACTGTGCAGACTGACAGGCGTTGCGAATCACATTCAGGCAAGCCAGCCCCACCCGCAAAGGCTCCGCCCGTACCGGCATAGCCGCATCAAGGCCTTCGGTTTCCAGGGTTCTGGCTGCGCAGCGGTTATCGTCCGCCACCCTCTGCATTACATCCGCCAGCACCGAAGACAAATCCAGTGGCCTGCGGGAATCGGGCACATGCCGGAAACAATCCAGCAATTGCTGGATAATGGCGGTCATACGGCTGACCTGGTGCTCAATATCGGTCAGGTGGCGTTGCTGGTCCTCCGGCAAGCCCGAGCGGGCAAGGATTCGGGCCCGGCCCTGAATCACATTCAATGGCGCCCCCAGTTCGTGGGCCACCCCGCCGGCAACCCGGCCGATCATGGCAACTTTTTCCTGATACTCCAGCTGCTCCGCCAGCGCCCGCTCCCGGGCAATACGACCCTCGATTTCCGATTCGGCGCCCGCCATCCGGCGGCCCAGCTCGAGAATACCTTTGTGTATCTGCCGGATTTCCCGGGGGCCGGACGGAGGCACCGCCAATACCCATTGGCCGGGCGCAAGGCCTGCCATGTTTTCCAGTAAACGGTTCACATGCCGGCCAACGGTCCGGTAATGGCCGAGTACAACCACAAGGATGATGATGGCCGACAAGGCCGACCAGATACTCACTGCCCACCATCGGGATGAGGCGACCAGGTCATGGAAATCGCTGCGCTGGCGGGTAACCTGGAGCAGCCCCTGTATACGGCCGTCCTCGCCCACCAGCGGGGTGAATTGGGAAAACACCGATTCGCCGTCGACCCGGCGGAAGGCTCCCCCCAGCTCACCGCTGGTGATCACCTTCTCCGCACTGGCGCTGTTGGTGACATCCGAATCCGCTACCCCCAGGCTGGCTACCCGGTTACCGGCATCATCAAACACCGAGGCCCCGGAAATGCGGCCGATCTGGAAAATGGATTTCAGGGACTCCCCCAAGACCAGCTCGTCACCCTGGGACAGGGCATTGGCAACCGGCCCGGTGACGGCGCGGGCAACCAGTTCAAGGTCTTCCCTGAGCCGGTCATTCAGGGCCCGCTCCACCGCCCCCAATCCGATGTAGATGGCGATGCCACTGAATAACAGCAGGGGCACAACGATACTCAGTACCAGAGTCAGCTGCAGGGAGCGGAATAAATCCCGGAAGCGCCGGCCAAGGGAAACCATAAACCTGTCCTTCGCAAGAAGTGTCACACCATTTTTGACACATGTGGCATTTTGCCACAACCCAAGTTACTCACTTGTAATGGCAGAAAAAACAATAAGCAACTGATTTAAAAGAACATTATTAGATTTGAAAAAGTTGGCACGGCGACTGCAAAACACTGACCGTCATTCACTGAAATCGGGGAATACCAAATTCTTCCCCCGACCCGTTAAAGCGAAAGGAGCCTGACCTATGAACAAGCTACTCGTATCTGTAACCGCATCCCTGGCACTTCTGGCCGCAGCACCCGCGATGGCACAGCAGAACCAGCAAGAGCCGGCAGCCCAGCAGACCCAGAGTTCCGGCTATTCTGACCCGGCCGCGGCGGGCACCCAGGACACCAACTTCAGCGATGCCCAACTGAAAGACTTCATCGAAGCCCAGGAAGGTGTCATGGAAGTGCGCGAAGAGTATATCCAGAAGATCGAAGCGGCGGATTCCCAGCAGAAAGCCCAGGAACTGCAGAGGGAAGCCAACGACAAAATGGTTTCCGTGATTGAAGACGTAGGTATCGACATCCCCACCTACAACTCCATCGCAACCGCCTACAGCAGCGAGCCGAAAGTTCGCAACCGTGTTGACGCCCTGATGTAAGCAAACCCGCATCCGGTTCGTCAGTTGCCCCGCCTTTGCGGGGCTTTTTCGTTTCAGTGCAGCATCAAAGGCCGAGAGATCATTCTGACCCCCTCAGCCGCACAGATCTCCGCCGCACGGGCCGTCAGGTCAGAAATAAACCGGGTCTGGTCCCGCGGCTCCAGCGGATAAGCCTTCAGGCGGTACTTCATACCGGTGTCGCCGGCGGACACAGCCACTACCACCGGCTGATGGGTCTTGGTTAGCGGACAGGCATAGATGGTGTCGCGAAAAAGCGATTGCATGCGCGCCACATCGTGGTTCGGGTCCAGATAAACCTCAGCCACACACATCAGGTTATCGGTTCCGTCATTGCTATTGGCCAAGAGGGTGTTCCACAACAGGCCGTGAGGAATCACGATGACCGTGTCATCCAGGGTGACAATCTCTGCTGCCCGGGTGCCGATGGAGCGCACCTCGCCATACTGGCCGTTCACTTCAATCCAGTCGCCGGGCCGGTAAGGCATTTCGTACAGGGTGACGATGCCGGCAATCAGGCTGTTGGCGTAGTCTTTGAAGGCAAAGCCCAGGGCCAGGCCCAGGGCACCGAAGATGGCCACCATGTTTTCAAATGAAGGCTCAACCAGAACCGGCACCACCATGGTGATGGTGAGGATGATAATCAGCAGCCGCAGCAGCGGCACAGACGCCAGCAGATACAGCCGGGGCTTGCCGGACAGCTTGCCGGCCACTGCCGGCACCAGCTTCTGCACCATCAGAATCAGCAGCGACGCTACCACCACCAGGATAGCCGCTTCCAGCAAGGCTTCAGAGGTTATGGATGACAGTGCACCCTTGATATCAAGATCGCCCATCATAGCCTCCTAGAAACCGTCGACCGGGTAACCCCGGGACTGCAGATATTTTCGCACGGCGGGATAGCCCAGCGGAGTAACCCTGAACGCGCCTGCGGTGTCGCCCTTCGTGACCAGGTCGGCACGCTGGAACCGCGCCAGCGACAAGCTGATCTCCTGCCCCGGCAAGCCGGTCACCAGTTGTAACTGTTCGGAGGTCAGCCCGTTGTGCAGCAACAAGGCATGCAGTATATGCCCCGGTTGCCGGCCGTTGCTCTGGGGCACCGCCGGCAGGCTCAACTGCTCCAGCGGCGCTACCCAGCAGCTCGGGCCGTTGGCAGGAATATCTTTCTTCTCTTCTTTATCGCCGTTCTCGGTGTCTTCCTCGGCCCTGGCCCTGAGGGTTCTTTGCCAGACAGCATGGGCAACCCCGCGGTTGCCCCGGGCCATGGTGGCCAGGTCCCGGGCGAAGTCGCTGTACTTGCGCTCGCAATCCTCCTCCGGAGCCGGCAACACATACAGGCCATCGTTGGTCATGCGAGCGGTGAGTGGCCCACCCGCCTTACCCGACGCAAGGAAAGCCAGCCACCGGGTAAGCCGGTCATCCGTCAGGGGCGCGACCGTCAGCGGCGCCACATGCAATTCTGGCAGGTACTGCACCCAGAACTGCCAGCACCAGCTGGAACATCCCACCATGCCCTTGCCGGCACCCTCCATTGCCACCCGGGCAAAGAACTCTTTCAGCAAGCCCATGCCAGACCGATGCCTGAGCCAGAAATCCGCAAGCTCCGGTACCACCCAGTCATCGCCCGCCAGCTGCTCATCCCACCAGCCGGAGATGTCTTTCTCCGCCATCAGCAGGTTATCCGGGGGCGAGATCACCCGCAGTCCGCTGGCGCGCAAAGCCCCCTGAATACCGGAAAACGGCGGCGCAACCAGAAAACTCACCTGCCGGTTGTGGGTGCCCCCTTGCCGCAGTGATGCCAGGCATTCATTGATCGCCCCGGCCAGCTCTCCGGCCTCCGGCTGCGGTGCGTACCGGCCAAGCTTTGCATGGGACAGTGCCGGCAGGTCGTCCAGGCTCTCGAAGGCCTGGTCCTCCGGCGTCATCTCGGCGCGCAATTGCTGAAGGATATCCCGCAAGCCACTGCGTAAGGTCTTTTGCACAGAGGTTTCCGGGGTTTTCCATTGGTCCAGCGCAATCAACCCGCCGGGCAGGCAGGGGTTTTCCTGAGCGGTCTCGGACGTCAAAGATGCTACTCCAGCCAGATTATTCGGGAACCAGCCAGGTGATCGAAGACGACCACCCCAACCCGTTTTCGCCCTGCAGTTCGTCCATCATGGCCGCAAAGCGTTGCTCAAAGCCCCAGGGCGGATTCACCACCAGCATACCTGAGCCAACCATGCCCCGCTCCGGCGGCGTATCCAGCATCACTTCGCTGCGCAGAACCTTACGCACTTCACCGCCTTTCAGGGCAGAAACCAGCTGCTCCTGCAAGCCACTGGTCAGTATCGGATACCAGACAAGATAGACCCCATGGCGGCACTTTTTCCATGCCTTGGTGAGGGTTTCGGCCACTGAGGTGTAATCACTTTTGATTTCGTAGGAGGGATCAATCAGCGTCAGCAGCCGGGGCTGGGGCGGCGGCAGTTTCTGCAGCAAACCTTTCAGGCCGTCCTGCTGCACCACACGAACTCCCGCATCCCGGGCCCAGCCAGCCAGTTGCTGGCCCTCGGTAGGGTGCAGTTCAAAGGCGGTGACCGTATCGGCATCACGGGCAAAGCCCGCCAGCCAGGCCGGCGAGCCGGGATACGTTTCCAGCTCACTGTTGCCAGGATTTTCGCTGGCCAGAACCTCCAGCATGGGCTGCCAGTCCGGCGATGACAGGCTGTTCCGTAACCGCCACAGGCGCTGTACACCGGTGTCCGCCTCGGCGGTTTTTCGGGCGCGCTCACCGGTCAGGTCGTAAACCGCACTGCCGGCATGGGTATCAAAACAGGCAATGGGCGTTTTCTTGGCCTGCATCATGGCCAGCGCCAGGGTTAATGCGGCATGTTTCTGTACATCCGCAAAGTTGCCAGCGTGGAAGGCGTGAAGGTAACTCAGCATATCGGGCTCCTGCTTTCAGGTGCCCATTAAGCACCAGCGGCAAGCCACAGGCAACTCCGGCAGACGGTTAAGCCACGCCGAATGTCCTGCTATGCTTGCGGGCCTGACCACGGGAGGAAAAACATTGTCCAGCCAGAACAAAGCAACGGTTGACCAGCTTTACAGCCTGATCGCCAACGAAGAAGACGCACGGGTCTGCAAAGACATTCCGGAGGATGCCTGCAGGGAAGTGCCCCGTAACTTCTTCCTGATTCTTTTCAGTAACGTACTGACCAAGCTCGGCGACTTGCTGATCAGCCCGAAAACCGTGCTGGCCTGGCTGATGAGCGCCGTTGGCGCGCCGGCCCTGGTGGCCTGGCTGGTACCCATCCGGGAGTCCGGCTCTATGGTGCCGCAGATGGTGATTGGCGCCTGGGTTCGCCGCAAAGCCGTGCGCAAGTGGTTCTGGACCCTGGGCAGCTTTGGCCAGGCGGTCAGCGTAATGGCCATGGCGGCCAGTGTGTGGTTTCTGGAAGGCTACGCGGCCGGCGGTGGCATTGTTGCGGCGCTGGTTGTGTTCTCCCTGGCCCGGGGCTTCTGCTCGGTTTCCATGAAAGACGTTCAGGGCAAATGCATTCCGAAAACCCGCCGGGGCCGGCTGTCCGGCCTGGCCAGCACTATTGGCGGTACCGCCACCGTTATCCTGACCGGGCTGCTGTTCTGGGACCGGGGCGACCCCACCATTGGCTTCTACGCCATGCTGCTGATGCTGGCCGCAGCACTGTGGATTATCGCCGGCTTTCTGTTTGCCGGAGTTGAAGAGTATCCGGGCGAAACTTCCGGTGGCGCCAATGCCCTGCCGGAGGCATTCCGCAGCTTGTCCCTGCTGCGGGACGACGCTCCGTTCCGTAACTTTGTCATCACCCGGGCCCTGCTGTTGTGCTCCGCCCTGGCCTCTCCCTACTTCGTGGTGCTGGCCCAGAAAGAATCCGACATCGGCTGGATGCTGGGCGTCTTCCTGCTGGCCAGCAGCCTGGCCAGCTCACTCAGTGCCAGCTTCTGGGGCTGGGCGGCCGATGTATCCAGCCGACGAGTGATGATCCGCGGCGCGGCCATGGCCAGCGGTATTTGCCTGGTGGTGGGTGTGCTCGCCCTGATCTTCGGCCCCGGCTTCGGCGGCGCCTGGTTCTACCCGATTGCCTTCTTCGTGTTGAGCATTGCCCACGCCGGCGTGCGCCTTGGCCGGAAAACCTACCTGGTGGACATGGCCGGTGGCAACAAACGCACCGACTATACCTCGGTAAGCAATACCGTAATCGGGCTGCTGTTACTCGTTACGGGTGCCTTCACCGCAGCTATCTCGATGATTTCCGATGTGGCGGTGATTATTGTGCTCGGGCTGATGGGGCTGGCGGGGATGTTCAGTGCCTTACGGCTGGAGGAAGTGACGGAGGAGTGACTGTTTTTCTTCGGTGAAATGGAAAGGGCCGGCGGGTGCCGGCCCTTTGAGTTGATAGTCACTCACTGACTTAAGGCTGGGCCACCTCCTCTTTAGAGGCACAGACGCCATAGGTATTGTATTCATCCAGGGCCGTAAGCAGTTCAAACTCGCCGCTCACGATTTCAACCGCATCAAACCGTTTCGATGTCTGAAATACCAGGAAACCGACTTCGTTCCCGCCCAGTAAACCGGAAAGCCCCAGCAAATCGAGATCAGCGCCTACTTCACCATTGGTCTGTTCCTGAATCTCACCGTCTAGCAAAGTCCGAACCTGCAGGCCTCCGTTCGACAACAAGTCTAGCTGAAGCACTTGTGCCGCTTCAGCCAGCGAAACACCAATAACGTTTTGTCCCGGGTAGGCAAATCCTGACGTTGCAGCGACTCGCAGACTGACGTTAGAAAGTCCCAACAGGTTAGTATTTGAAATGGTAGCGAAGTTGTTCAGATCATCATCAACTACGTTGTTCTCCCCAACCACGTCGCAAAGCAGACCACCGGTCAACAAAAGACAATCTGAAACATCCTTGGATGCCTGAGCCTGGATATCCTCATCACTGGCCAGCATGGGCGAGAACTGCTCACCAACACCACACGAAAACTCAACGTCATTCACCAGGTCACAGACATCACCGATGCCGTCGCCGTCCGTATCAGCCTGGTCCGGATTGGCAACCAGCGGGCAGTTATCCTCGGGCAGGCCGATCAGGTTGGTATCGTTAATTCCGTCACCATCGGTGTCTTCATCACAGGCATCGCCAATGCCATCGCCGTCCAGATCCGACTGGGAGGGATTGACGACATCCGCGCAGTTGTCCCAGGGCGTGCTGCCATCAGCCCTCAGGTTCGGAATGCCATCGCCGTCGGTATCGACCGCCTCGCTGCACATGGCCTCATCATTGCCTTCCACATACGGGCAGGCATCCTCGTCATTGAGAAAGCCGTCGCCATCGATATCGTCATCACAGGCATCACCTACGCCATCACCGTCCAGGTCCGCCTGATCCGGATTTGGCACCAGCGGGCAGTTGTCACCCTCGTCCGATGCCGCTATTACTGCAAAGCTGCCATCGTCATTCCGGACCTTGTCTTTAACGCCATCACCATCAGCATCTGTGTCACAGGCGTCGCCATACAGGTCACGATCAGCATTTTCCTGGTCCGGGTTGGGAATGGTCGGGCAGTTATCTTCACCATTCGGCACACCATCGCCATCGATATCCGTTGACGACGCAATGCGGGCATCGCACGCATCGTCGATACCATCGGCATCGGCATCAACCCCGGAATTTCGGGTATTCGGGCAGGAATCCTCGTTATCAGGGATGCCATCCCCATCAGCATCCACCGCTCCACCGGTGCCGCCATCGCCCTGCTCCCCGGTTTGCTGCCCCGAGCCATCCTCAAACGACACACGGCTACCACTGTCGGACTTACACCCGGCTACGGCCAGAAACGCCGTAACCATCAAAATCAAAGGCCAGTTCAGATTGTTCAGTCTCATTTCCAAATTCCTTCTTGCTATCACTTAGAAACCACGTTGAATTCGACTCGGCGATTGCGCTCGCGGCCTTCCTCGGTATCGTTACTGCGGATCGGGCGGGCTTCGCCATAGCCTTCGGCACTCAGCTGTTCCGGAGCCACACCCAGGTCAAGCAGGTAGTTGCGCACGGCGTCTGCCCGCTGCTGTGAGAGTTGCTGGTTGTAGCTTTCAGCCCCCACGCTGTCGGTATGGCCGGCCAGCTCTACCTTAAGGTCTGGCTGTCCTTTCAGGGCCTCGGCGGCGGGAATGAGGATGTCGCGTGCGTTGGCGGTCAGCCGGTTGGAGTTGAACTCGAAAGTCACCCCCTGCAATACCACAGACTGGGCCTTGTCGGTTTCAACGCAGCCAACGGCGTTCACTTCCAGGCCTTCCAGGGTGTTGGGGCACTGGTCTACCCCATCCACAACGCCGTCTTTGTCGGAATCCGCGAGCTGTTGCTCTACCACCACCGGCTTTTCAACAACGGTCGTTTTTTCCACGATACGGGTGCGAGTAGCGCCGATTGGAATGGTCAGGCCGACACTCAGGTGAATGTCAGATAATCCGTCGTCGTAGGAATCCCACAGGTAACGGACGTCGCCCCGCACACGCAGGCCAGACTCGGTAAAAGGGGAGGTGATGAGGCCGAGGGCGGCATTGGCATAGCCGGCAAATTCGCTGGCCGGGTTGTCAGCTACATCGTTACGGGACAGGCCACCACCAACGGATACATACGGCGTGAAGGATTCGCTGTCGAAAAACCGGTAGCTCAGGTCCGCTCCCAGGGTTTGCTGGTAGTAATCCGTTGCGCCGGTAACACCCGTCTCGATAATTCCGGAGAACAATTGAGGCTCAAGCCACCAGTGCTTACCGAAACGGTGACTGTAAATGCCCCGCAAACCGCTGCCGTACTCATCAGTCCTGTCACTGTCGGGCTCAATGTAAGCCCCCAGCACTGACACTTCACTTTCGTGCTTGACCGCATTCGCTTGCACTGCCGTCGCTGCCATCGCGGCGCACAGCCCTGCAACCGATACCGCCAGAAGTTGCTTTCTTGCCATGTGAACACTCCTTTTCCTTTAGCCCTGCCAGTTACACAAAAGAAACAAACTGCCTCTGTTTCTTGGCAGTTTGGGCCAGCTACTGGCGTATTAACTTGGCATTTTATTCACATATTGTTGTCATTTTTGCCAACCATATACTGAACTAACAGTGATCCACTTTATCGTATGGACTTATTTATGTTGAAAGCCAATGGTTTAGCTGAAATTCAGGCCTGAGGTCGCCGTGCTTACAGGCCGATGGACCGGAGGGAGATTTTGCAATTTTTTACATTTTGGCCGAGCAAGGAGCCCAAAGAGAGGTGCAAAAGACTGCCTTGCGCCCCGAAGGGCGTCTGGACAAAAGGCGCAAAGCTTTCAGGGAAAGGAAGGGAATGGATTAAATAGTCTTGCCGTCGTTCAGGGCCAGGGCACCCTTTACGATGCGATAGATCACCCAGATCGAGATACCGAGCAGAATAAACCAACCGATGATCAATGGGGTGGTGATAATACCAATCACCGTCCACAACAGCCCAATCCAGAAGGTGCGGATTTGCCAGCGGAAATGGCTTTCGATCCAGCTGCCACGTACATCATCCAGCTTCACGTAATTGACGATGACGCCAACCAGGCCGGTGATGCCGCCGAGAAAAAAGGACAGGGCCTGAAGGATGTAAACCACGACCGCCAAGTTGCGGCCAGGCTCCGGCTGACGTTCATTGCCGTTGGGGTTTGCGGGAATAAATTCGGGTTCAGCCAAGGTGATAACTCCGGATCAGGACTTTTCCGCAGTCTACCACAGCCCTTTCGCAGCCGGCCTCGGGGTTTTTGCGGACCTTTCCACAATATGACCCTCTGCAAAAACAAAAACCGGCCCAGGTAAAACCGGGGCCGGCTTTGGTGCTGCCTTGTGGCTAACCGCTATGATCAGGCGCCGATTACGCCGCCGTCGTTGCGGGTTACGATGACGCAGGCATCGCGGGGACGAGGGTCGTTAGCATCCGGCCAGTTGGCTTTCGGGTGCTGGATATTCACGAACATGGTTTTGCTGTCCGGAGTGGTGACCACGCCGGTGACCTCACAGCCCTGGGGGCCCACGAAGAAACGCTTGATCTCACGGGTTTCCGGATTCGCAGCCAGCATCATCTGGTTACCGAAGGTTTCGTCGCTGTATCCGTCAGTCTGGATCCACAGACGGCCGTTGTAATCGAACCACAGGCCATCCGGACTGTTGAAGATGTTGTCGTCATTCAGCGTAACAACGGCGTCGCCATCAACCACGGTCTCTGTGCCCTGCTCACCGGCGAAGACAAAGATATCCCATTCGAAGAAACCGGCAGTGTAATCGTTACCGGCTTCCTGCCAGCGAATGATGTGGCCGTTCTTGTTCTGGGCTACCGGGTTGGCTGCATTCACCTGGTCTTCTGTGCGCTTGGTATTATTGGTGAGAGTGAAGTAAACCTCGCCGGTATTCGGATCAACCGCACCCCACTCCGGACGGTCCATTGGTGTGGCACCGGCAATGTCAGCGGCCAGACGGGTGTTCAACAGCACGTCGGCCTGGTTCTCGAAGCCATCAAATGCCACATCACCAACGGTCGTACCCTTGGCAGCATTAACCTTGGAGGCAAAAGCCGGGTTGTCGAGATCCAGGGCCAGCCATTCACCACTGCCGTCTTCGTTGAATCGCGCTACATACAGCGTGCCTTCATCCAGCAGGTAACCACCAGCGGTGGCTGCATAGTACGGTTTGGAAGACACGAACTTGTAGATGTACTCGAAGCGGGAGTCGTCACCGGAGTAACAGACAACCGGCTCACCTTCTTTGGCCGGTGCGAAAATTACACCTTCATGGCCGAAACGACCGAGGGCTGTGCGCTTCTGGGGCATGCTCTCCGGGTTGAATGGGTCGATTTCCACCATAAAGCCGAAGGTGTTGGCTTCGTTGCGGTAATCCTCTGAGGCAGAACCGCCGAGCGCGCTGACGTTAAAACGCACGTATTGATCGGCCTTGTTATCTGCCAGTTCCCAATCGTAGCGGCTTTCACTACCCACGCCGTGGCGGGTTTGCTCGCGAGGCTGGGTAGCATCACTGTTGGCAAAGTAACCGTGCCAGTTTTCTTCCGCTGTCAGGTAGGTTCCCCAGGGCGTCGGCCCCATGGAGCAGTTATTGAGGGTTCCGCGGGTGCGGGTACCATTGGGACTGAATTTAGTGAAGAGTTTGTCATAGCCACGAACCGGGCCGCGGATTTCCATTTCAGTACCACCGGTTACCCGGCGGTTGAGTGGGCTGCCAAACACCACATCCCACTCACCGTTAGCATCCTGCTTAATATGAACCACGGAAACGCCGTGGGCTGCGATTTCTTTACGAACTTCATCTGCCGGGCGGGAGCCATCAGCATTATAGGTTGCGCCCTCCGCATGGATGGCCTCCTGATTGATGTACTCATGGTTCATAACCAGGAGACCTTCAGTGGAGCTGTTGCCGCCACTCTTCTGGTCAATCGGGAAGAAGTGCATGCCGTCATGGTGCATACCCACTTGCTCTTCCTGGTCTGCGCCGGAATTGGTGCCATCAGCGCGATAATCCGGGTACGACCCGGTAATCGGTGTGCCCCAGGGCAAGAATGTCTTTGATGAATAGCCTTCCGGAACAACTACCTGGTTATCCATTGACACCGGAACGGCCTGGAAACCCAGCGCTCTTTCGGTTGTACCTGGCGTTTGAGTGTTTCCTGACGCTGTCTCGTCGTCACTGTCGCTGTCACTCCCGCAGGCTACGAGTCCGAGGCCCATAACACTCGCCAAAGCTGCTCCGACGGTCCCTTTCATCACCGCCCGGCGCTGCATGCGCGCAGACAGCACCTGGTGAAAAGGCAGGTTCTCGGAATGGTTAACCACCGGCTCGTAGTTAGGGTCCAGATAATTCGGATCAATGTCGTGCTTGGCCATGTTCTGTCTCTCTCGAAATCGGAAGGAAAGGGCTTTAACGAGAGGCAAGTTTCAACCTGAAAGATGACAGAACAACAAACGTTCCGCGTGATTCTGGTTAAAGTTATTTTACAGCTAACCACACCAGCCAAACTTTGTCGTAAAAACCAAAAAAGGGGCGCCAACCTGCGCCCCTTTTCCGGAAAAAACAACTCTCAGCCAGTGATCACTGAGTCATCTCATCATAACCTTCTTCCATGGCATCACCCGCTTCATCAGCGGCTTCACCGACACTGTCCGCAGCGCTCTGTGCACCATCGCTGACTTCATCCGCCGCGTTCTGTGCGCCTTCCTTGATTTCGCCCCAGGCACCTTCGTCCTGCCCTGTGGCTTCTTCATAGGATTCCTCGACGGAGTCGGCGGCGTCATCCATCATTTCACCGGCGTTCTCCCCGGCCTGCTCGAAATCGGCACCTTCATCGCTTTCCGAACTGCAGGCAGCCAGGCCAAGTGTCATCAGTAGAGCCAGTGCGCTCAACGTGAGCTTGTTCATACCATATCCCTCTGTTGGTAAGTATTTACAACGCAAACAGCCTAGAGCGGTTCACCTGCACAGGCAATTACCGGGCGATTACCCTTTCGTTAGCCGCTGGCCGTCGATCATGATCACATGCTCAACACCAAGCACCTTGCCGGAGCCCAGTACCAGAAAATCATGGCCGGCCCGGCTCAGAACGTCCCGGATGTTTTCATGAACCAGACAAACCTGCCCGTTGGTATCCTGGTAGATAATCTCGGCCAGCCGTCGCCCCTGGACATACTCCACAAGCATTTCCCGAACCGGCAAAGACACAGTCTCTGGTGAGGGGGTTGCAGCACTCATGTTCCATCGTCCCTGTTGTTTTTGTTTTGCAGAAGTCTGGACCACAAATCCCGAATCCGCCAACCGGGGCCGAATTGTCATGTCAGGCCACCTTCCGATGACATTCGTCAAAATTGTTGTATTGCTCGACTGTCCGACATAAATTGAGGACAACCAAGAACAAAACGGAGATCCCTGATATGAACGCCAAGGCCAATCAAGCAGTCGGGCAACAACCGGCCAATTCCACTCCCGCCTCCGGTGAAAAAGACTGGAAAGATCCCAAGCGTTACCTGTGGCTGCTGGGCCCTGCCCTGCCTGGTATCGGCCTGGCCGCTTTGACCGGATACGCGCTGGCGCCCAGGAAGCTGAAGGCGCTGGCGTGGACCGGGCCGGCACTGGTACATGGCATTATCCCGGCGCTGGACCGGGCGATCGGGGAAGACAAGAGCAACCCGCCGGAATCCGCCGTGCGGTCCCTGGAGCAGGACAAATACTACGACCGGATTGTAAAAGCCTTTATTCCTACCCAGTACGCCATGACGGTTATGGGTGCCTGGCTGGCCAGTCGCAAGAAAACCCCGATCGAAGACAAGATCGGCCTGACCCTGACGGTGGGCGCAATCAACGGTGTGGGCATCAACACCGCCCACGAGCTGGGGCACAAATCCAACAAACTGAACAAGTTGATGGCCATGGCGGCACTGGCGCCGACCGGTTACACCCACTTCGTGGTTGAGCACAATTTTGGTCATCACAAGCGGGTTGCCACACCGGAAGACCCGGCCAGCAGCCGGATGGGCGAGAGTTTCTGGAAGTTCCTGCCGCGCACGGTGTTTGGTGGCATGAAGTCCGCAGTGAAAATCGAGAAGGCGCGGCTTGAGCGCAAGGGCAAGAGTTTCTGGAGCTTGGACAATGAGTTGCTGCAGGGCTGGGCCATGAGTGCCGGGCTCTTTGGTGCGACTACGCTGGTCTGCGGCCCCAGGGCGGTGCCGTTCCTGGCGGCGCAGGCAGTTTATGGGGCAAGCTTGTTGGAAAGCGTGAATTACATTGAGCACTATGGCCTGCTGCGCCAGAAGGACAAGAACGGCAAGTATGAACGTACGCAACCGGAGCACAGCTGGAACAGCAACCATGTGGTGACCAATCTGTTCCTGTATCAGTTACAGCGGCACTCTGACCATCACGCCCATCCAACCCGGAGTTATCAGGCCCTGAGGCATTTCGAGAAGGCGCCGCAGTTGCCGGGTGGTTATGCGTCGATGTTGTTGCCGGCTTACCTGCCACAGTGGTGGTACGAGACGATGGATAAGCGGGTGATTGATCACTACGAGGGCGATCTGTCGAAGATCAACTGGGATCCGGATCGTAAGGAGGAGTTGATGGCCCGGTATGCTGACTACGCTGCGAAGGTGGCGGCTGAGGCTGCGGCTCGGCGGGCTGGCGCTTCTTCTGAGTCTGAGGCTGCCTGAGTTCGTGGTTTGATTGCCGGCCCTAGCCTGTTGGTTGGGAGCCGGCGTCGGGTTGGGGCCACCCTTCCGGGAGACGCCGTGAACCCATCCATGGGGGCTTGAGCGCAGCATCCCTGCTGCGCACACTCCCGGAAGGGTGGCCCCAACCCGCCGCTTACGCTTCCGTGGGATAGTCGTTGATTTGACGATTCGCTACGGAAGAGGTTTTGAGGAGCGGACAATCCCGCTACTTGCCTTTGAACACTGCTTCCCGCCTTTCCAGGAACGACTGGATACCTTCTTTTACATCCTCACTGGCCATGACCGGACGCAGCTCCGGGAACAGGCGTTCCTTGGCCACTTCCTGGCCTTCGGACACGGCAATCTTGGACGACTTCAGGCTGCCCTGAACACCTAACGGAGCCGCTTTGGCGATCTTTTCAGCGATTTCCATGGCTTTATTGAACTGCTCCCCGGGCTCCACCAGCTCCTGGATCAGGCCCCACTGGTAAGCCTGTTCGGCCGTCCATTCGTCGCCGGTGAGCAGGTAGCGCTGGGCATTGCCCCAGCCGATTTCCCTTTGCAGGCGGATGGTGGCGCCGCCGCAGGCGAAGATGCCGCGTTTGACTTCCAGCTGAGCGAAGCGGGTGCCTTTGGCGGCTACGCGGATGTCGGTGTTGAGCATCATTTCAACGCCACAGGTGAAGCAGATGCCCTGGGCGGCAAAGACCACCGGCTTGGTGAGCCCTTCTCCAGTAATATGGAACGGATCGAGTTCGCCTTCGCCCGGCTCGATGCCTTTGCCGTTAGCGAACACGCCGGCCCAGTCGTCCAGTTGCAGGCCGCTGGTGAAGTGGTCACCTTCGGCGTACATCACGGCCACACGCAGTTCCGGGTCGTTCTGGAGCTGAAAATAGGTGGCAGCAATTTCGTGGTACATGGCCCGGTTCATGGCGTTCATTTTTTCCGGACGGTTCAGGCCTATTATCAGGATGTGGCCTTGTTTTTCTATGTTTACGAGTGACATTGGCGTTTTCCTCGACTTTGGGTACCTAGCCTGGGTGTTTTGGTGGCTGCGCGGTCAACGGGGAGGGCTTTTCAGGACACGCCCACGAGTACGTCCCTGTAGGCTCGTTTCGGGCCGTCCATGGCCCTCAACGGTCCTGAAAAGCCCTCCCCGTCGCCCGCGCGTCATACTTCTGCGATATACCAGGCCACAGATTCAGAAATAGAACTCAGGTTTTGCTGAAACTTGCATCTCTAGCCTGCGCCCCCACCGTTGCTTGGGTGTGAGCGGCTGGGCGCCCTTTCAGGGACCGTCTGTGGCCATGGATGGCCACAGTCGAGCGCACATGGACGTGCTCGTAGCGTGTCCCTGAAAGGGCGCCCAGCCGATCGCACTATCCCCAACACTCGCAGGCTAGTGATACAAAGAGCACCAAAACTAGAACCAATCGGCCTTCATATTCAGGCACGTATCATCCTGATTCCGCAGTAACACCAGGTCCTGAGCCACGGTTGGCAGCTCCCAGTGGAAGAAGTACTGGGCAGCCTGCAGTTTGCCCTGATAGAAGTTGCGCTCGCTGTCGCTATTGGCAGACGCCAGTGCATTGGCAGCCGCATTAGCCTGGCGCAGCCACATCCAGGCTACGATGATGTGCCCGAACAGGTGCAGGTAGCAGCTGGCGTTGGCCAGGGTTTTGTCTACCTCGCCACCCATCAGGGATTTGCCCAGGCTCTGGGTGACTTTCACGGCCTGCTGCAGTGTTTCACTCAGAGACAACGCCCACTGCTGGCAGCGGTCGGTGGTGGCCGCTTGCAGGTCGACCTGCATTTCCTGCATCAACAGCTGCAGCCCGTGGCTCTGGTCTTGCCAGATCTTGCGGCCCAGCAGGTCCAGAGCCTGGATGCCGTTAGTGCCTTCGTGGATGGGGTTCAGGCGGTTGTCCCGCCAGCACTGTTCCACCGGGTATTCGCGGGTGTAGCCAGCGCCACCATAAACCTGGATCGCCAGGTCGTTGGCTTTTGGGCCAAACTCGGAAGGCCAGGCTTTGATCACCGGGGTGAGCAGGTCCAGCAGTTTGCCGGCTTCCATTCGCTTTTGTTCATCCGGGTGGGTGTGCTGGTCGTCCATCAGGCGGGCGCCATACAGGCACAGGGCCAGGCCGCCTTCGCTGTAGGCTTTCTGGGCCAGCAGCATACGGCGCACGTCGGCGTGGTCGATGATGGGCACTTGCGGGCTTTCGGGGTTCTTTTCGCTGGCTTTGCGGCCCTGCAGGCGGTCTTTGGCGTATTCCAGGCTGTGCATGTAGCCGCGGTAGCCGATCACCGCCGCGCCGAAACCGACGCCGATGCGGGCTTCGTTCATCATCTGGAACATGTATTTCAGACCCTGATGGGGTTGGCCCACCAGGTAACCGTGGCAGGGTGCGTCGTCGCCGAAGCTGAGGGCGGTGCTGGTGGTGCCGCGATAGCCGAGTTTGTGGATCAGACCGGCGAGGCTGACGCCGTTACGTTCGCCCGGGTTGCCTTTCTCGTCCACGTGGAATTTCGGGACGATGAACAGGGAAATGCCTTTCACACCGGCCGGAGCGCCTTTGATCTTGGCCAACACCATGTGAACGATGTTTTCGGTGATGCTCTGCTCGCCACCGGAGATGTAGATTTTGGCGCCTTTGATCAGGTAGTGGCCATCGTCGGTGGGCGTGGCGGAGGTGCGGATGTCCGCCAGGCTGGAGCCGGCGTGGGGCTCGGTCAGGGCCATGGTTCCGCTATAGCGACCGCTGAGCATGTTGGGCAGGAATTTGGTTTTCTGTTCTTCGTTGCCGAACACGCGGATGAGGTTGGCGGCGGCTGTGGTCAGGAACGGATAGCCTGCGGTGCCGGGGTTGGCGGCGGTGAAGAAGCCGTTGCAGGCGGCCATGACAGATTCCGGGAGTTGCATGCCGCCGAGGTCGTAATCGTAGCGGCCGGCGAGGAAACCGGCTTCGGCGTAGGCGTCAAAAGCCTGTTTGACCTCAGGGAGCATTTCTACCTGGCCGTTGACGAATTTGGGTTCGTCTTTGTCTGCCGCGCTGTTGTGGTTGGCGAATTTTTCTTTCGCCATTTTGTCAGCGGTTTCGATGACGGCGTCGAAGGTGTCTTTGCTGTGTTCGCTGAAGCGCTCGCGCTGGGTGAGGGCTTCGGTGTCCATGACTTCGTAAAGCTGAAAGGCGAGGTCGCGGCGGTCGATCAGGGTGTCGGTCATTCTGGGTCTCCTGTTTATTGCGTCTAGCCTCTCACATCCTCTGTAGTTGTTGGAATTGTCATTTTTGACTTATTCTTGGCTGAATCCGCCAACCTTTGTTCTGACAAGACGGCCACTGTCGTGGGTACCGCCTTCCGGGAGACGCCGTGAACCCTTCCGTGGGGGCTTGAGCGCAGCTTCCCTGCTGCGCACACTCCCGGAAGGCGGTACCCACGCCAGCAGCCTGATTGGGTGATGGCCGTCGCGCCATTTCGGGCACTACAACAAGCCGTACAGGAGCCAGCTTTTGAAAACCGTCACCATCATTGGCTTTAACGGAGCCCTGGCCAGCGCTATCACAGGAATGATCGACCTGTTTCGCCTAGCCGGGGTGACCTGGGCACGGATTCACGGGGAGCAGCCTTCTGCACAGTTCAAAACCCGCCTGCTGACCGAGAACGGTGAGCCCTGTCAGTGCATCAATGGTGTGACAATTCTGGCCGATGGTTCCTGGCAGGATGTTGATGATCTGGGTGCGGATGAGGTGTTGATTATTCCCACCATTGGCGCGCCCATTGATGAAATTCTGAAGACAAACAACCCTTTGATCCAGTGGCTTTCACAGTTTCAGGACGCAACTCCCGGCGATGTCCGCGTAGCAAGTAACTGCACCGGGGCATTTTTACTGGCTGCCGCCGGGTTGCTGGACGGGCGGGAGGCGACGACACACTGGGGCTTCAGCAATCAGTTCCGGGAGCGGTTTCCAGCGGTGGATTTGCGGCCGGAGAAGCTGGTGACGGTTGACGGACCGGTGGCTTGTGCCGGGGGTGGCATGGCCTGGTGGGATTTGGGGGTGTATCTGGTGGAGCGGCTTGCGGGGGCGCAGGTGGCGCGGGAGTTGGCGAAGGCGTTTGTGATTGATGCGGGGCGGACCAGTCAGGCGCCCTACAGTGCTTTGCAGGCTCGCCGGTATCATTCGGATTTGGTGGTGCTGGGGCTTCAGGATTGGCTGGAGGGGCATTTCCGGGAGGCGGTGTCTGTGGCGGATCTTGCCACGAGGGCCAAGTTGTCGGAGCGGTCGTTGCTGAGGCGGTTTCGGCAAGCGACCGGAGACACACCAACTACCTATCTTCAATTGCTGAGAATCGAAGAAGCCCGGCGCTTGCTGGAGAGTTCCCAGGATGGCCTGGACGCGATTACCCGGGCTGTGGGTTATGAGGATGTGAGCTCTTTCAGCCGGTTATTCCGTAAGCAAACCGGGCTTTCTCCGGGGGCCTATCGTTCGAAATTTGGCCGTTAAATCCTTTGGTTGACTTGACCTGACCGCCCCGGCACGTATTATCAACCGTCAAGTTTCACAGACGGAGCAACCATGACCGTAAGGTCCAGAGGCTGCACAAACATTCCAGGATTGCCCCTGACCGCTGACATCGTTCTGCAGCGGGGCCGCCTTCCCTATTTTCCGGATCCCCCCTTTTCTGCCTGATCAGCAAGTGAGCCTTAAACGGGCCGCTTTCGTGTGCACGCAGGCTTTCTGAACGCTACACTCAGACTGCTTCGTACTTCTTTCCCATGTAAAAAGAAAACCGATAACGAGGTTGCGATGTCGCTACCCCTGGTTGTATTTCTGCCCTTTCTGGTGGCTATTGCTGCGCCACTGTTTGCCCAGGGCGGGCGAACGGCGATTGCCATAGTCTCTTCCATACCGGCTATCATTGGCCTGGCAGCGCTGTTCCCTCACTGGGAAACGCTGGCTGGCGGCGGTGTAGTCCATAACTCCTGGGAATGGCTGCCGGCGCTGGGCATTTCGTTTAGTTTCCGGCTCGACGGGCTGGCGCTGCTGTTTGCGTTGCTGATCCTGATCATCGGCCTTCTGATTATCCTGTATGCCCGCTATTACCTGAAAAAAGGCGAGAACATCGGAAAGTTCTACGCCCTGCTTCTGTGCTTCAAGGGCTCCATGCTGGGCATTGTGCTGTCCGGCAACCTGTTACTGATGATGATTTTCTGGGAACTGACCAGTCTGACCTCGTTCCTGCTGATCAGTTTCTGGACCCATAAACAGGACGCACGCCGGGGTGCCCGGATGGCACTGGCGGTTACCGGCGGTGGTGGCCTGGCGCTGCTGGCCGGCATTCTGATCATCGGTAACATCGTGGGAAGTTTCGAGCTGGATGCCGTGCTGGCCGCTGGCGACCTGATCAAGAACCACGCCATGTACCCGGTGGCACTCACCCTGATTCTGTTGGGCGCGTTCACCAAGTCTGCCCAGTTCCCGTTCCACTTCTGGCTGCCCCACGCCATGCAGGCACCCACGCCGGTATCTGCGTACCTGCACTCGGCCACCATGGTGAAGGCCGGGGTATTCCTGATGGCGCGCCTGTACCCGGCCCTGGCCGGCACCGAGCAATGGTTCTACATGGTGAGTTTCACCGGCATGGCTACGCTGTTGGTTGGCGCCTATGTGGCCATGTTCAAGCACGACCTGAAAGGCCTGCTGGCTCATTCCACCGTCAGTCACCTGGGCCTGATCACGCTGCTGTTCGGCATGGGTACCGAGCTGGCAGCAGTTGCTGCGGTGTTCCACGTGATCAACCACGCCACCTTCAAAGCCTCCCTGTTTATGGCGGCCGGCATTATTGACCACGAAACCGGCACCCGCGACATGCGACGAATCAACGGTCTCTGGCGCTACATGCCCCATACCGCAACCCTGGCGATGGTGGCGGCGTCGTCCATGGCCGGGGTGCCACTGCTGAATGGCTTCCTGAGTAAGGAAATGTTCTTTGCGGAGTCCCTGCAGCTGAACCTGCCTGGTATCTGGGCCTGGATTCCGCCGATTGTGGCCACGCTGGCCGGTATTTTTGCAGTGGCCTATTCCGCCCGTTTCGTGCACGACGTGTTCTTTAACGGCAAACCGGTCAACCTGCCGATCTACCCACCCCACGAACCACCCCGGTACATGAAGATTCCGGTGGAGATCCTGGTGTTTGCCTGTGTGATGGTGGGCGTATTCCCGGCCTACTCGGTAGGTCCGCTGCTTTACTCCGCCTCGGCCGCCACACTGGGTGGCGAGGTTCCGGACTACCGCCTGGCTGTCATGCACGGCTTCAACCTGCCCCTGATGATGAGCTTTGCTGCCTTTATCGGTGGCCTGATCATGTACTCACAGCGCCAGAAGTTTTTCGATTTCCACGCCCGGTTCAAGGAAGTGGATGAGAAAGCGGTCTTTGAAGCCGTGGTCTCCCGCTTTGTGGAACTGGCGAACCGCTTCACTGCACGCATCGAAAACGGCTCCTTGCAGCGCTATGCCATGCTGCTGGTTGCCAGTGCGATTGTGGTGGCGATGGTCCCGCTCGCCACTATGGGCATCTTCGTGGGCGAGAACGGGCTGTCGCCGGTGGACTGGCCCACTGCCATTGCCGCTGCGGTTCTGATCCTCTGCGCCCTGGCCTCGGCATTCCTTCACCGGGGACGCTTTACCTCCCTGATGTTCCTGAGCGTGGTGGGACTGCTGGTGGCGCTGGCCTTTGCCCGCTTCTCGGCACCGGACCTGGCCATGACCCAGCTGTCGGTCGAAGTAGTGACCATGGTGCTGCTGATGCTGGCCCTGTTCTACATGCCTTCGTGGACGCCGCTGGAAACCTCCGGCACTCACCGTGCACGGGACATTGTGCTGGCCCTGCTGGCAGGTGGCGGCATGACACTGGTGACGCTGGCCATGTTGACCCAGCCGTTCACCTCCATCAGCGAGTTCTTCCTGGAAAACAGCAAGACCGGTGGTGGCGGTACCAACGTGGTGAACGTGATCCTGGTGGACTTCCGGGGCTTCGATACCCTGGGTGAAATCACGGTATTGGCCATTGCCGCCCTTGGCATCTATGCCATGCTCAAGGACACGGCCCTCACACCGCCACCGGGTGATGGTGAAGGCCATACCTGGACCCGTGACGCCTACCCGCTGATGCTCAAGCAAATTGCCCGGCCCATGCTGCCGCTGGCGCTGATGATTTCGGCCTACATCTTCCTGCGCGGGCATAACCTGCCGGGCGGTGGCTTTATTGCCGGCCTAATCACCTCGGTTGCCCTGATCCTCCAGTACATTGCCAGCGGCATGGTCTGGACCCAGGATCGCATCGGCATCAAGTATCACAACGTGATTGGCCTCGGCCTGATGTTTGCCACCATCGCCGGCGCCGGCAGCTTTGTGTATGGCCACCCGTTCCTCACTACAACCTTTGACTACATCACCTGGCCGGTGGTGGGCAAGTTCGAGGTAGCCTCTGCCCTGGTGTTTGACCTCGGCGTGTATCTGGCCGTGATTGGCGCGACCCTGCTGGCCCTGGTCAGCATCGGCCGGTTGTCCCCCCACTCTGCGATCAGAAGCCCCCGGGAGAATGTGTAATGGAGCTTGTTTTTGCACTGGTTATAGGCGCCCTGACGGCGTCTGGCGTTTACCTTTTGCTTCGGGCACGAACTTTCCCGGTGGTTGTGGGGCTTACGCTCCTGTCTTACGGGGTTAACCTGTTCCTGTTCGCCTCCGGCCGGCTGGCCACGGGCCAGCAGCCGATTCTGGGCAGTTCGGCCAGTTATGCCGACCCCCTGCCCCAGGCCCTGGTGCTGACGGCCATTGTTATCGGCTTTGCCATGACCGCCTTTGTGGTGGTGTTGTCACTGAGAAACCTGGCCGACAACCAGGACGACCACGTGGATGGCAACCGCAAGCAGGATGAAGACAGCGAGGAGGCCAAGCAATGAACCATTGGCTGACCGCACCCGTCCTGATTCCGCTGCTGGGCGGCATACTGCAGACGTTTATGGGCTACGCCCCGATTGCGCTGCGCCGCACCCTGGCACTGGCCACCACCGTTCTGCTGGTGGCCACCAGCCTGGTGCTCCTGACCATGGCCGACGATGGCAGCTACCGGGCCTACGCGTTCGGCAACTGGCAGCCACCCTTCGGCATTGTGCTGGTGCTGGACCGACTGGCAGCTTTCATGCTGGTGATGACTTCAGTGCTCGCCCTTCTGGCCCATATTTTCTCGCTGGGTGGTGCTGACGAAGGCAACCGGCAGTTCCACACCCTGTTCCTGTTCCAGTTGATGGGGCTGAACATTGCCTTCCTGACCGGCGACCTGTTCAACCTGTTCGTGGCCTTCGAGGTGCTGCTGATTGCCTCCTACGGACTGCTGATGCACGGTGGCGGCACGGTTCGCACGGTTCCGGGCCTGCATTACGTGGTGCTCAACCTGGTGGGCTCATCGCTGTTCCTGATCAGCGTAGGCATGATCTACAGCGTAACCGGCACACTGAACATGGCCGACCTGGCCGTGAAAGTGCCGCAGGTGACCGGTGAAAATGCCCTGCTGGTAAAAGCCGGTGGCATGATGCTGCTGGTGGTGTTTGCCCTGAAAGCGGCGGTGTTGCCCCTGTGCTTCTGGCTGCCGAAAGCCTACGCCAGCGCTACGGCTCCGGTCGCCGCGCTGTTCGCGATCATGACCAAGGTTGGCATTTACGCGATTATCCGGGTGTATTTCCTCGTTTTCGGCGACGATGCCGGCGAACTGGCCAACCTCGGCATGGACTGGCTGTTCCCGCTGGCGCTGATTACCCTCGCCATGGGTGTGATGGGTGCACTGGGTGCTGACAACCTGAAATCCCTGACCGCCTGGCAGGTTATTATTTCGGTGGGCACCTTGCTGGCACCGATTGCCCTGGGCTCAGCGGAAAGCCTGTCTGCCGCCTTGTTCTATATGCTCAGCACCACCTGGATTGTTGCCGGCCTGTTCCTGGTGGCAGACCTGGTGGCCTCCCAGCGCGGCAGCGCCGGAGACCGGATTATTACCGCGCCGATGATGCGTCATCGCACCTTCCTGAGTGTTCTGTTCATGATCGGCGCCGTTGCCGCGGCTGGACTTCCGCCATTCAGCGGCTTCTTCGGCAAGTTGCTGATCCTGATGTCGGTTGAGCCCGGCCCCCAGATGGCGTGGCTCTGGGGCACCATCCTGGTAGGCGGGTTCCTGACGCTGGTGGCCTACAGCCGTGCCGGCAGTATCGTGTTCTGGCGTACAGTTGACGGCCACGTTGAAACCGCCCGCCCGCTCAAAGGCACCACCGCCGTAGCGGCGGGCGCCATGATTGCGCTCACGGTGGTGATTGTGGCCATGGCAGGCCCGATCAACCGGTACACCGAAGACACTGCCGCCCAGATCCTGGATACATCGGCCTATATCGACATACTGCAGACCCCCATGGTCGGGGAGGATGACTGATGCTGGACAGACTTAGCTTTCCGCAGCCGTGGCTCAGCCTGATTCTGTTTCTGACCTGGCAATTCCTGAGTGATGGCATTTCCGGCGGCAGCCTGGTGCTGGGCCTGGTACTGGCCTGGGGTATCCCCCAGCTGACCCAGGGCTTCTGGCCAGAGCGGCCTGCCTTCATGAAATCCTGGCGCATGCCGGCTTACCTGCTGGTCGTGCTCTGGGACATCGTGATTGCCAGCTTCTCGGTCGCCAAGCTGATCCTGAGCCCACGCAAACCAGAACCGGTGTTCGTTTGCTACCCGCTGCAACTGGAGCATCCGCTGGCTATTTCCATTCTGGCCAGCACCATTTCACTGACCCCGGGCACCGTCAGTGCCGATATCAGCGATGATGAAAAGATGTTGCTGATCCACGCGCTGGACGCCCGAAGCGACGACGAAGTGATCGATGCCATCCACACGCGTTACGAGAAACCCCTGATGGAGATGTTCAAATGATCACCATCGCGCTGTACGCCAGCATTGCCATGGTTACCCTGGCTGCCCTGCTGAACGTCTACCGCCTGATACAGGGCCCGGATGCACCGGACCGTGTACTGGCACTGGATACCCTGTATATCAACGCCATTGCCCTGATCATTCTGCTGGGCATTACACTCGGCACCCGCATGTACCTGGAATCTGCCCTGCTGATCGCCGTAATGGGCTTCGTCAGCACAGTGGCCACCGCCAAGTACCTCAAGCGCGGCAGCGTGATTGAATAACCCGGAGGACAACCATGAGCCCGTTAGCTGAATACACCATCTCGGCGCTGCTGATCATCGGGGGGGCCTTCACCCTGATCGGCGCCATCGGCCTGGCCCGGTTACCGGATTTCTTTACCCGGTTGCACGGCCCTACCAAGGCCACCACACTGGGCGTGGGCGCCGTGATGCTCAGTTCCGTGGTTTACTTTTCGAGTACTGGCCAGGGCATCGGCATCTCTGAAATACTGATCACCGTATTCCTGTTCCTGACCGCCCCGGTCAGCGCCAACATGCTGGCCAAGGCGGCCATGCACATTGGTGTGAAAACCATGGATAACACCCGGGGTAAACCCTGGGATCAATAACAACGTAATACCCCGAACACCCATTACAACGACAAGAGGTATTCATAGATGGCACAGACACGGATTCTTAAACCTGCCGACAATGCCTACCAGTATCCGCTGCTGATCAAACGGTTGCTGATGTCCGGCCCGCGTTACAACCCGGACCAGGAAATCGTCTATGCCAACCGCAGCAAGTACACCTACAAGGATTTGGTTGACCGCATTCACCGGCTGGCCAACGCCCTGACCGATGCCGGCGTGAAGCCGGGCGACACCGTGGCGGTCATGGACTGGGATACCCCACGCTACCTGGAATGCTTCTTTGCCATCCCGATGATCGGTGCCATCCTGCACACGGTAAACGTGCGGCTGTCGCCGGAGCAGATCGTGTATACCATGAACCACGCAGAAGACGATGTGGTGCTGGTGCATGATGACTTCATGCCGATCATCGAAAGCGTGAAAGATGAAATCAAAACCGTCAAAACCTGGATTCAGGTCACCGACGAAGCCAGCGCCAAGGCCACCTCTATCGACACGCTGGGCGAATATGAAGAGCTGCTGGCAAAGGCCGACAACCAGTTCGACTTCCCTGACTTTGACGAAAACAGCGTAGCCACTACGTTCTACACCACCGGCACCACCGGTAATCCCAAAGGCGTTTACTTCAGCCACCGCCAGCTGGTGCTCCACACCCTGGCCATGACCGGCAGCATTTCCGCCTATGATGAAATGCCCCTGCTGCGCTCGTCTTCCGTGTATATGCCGGTTACCCCCATGTTCCACGTTCACGCCTGGGGTGTGCCCTATGCTGCCACCATGCTGGGGGTCAAACAGGTTTATCCGGGCCGCTACGAGCCGGAGCTGCTGGTCGACCTGATCAAGACTCACCGGGTAAGCATGTCGCACTGCGTGCCAACCGTCATGCAGATGATGATGGCCACCGAGTCCATCAAAACTGCCGACCTCAGCAACTGGCACGTCCTCATTGGTGGCAGCGCACTGACCAAAGGCCTGTGCGACGCGGCGGCGAGGCTCGGCATTCACATGTACACCGGTTACGGCATGTCGGAAACCTGCCCGCTGCTGAGCACCACGCACCTGAAGCCGGAAGACCTGGACCTGCCGCTGGAACAGCAAACCGCCATCCGGGTGAAAACCGGTATCGCCGTGCCCATGGTCGAACTGGAAATTGTTGATCCGGATGGCAACCCGGTACCCCACGACGGCGAAGCCAAGGGCGAGGTGGTTACCCGTGCGCCCTGGCTCACCCAGAGCTACTTCAAGGAACCTGAGAAGGGTGAAGAGCTGTGGCAAGGTGGCTGGCTGCACACTGGCGACGTGGCGTCCATGGAGCCGGATAACACCCTGACCATCAAAGACCGCATCAAGGATGTGATCAAGACGGGTGGCGAGTGGCTGTCCTCCCTGGACCTGGAAAACCTGATCAGCCAGCATCCGGCCGTTGCCGGTGCCGCCGTGGTGGGTGTGCCGGATGAGAAATGGGGCGAACGGCCCTATGCCCTGGTTACCCTGAAACCCGGCGAGAACATCGGGCTGGAAGACATCCAGAAGCACCTGCAGCAGTTTGTGGACAGTGGCGACATCAACAAGTGGGCCATTCCCGGGCAGATCGACTTCGTGGAAGACATTCCGAAAACCAGCGTTGGCAAAATCAACAAGAAGCTGATCCGGGACCAGCTGACGGACTGATCCACCCACCCCCAAAAAGCCGGTGTCTGTTTTTCAGGCACCGGCTTTTTTGTGGGTAAAAATCAGAGGCCGGTGAAGGTGAAGTCCACCTCCGGAGTGCGGCCAGCCACGATATCGGCCAGGGCCGCGGCCGAGCCGCAGGAATGGGTCCAGCCCAGGGTTCCGTGGCCGGTGTTCAGGTAAAGGTTGTGGAAATGGCTTTTGCCGATATAGGGCACGTTGGAGGGCGTCGTTGGCCGCAAGCCTGTCCAGTACTCGGCCTGGTCCCAGTGTCCCGCCCCCGGCAAGATCTCGGCCGCCCTGCGCACGATCGCCCGGCAGCGGATGAAGTCCAGGTTCCGGGTGTAGCCGTTCAGCTCAGCCGTACCAGCCACCCGAATACGGTCACCCAGCCGGGAATACACCAGTTTGTACTCGTCATCCGTCAGGCTCACCTGGAATGCCGCGTCCGGATTTTTTACCGGCACGGTGATCGAATAGCCCTTGGCCGGATAGATATTCAGGAACAAACCCAGCCGCCGGGCCAGCACTGCACTGAAACTACCCAGACAGAGTACGTAACTGTCGGCCCGCAGAACCTGGTGCCGGCCTTCGGTTAACGTCTGAACACCGAGTATCCGATCCCCCGCCTTGTCGAACCCCAGCACCTCGGTGCCGTAGCGAAACTCCACGCCGGCTTCGGCGCAACGGCGGGCCAGGGCCTGGGTAAATTTCCGGGCATCGCCACTTTCGTCATCGGCGGTGTAGGTCGCCCCGGCAATCCGCTGGCGCACATCTTTTAATGCCGGCTCCAGTTCCACCGCGCGGTCGGCATCGATTACCTGCCGGTCACAGCCCAGCTCCCGCATAATCCGCGCCGGCTCCATGGCGGCATCAAATTCCTGCTGGCTGGTGTAAAAATGCAGAATGCCTTTCTCGAGATGGTCATAGTCAATATCCAGCTCTTTACGCAGAGCCTGCAACTGGCTCCGGCTGTAGATGCCCAGATTCACCATCTGGCGGATATTATGGGCCGCCCGGGCAGACGTACATTGAGTCAGAAAGGAAAGCCCCCAACGCCACTGGTAGGGGTCCAGGCGGGGCCGGTAAAGCAGCGGGGCTTCGGGCTGGAACAGCCATTTCAGAATTTTCAGGGGCGCGGAGGGGTTAGCCCAGGGCTCGGCATGGCATACGGAAATCTGGCCGCCATTGGCATAGCTGGTTTCAAGGCCGGCCTGCGCCTGGCGATCCACAACCGTTACCTGGTGCCCCTGCTGCTGCAGAAACCAGGCCGTTGTGATACCCACAACGCCCGCGCCCATGACCACTATGTGCATACCTGCCTCCCCTCAACGTCTGAATGTGGTGAAGCGTCAGCCGCCGGCCCTTTTAACCGTCCACCCCTTTTGCTCAAGCAAGGGCACCAGAAGGTCCCGCTGGTCGCCCTGAATCTCCACCACGCCGTCTTTTACTGTACCACCTGTGCCGCATTTGGCTTTTAGCACTTTGGCGTAGGCCTTGAGTTCTTTGTCGTTCAGGGGAATACCGGTAATCAGCGTTACACCCTTGCCCTTGCGACCCTTGGTTTCTCGGCTTACCCGCACCACGCCGTCACCGGCCGGTCGTTCCGGCTGACCACAGGTGCACTCGGCCACTGGCTGCCGGCACTCCGGGCACATGCGGCCCGTTTCAGTGGAAAATACCAGGCCGCCGTTTCTGTTCTTCATACCCATGGTTGATCCCGTGTACTGATCAGTTCAGGCCCGGAGGGTATTTGGAAAACATCTCGGAGACAACCTCGTCAATCAGCTTGCGCCGGGTTTCCGGAGACTGGTTTTCATTCAGGTAGCGACGACTGGCTGCGCGCCAGACCACCTCTTCGTTGCGCCGGTCGGCCAGCTCAACCACCAGCTTGCCTTCGGTGATTTCCCGCACAGGTGGCGGTGCCGACAGGGCCCAGCCAAAGTTACCCCGGCCAAAGCCGAAACCCAGCCCGACGCCTACCTGCTCCAGGCGCTCTTCGGGCACAATCTGCCAGCTCACCAGCAGGTCAGCCTCGGTATCGGGCAGCTTTTTCATCGCCTTGCGGGTAAATTCACGCTCAATGGCATTACGAACCCGGCTGTCATCCAGCGAGGTAAAACCGGAATCCTGCTGGTTGGGTGCAAAGGCCCAGCTGGCGTAGTTACCGAACACGGTTGCCGAGTTGTAGTCCGTCACGACATTGCTGGCACAACCGGCCAGAACCAGCGCCATTGCTGCTACAAACAGAATACGCATCGCTCTTCTCCCCTGTTTAATTGGCCGCTTGATCCAGTATACGCCGGCAAACGGTCAGCCGGATGCTGCTAACTTCTATGTGTCAAAACGGTAATCGAGTTTCTGGGCATCGCAGAAGGCGGCAAACTCCGCCTGCCGCACTTCCGGCACCGACACCCGGGCATTCACACGGGAACTGTAGGTAATGTCTTCAATGGTGCCTTCGTGGCCGTCGCACCAGTGCCGTAGCGGCTGTTCATCGGCAAAGCCAAGTTCCACATCCGCCAGCACCCGTGCCTGCTGCACGGTACGGCCAACTTCCGACAACACACTCTCGGCAGCGCCTGCGTAGGCGCGCACCAGGCCGCCGGCGCCCAGTTTGATACCACCAAAATAGCGGATCACGATCACCAGCACATCGCCCATATCCTTGTGCTGGATCACGTTCAGAATGGGCTTACCGGCGGTGCCGGAGGGTTCACCATCATCGTTCATGGCGGCTTCCGCTGCCGAGCCGGGGCGGCCTATCTGGTATCCCCAGCAAACGTGCCGGGCGTCCGGAAAGTCGGCATGGGCCCGGGCAACGTGCTCGCGCACCTCGTCCCGGCTGCTCACCGGGTACACGCGGGCAATGAAACGGCTTTTTTTCACTTCCGTTTCCCGCTCAAGGTATCCTGACGGGACCGGGTAATCTTTACTCATGATACTCTCTCAACCGGCAACCGGATGTTTACCTCAAGCCCACCCTCGGGACGATTCCGTGCGGTAATTGTTCCGCCATGGGCCGCTACGATGTCCCGGGCAATCGCAAGGCCAAGGCCCCAGCCTTTACCACCCCGGGACTTGTCCGCGCGAAAGAACGGCTCGAACAGGTGCTGCAACAGCTCCTCCGGAGCGCCCGGGCCGTCATCGGCAATATCCACCTGAAGACTGCCATCGGGGGCCGACACTGACACCCGCACGGATTTACCCGAAGGCGTGTGGTCAAGGGCATTCTGCAGCACGTTATCAAACGCCCGCTGCAACAATCCGGCATCGCCCCGTACCGACACCGCCCGGGAAGCGTCAGTAGCATCCAGCTGGCAGTCCACACCCCGTTGTGCGGCAAAGTCCGCGGCATCCTGCAGCACCCGGTTGATCAGCTCCAGTGGCTGCACCGGTTCCCGCTCCATGGCGTCACCGTTCTCCGACACCCGGTACAGCGTCAGAATCTGACCGGTCATGGTTTCCAGCCGCTCATTCTGGCGCAGGATACTGGCCATCATGGCGGGGTCTGCCCCGGTGTCACTGGCCAACTCTATGGCCACCCGTTGCCGGGCCAGGGGTGTTCTCAGGTCATGGGAAATATCACGCAGAAGATGGTTCTGGCGTTCCAGTAACTGGCACAGCCGGTCGGTCATGGCGTTGAAGGCGGTCGCCAGTTGCCCCACCTCGTCACGCCGCCGGGCAATACGCTGAGGCACCCGCAGCCGGGTATCGCCGGCGGCAATGGCCTGGGCGGTGCTCTCCATATGTTTCAAGGGCTTGGACACCAGGCGGGCAATCCACCAGCAGGCCAGGGAGATCAGGACAAACGCCAGTGCAAATTCCAGGAAACGGAACAACCTCGGGTCCAGCCAGCCGTCGCCACCCATCCGGGGCCAGGCAACCAGCTGGTAACCTTCCTCCAGGTTAATCAGTGCCGGCTTGTTGGGGTACCAGCCCGACTGAATCCGCTCACGGATATTGCGCGGCAGCCCGCGATGCCCTTCTTCTTTCTCGATCAGCATCAGGTGCAGGTCAAGGCGCTCGCCCTCTGACCGCAGGAACCGCCACATTTCGCCGCGGTTTTCCCGGTTGCGAAGGTTCAGGGCCTCCCGGGCGATCTCATGCAAGCCAACTTGCCGTTCAACGGCCTGCCGCTCCCGATCCAGCAAGTAACGGGTGGCGAGGTTACTGGCCACAACGGTAACGGCCATCGCCAGCCAGATCGAAATAAATATCCGCCAGAACAGCGGGAACATGAATGACTTCATTGTGCCGGTACCCGATAGCTGTAACCCAGCCCCCGCACAGTTTCGATGCGAGGCGGATCATCGTTCCCCAGCTTTTTGCGCAGGTTGCTGATATGCATATCCAGGGTGCGGTCGTAAGCCTCCAGCCGGCGGCCCAGGGCCCACTGCATCAGGTCGGTTTTGCGCACCACACTGCCGGCATGGGCCAGCAACACCTGCAGCACTTCGTATTCGGTGGCAGTTAACTCCAGCGGAGCGTCATCCTGGTAAATACGCCGCTGCCCCGGTTCTACCCGCAAGTCGCCATAGGTTCGGGTGGCATCCACATCGGTTTTCTGGTCCCAGGCAATACGGCGCAGCAACGCCTGCAGGCGGGCGACCAGTTCACGGGGGTTACAGGGTTTGGGGATGTAGTCGTCTGCTCCCACTTCAAAGCCGACAATACGATCGGTTTCGTCTCCACGGGCGGTCAGCAGAATCACCGGCAAATGGGTTTCGGCTCTCAGTTCACGCAGCACATCCAGGCCATTGATATCCGGCAGCATGATGTCCAGAACCACAATGTCACAATCGTGGGCCAACGCCAGTGCCAGTCCGTCACGGCCATTGGCGGCCTCACGCACGCTGAAACCCTGGGTGCTCAGATACTGCGACAGCAGTTCCCTGAGTTCGTCATCGTCTTCAACCAGCAGTACCCGGTTCTGCATATCCGTTTCTCTCCTGTTGCCCGGCAACAGTCTAACACGGCGCCCGGGCACGGCTGACGGCCAGGCATTTGCCTTTACCGAACCTTTACACCAGCCTGACACCAACTGACGTTGCACCGGCGTACTATGATCACCACAGGAACACCAACCGATGAGGCAACAACCATGAAAGCAAAAACATCCTTACTGACCGCCGGCGTACTGATGGCCGCGATGTTCGCCGCCAGCCCCGCAGCTATGGCCCAGGATCAGGGCATGAAGAAGCAGGGTGGCAAATGGGACCAGAAAGAAATGTGCGAGAACTTCCGCGAAGGCAAAGGCAAGTTCAGCGCCGAGTACCGTGAAGAGCGCCAGGCCGAAATGCAGAAATACCGGGCTGAAATGGCCGACCGGCTGAAGCTGACTGACGAGCAACGCGAGATCTGGGACGAGATCCACCAGGAGCGTCAGCAAAAGCAGCAGGAGCGCATGGGCAAATGGCAGCAGAAGATGGAGAAACGCTGCGGTAACGCCCAGAAGTGATCACAAGCCCGGTTCTGTCGTATGGTATAGGGAAAGTTAACAGAGCTTGCCCGAAACCATGGCAGAACCCGTCTCACCTGACATCACCCTGACCACCTGCGCCAGCATCACGGACATTCCCCGTGACGACTGGCAACGGCTGGCCGGGCGCAACAATCCTTTCCTGCGCTACGAATTCTTTCAGGCGCTGGAAGATTCCGGCTGTACCCGTACCGAAACCGGGTGGACACCCTGCCACCTGGTTTTTCGCATGCAAGGCAAGATCTGCGGTCTGGCCCCGGCCTACCTGAAAAACCACTCCAGGGGCGAATACGTGTTCGACTGGAGCTGGGCCGAAGCCTACCAGCGTTACCAGCTGCCCTATTACCCGAAGCTGCTGATCGCCATTCCGTTTACCCCGTCACAGGGGCCAAGGTTATTGCTGGATGCTTCGTTACGGGCGCAACTTACGCCCGCCCTGCTCGATCAGTTACTGGGCAATCTGACCCAGCAGCTGGGCGCCCATTCCTGGCACCTGCTGTTTCCGGATGCGCCGGACCAGGCCCTGCTTGGCCACGACCAGGAACTGCACCGCACCGGCTGCCAGTTCCACTGGCACAACCGTGGTTACCAGAACTTTGAAGACTTTCTGGCGGCACTGACTTCCCGCAAGCGCAAATCCATCCGCAAGGAACGCCGGCAAGTGGCGGATCAGGAGATTACCTTTCACACCTTCCACGGCCGGGACATCTCCGACCAGGTGCTGTCGGCATTCTTTGTGTTCTACCAGGCCACATACCTGAAAAGAGGCCAGGCACCCTACCTGAACCAGGCCTTTTTCGAACTGCTGCGGGAACACCTGCCGGAGCACCTGCACATCATCATGGCCGTGCGCCATGGCGAGATGATTGCCGGCGCCTTGTTCCTGGCCGGTGAAACCACCCTCTACGGCCGCTACTGGGGCTGCCTGGAAGAGTATGATCATCTGCACTTTGAAACCTGCTACTACCAGGGCATCGAACTTGCCCTGAAGCTGGGGCTCCAGCACTTCGACGCCGGAGCCCAGGGCGAACACAAACTGGTGCGGGGCTTCGAGCCGGTGATCACCCACTCCTGGCATGGCATTCTGCACCCGGGTTTCCGGGAGGCTATCGCTGATTTCTGTAGCGAGGAATCCGAACACGTACAGGCCTACTTCGCCGAATCACAAACCCTGCTGCCCTACCGCAACGAACAAACCTGAGGTACCACGACTCTGAAACTGGGCTCGCGCGCTCTAACCCAGATAACGCACCAGGGCCGCAGCCAGCAGACCGACGGTAATCGAAGGCAAGGGTTTACGGGTGGCCAGCATGGTTATCCCGGTGGCCACCAACGCAGCCAGGGCCCCGAGATCACCGTCTACCGCCATAGGCACAATGATGGCGATCAACACCGAGCTAGCCATGGTGTTGATAAAACTCTCGACCCGGGGATTGATGCGCACGAACGACATCAGGAACACACCGCCGAAGCGGGTGACCAGGGTAACCACTGTCATAATGGCAATCAGCGCCAGTACGCCGGCGGAGGTGGTTTCAATGGTCACTCGCCACCTCCTTGCCTGAACCTGCCTTGGGCTCCAGCCAGAACAACCCGATCAAGCCGCCAGCCAGCGCTCCGACCACCACATGCATGTTCGGCGGCAGCCATTTCCAGGCCGCCAGCGCACTGACCGCCGCCACCAGCCAGGCCACCAGAACCCGGGGTGATTTCCGGCCGCCCAATGCCATCGTCAGCAAGAAACATCCCAGCACCATATCCAGCCCGAATGCCTCCGGGTTCTGCATAAGGCCACCGAAATACACCCCCAGCGCGGTACCCAAAACCCACGCCAGCCATAGCACCAGACCGCCGCCCACAATCACCTCCAGATTGTGTCGACCGTTCTGATAGTCCTGGGCGCAGGCCGCCCAGTTGGCATCCGTCAGTAGCAGCATCAGACCGTACCGTCGCCCGGGCGGCACCTGCTTCAACATCGGATACAGCGAAGCGCCCATCAAAAGGTGGCGGGAGTTGATGGCAAACACCACCACCATCATCGGCAGCACAGACACCTCCGTGCCCCACAAATCCAGCGCACCAAACTGCGAAGCCCCGGCAAACACCGTGGCGCTCATCAGAATCGATTCAAGCGGCGACAACCCCTCCTGGGTAGACGCCAGGCCGAAAGCTGCACCAAACGCCACCACAAACAACGAAATGGGCAGCAGCCGGAAAAACTCCGCCCGCACCCTGCTCGCCTGAAACTGGTAGGAATAGTGCGCGCCAGACATCAGTCCTGACTCCCTCCTCGGCTATCAAAACAACCCGCCAGAACCGCCCGCATCTTCTCCGCACCGAGCTCATTCATCAGTGCGATATTCCGATCAGGAATCCCGTCCACATTCGGATAACCATCAATCGCCGCCTCCAGACTCGCTTCCCGCAGCAAGTGCAGCATAGGATACGGAGACCGGTTGGTGTAGTTCTCCGCAGCCCCCGGCTCGGTTTCAGCAAACTGGTAATCCGGGTGGAAACTGGCGATCTGGTAAACACCCTCAAGCTCCAGATAGGCCAGCAACGCATCAGCCGCGTCCAGAAACTCGTTGTAGGCGTAGAAATCCTGCAGCACGTCCGGATGAATCAACAGTGTTGTCTCAACCTCCGGTTCGTCTTCCAGACGCTGCAATTCACCATGCAGGGCCTGCAGAAGGTCGTCTTCGTTTGTGGCGTTTGTCACCGTAAACCGAACCCGGTTCTTGACCAGCTCCCGCTTGGCGAAGGGGCACAGGTTGTAGCCAACGACTACATCTTCGACCCACTTGCGAGTAGCGTTAATAACCTGAGATTCATTCAAAATAGTTGCCTTTACGTGTTTCTGAATACAGCTCCGAAGTCAGAGCGCGGGTTTGGGTTGGGCCTTCCAAAACTGTGCGGAGCCATGGATGGCGGAGCTCAAGCGTCACATGGATGTGCCGAAGGAGCGTGTTTTGGAAGGCCCAACCCACACCCGTGCCGGCACCCCATGTTTAATACTTAAACGTAACCCTGACTCCGAAGATAATCATCATAACTGCCACTGAAGTCGGTAATGCCATCCGCCTTCAACTCGATGATCCGCGTCGCCAGCGAAGAAACAAACTCCCGGTCGTGGCTGACAAAAATCATCGTCCCCGGATAATTCTCCAGCGCCAGGTTCAACGCCTCGATGGACTCCATATCCAGGTGATTCGTCGGCTCATCCATCAGCATCACATTCGGCTTCTGCAGAATCAGCTTACCAAACAGCATCCGCCCCTGCTCACCACCGGAAATCACCTTCACCGACTTACCGATATCATCCCCGGAAAACAGCATCCGCCCCAGAGTACCGCGCACCAGCTGCTCACCACCGGTGGTCCACTGGGCCATCCAGTCGGTCAGGGTGTCGTCACGGGCAAAGTCGGCGGTATGGTCCTGGGCGAAGTAGCCTACCTCCGCACTGTCGGTCCACTTCACCTCGCCGGCATCCGGCTCATAGGCGCCAGCCAGACACTGCAGCAAAGTGGTTTTACCGATACCGTTGGGGCCGATGATGGCCACACGCTCGCCGGCTTCGATCTGCAAATCCAGGTTCTTGAACAGCGGGCCTTCGTCGAAGCCCTTGGTCAGGCCTACCAGGGTGACCGCCTGGCGGTGCAGTTTCTTGCCCTGCTCGAAGCGGATAAACGGGCTCACCCGGCTTGACGGCTTCACCTCTTCCAGCTGGATCTTGTCGATCTGGCGGGCACGGGAGGTGGCCTGCTTGGCCTTGGAAGCGTTGGCCGAGAAGCGGCTGACAAACTGCTGCAGTTCGGCAATCTGGGCCTTCTTCTTGGCGTTATCTGACAGCATGCGCTCGCGGGCCTGGGTGGCGGCGGTCATGTATTCGTCGTAGTTGCCCGGGAAAAGTCGCAGCTCACCGTAGTCCAGGTCCGCCATGTGGGTACAGACACTGTTCAGGAAGTGGCGGTCGTGGGAGATGATGATCATGGTGCTGTTGCGGGCCACCAGAATGTTTTCCAGCCAGCGGATGGTGTTGATATCCAGGTGGTTGGTGGGCTCGTCCAGCAGCAGTACGTCCGGGTCAGAGAACAGGGCCTGGGCCAGCAGCACGCGAAGTTTCCAGCCCGGAGCCAGGGCGCTCATGGGCCCTTCATGCTGCTCCAGAGGAATATCCAGGCCCAGCAGCAGTTCGCCGGCGCGGGATTCGGCGGTGTAGCCGTCCATTTCGGCGAACTCCACTTCCAGGTCCGCCACGGCCATGCCGTCTTCTTCGCTCATTTCCGACAGGGAATAGATGCGGTCCCTTTCTTTCTTCACATTCCACAGTTCTTCGTGCCCCATGATCACGGTGTCCATCACCGTGCAATCCTCGTAGGCGAACTGATCCTGGCGCAGCTTACCCAGGCGGATGTTCGGCTCCAGCATGACCTGCCCGGCCGAGGGCTCCAGGTCGCCACCCAGAATCTTCATCAGGGTGGACTTGCCGCAGCCGTTGGCACCGATCAGACCGTAACGGTTGCCGTTGCCGAACTTGGCAGAAACATTTTCAAACAGGGGCTTGGCCCCGAACTGCATGGTGAGATTGGCGGTGGAGATCAAGAAAAGAACCTGCAAACGTAAGGGCCGGGACAACGCCGGCGAAGAGAAACCGCGCATTGTACAGGTTTGCAAGGCAGACTGTGAGACCGCAGAAACACCGACAAAAAGCGCTTGCCTCTGGCGGCCGGTGCGGGCAGCATTCGTGTCAGACGTTTCCGTCCATACACCCGTCATCCAACTACAGGATATTGATCATGGCACAAGCAACTGCACGCCACATTCTGGTAGACAGCGAAGCCAAGTGTGAAGAACTGAAAAAAGCCATCGAAGGTGGCCAGGATTTCGCGGAAGTCGCGAAGCAGCATTCATCCTGCCCGTCTGGCCGCAATGGCGGCGACCTGGGTTCTTTCGGCCCGGGCCAGATGGTTCCCGAGTTTGACAAGGCCGTGTTCAGCAGCGATCTGAACACCGTGATCGGCCCCATCAAGACCCAGTTTGGCTACCACCTGCTGGAAGTGACTTCCCGCAGCTAAGGTTTGCCGGCCGCCTGTGCATCGCGCAGGCGGCACTGTTCCGGTTAAAACGTAAACGCCCTACTCCCCGCCGAAGTTCCCAAACGCCGCCAGCCTTGCTCCGATGCTTTCAACCGGTTCGATGACGGCTTGCTGAACACTGTTTGTGACCACCCGGGTGAAACTCCTGCCCGCCTCGCTTTCAAGAAAATCCAGATACAGATTCATTTCCTGGTTGCTGATGTCGCGATAGGTGAACAGATAGCCGTCGTAGACTTGCTGGCCCACCATCCCCCGCAAAGCCGGGCGCTGGCTTTCCAGCCGTTCGCGCATTTTTTCGTGGTGCACCGAATCCCGGCTCAGGGCCGCCATGGCGGTGCCCAACCCGAGCTGAACGGCGATGGTGGTATCCACTGCACTCTCGGTGGCCCGTGACGCCGCATCGAAGCGATCAAACAGCTTTTCCCGGGCCGTACCCTGGTAGCGTTTGTTCAGATCTTCCGCCCGGCTGCGAATCTCCGGCCAGGCTGCCGGTGCGGACGCGGCGATTTCCGCCTCGGCGATCTTGCCGGCCACCGGTGTCTGGTACCAGCTGTGCACCTCTTCCAACTGCTCCGGTGTCAGGGCAGCTTCCAGGTTGGCGACAATCCTTTGCTCTATATCGGCTGCACGAAAACTGTTGCTGACCAGAAACCCGATGCTGTCTGCCACCATGGGCGGCACCTGGCCACTCTGTTTCAGGCCGTCCTGAATACCCCGGCTCATCATCTCCGGGTACTGGGCCACAATGTCATCTACCGGAGATGCTTCCAGAACCTCCCTGGCATCAGGCGCAGCCTGGGCCGTGCCCGCAAGCATAAAGCCGGTGATTAAAAGAGGTTTAACTAGGGAGTTCAGTCGCATTTCTCTATTATCCTGATGATCGAATCGCCCTGTTTATGACACGGCAACAGGCGCCCGGGCAAGTGTCCGTGGGGCTTCGGAGATGACAGTTTGGTAGGGATGAGCCGGAAAAAGACCAGAAAACCCCGAAAAAACCGCAACAAGCGTTTTAATGTGTGGCGCTCACGGGTGAGCTGGTATGGCCTGCCCCTGCTCGGCCTGGTCATCGGCATCTGGGCAACGCTGCGTTTCAGCCTGCTGGCGCCCGACCCGCCGGCCAACACGGACAACATCTGCGAGATCTTCCGCGAACATACCGCTTGGTATGACTACGCCCGGGCCTCACAGGAGAAATGGGGCACGCCTGTGGCTACCCAGCTGGCGTTTGTCTATTACGAATCATCCTTTCGCAGCCACGCCCGCCCTCCCCGCACCCGGCTCTGGGGGCTGATTCCGAGGAAACGACCCACCACCGCGCTGGGCTATGCCCAAGCCCTGGACCCGGCCTGGGGTGAATACCTGATTGCCACAGACGGCAGCTGGCGAACCGTTCGCACCGATATGGAATATGCGCTGGATTTCGTGGGCTGGTACAACCAGCTGAGCCACCGGCACCTGGGCATTGCCCTGACCGCGCCCGCGCAGCTGTATCTTGCCTACCACGAGGGCCGCGGCGGCTATGCCCGGCGATCCTTTGCCCAGAAACCAGCCATCAAGTCCCTCGCGCAGAGGGTTCAGAACCGGGCCTTTCGGTACCACAACCAGCTGCAAACCTGCGAAGCCGAGTTCCAGTGCTGGCGGTGGTATCAGTTCTGGCCCTTCTGTTCGGCTGAAGGTTGAGCTCAGAGAGTTGCGCTGAACTCGACGGCAGACTCCAGTGCCTGCAGGCGTTCGGCCAGAAACTCCATCACAATCCGCACCCGGGCCATTTGCTGGGTGTCCTGGTTGACGTGCAACCAGAGGTCGACACTTTCACCGTCCAGGGGGTCTGACAGCCGGCGTAATTCCTTTGCCGGCTCGCCAAGGTAGCAAGGCAGAACCGCCAGCCCGGCGCCGGCCCTGGCCAGAGCGGCCATCGCCTGCAGGCTGTTGCAGCGAATGACCGAGTTTACGTTCTTGAGATGCTTGCGGTACCACCGGCCCGTTGCCAGGTGGCTGAAAGACTCATCCGGAAGAATCCAGGTGCAGGCTTCCGGCTGGTTTTCGATGTCCATATCGCGATTGCGCCGGCAGTATTTCGCAGCGCCATAAACCGCCGAATCAATCGCGGCAATACGCTCGCCTTCGAGGGTAGCCTGGGGTTTATTTTCCGGGCGAAGCGTCAGGTCGGCTTCCCGGTGGCTCAGGTTGGCAACATCGTTGTCGGTGAGCACTTCCAGTTCGATGTCCGGATACTCCCGCACCAGTTCCGCCAGGATCGGGCTGAGCAGCTCGTTCATCATGGCGTCTTCAGCGGCAATCCGGACCTTGCCCACAGGCGCACCGTCCTGGCCCACCAGTTTGCGTTCGAGGTTTTCCATATCGGTTGCCAGCCTTTCCGCTTCCCGAAAGGCCATTTCCCCGACTGGTGTCAGCTGCAATCCGTCCCGGTTGCGCTCGAAAAACTGAACCCCCAGGGACTCTTCCATCTGGTCAAGTCGCCGTAAAACAGTGGTTTGGTGAACACCCAGCAATTCACCGGCTTTTGCGAAGGTTCCGGCTATTGCCAGAGCCCGTATATATCGAAGATAATCCCAGTCCATAGTTACTGCATATTTGCAACGTGAGTACGGAGTTTACCGTATTCAAACTGCAAATAAGAACCCCTAGAATTGTTTGCAAGTTAACGATTCCAGCCACCCGATGAAGGAGGAAGGCGCCATGATTCAGAAGTACACCGCGAGCGTTCGCCCGCAGCCATCAAGCATCCTCCACAATGGAGTGGAGATGCGCCGCCAGTATACCCGCGCCGCGACAAAACAGGTGATGCAGTTTATCGGCCGCAAACTGCGCATTGCCAACCGCAAAGCAGTTGCCGCAGCCCAGGATATGCCCCAGGTACAGGGCGGCGTATAAGCCCGGCAGCCTGAATCAAAAAACCCCGGCATGGATTCCATGCCGGGGTTTTTGTTTGCCTCGAAGAACGTTCAGAACTCCCAGATCACCTTGGCATTCCGGGCAAACCACTCGTCCATCTTGCGGTTGTAGTAATCTTCGATCACGTTGCGCTTGATCTTCATGGTGGGTGTGAGCATCCCGTTCTCCATAGTCCAGGGCTCCCGGACCACCACCACAAAGGCAACCTTCTCGTGGGATTCGCAGTCGGCGTTCACCGCTTCCAGCTCCCGGGCAAGCTCCTGCTCCAGTTCGCTGCAATCCGCCCCCCGATCCAGCTCATCACGCGCTTCTTCTGATAGCAAAACCATCAGGCAGGGTTGCGGCTGATTGGCACCGGCCACGCACACAACCTCCGCTTTCGGGTGGTTAAACCGGTTTTCGATCGGCACCGGCACCACGTACTTACCCTTGGAGGTTTTGAACAGGTCTTTCACCCGGCCGGTGATTCGCAGATAGCCCTGCTCGTCGATTTCGCCCATATCACCGGTTTTCAGGAAGCCGTCTTCGGTAATATCTTCCCGGGTTTTCTCCTCATTCTTGAAGTAACCCACCATCTGCCCGGGACTTTTCACCTGAACCTCGCCGCCATCGCCAATCCGGTGTTCAACGCCCGGGTTGGCCATACCCACGCTGCCAACCCTTGCCTGCCCGGGCCGGTTGGCGTGGGAATAGCCGAAGTTTTCAGACATGCCATAAACCTCCAGCAACTCCAGCCCCAGGTTCCGGTACCAGCCAATAATCTCGGCCGAGAGTGGTGCTGCGCCGGTCAGGGCCGCCCGGCAATGGTCCAGCCCCAGTTGCTTCAATACTTTCTTTCTTACCAGGGAGCTGATCACCGGAATACTGAACAGCAGCTTCTGCTTCTTCGGGGGCAGCTTGGCATTCACCCCCAGGTAGAACTTCATCCACAGGCGAGGCACCGAGAAAAACAGCGTAGGACGCGCCCGCTGCAGGTCTTCCTGGAAGGTGTCCAGCGAGTTGGCAAAGTAAAGATGGAAGCCGTAATACAGGGACTGGGTTTCTACGGCTGCCCGCTCCGCCACGTGGGCCAGCGGCAGGTAGGACAACATGCGCTCGGAAGAGGACACCGGGAACAACTGCTGCAGGCCGTCTGCCACCGAAATCATGGTACGGAAGCTGTGCATCACGCCCTTGGGCCGGCCGGTACTGCCGGACGTGTAGACAATGGTCGCCAGGTCATCCGGGTTCGGCAGCCTGGGCTCGGCAGGCGACTGACTGGCAACGATGTCCTGCCAGGTTGGCGTGTCGTTCCTGGGCGACATGGGCAACGAAACAATCGGCAGATCCGGAGGAATGTGGCCCTTGATGTCATTCCAGCCATCCGCTGTGCCGTCCAGCTTACCCAGGAACAGCAACTTCGCCTCGCTGTGTTCCAGCACATAGGCCGCGGTTTCACCGTTAAGCGTCGGGTACAGGGGCACGCTTACATGGCCGGCCGCCCATATGGCCAGGTCCGCCAGAATCCAGTGGGCACTGTTTTTTCCAAGGATGGCGATATTGCTGGGCTGAGGTAAGTCCAGCCCGTTCAGGTAACCGGCCATCCGCCGCACCTGATCCGCCGCCTGCGCCCAGGTAATGTCTTCTACCCGGCCATCGGGGTATGGCTGGGTCAGGTAAACGTTGTCAGGATGTTTCTCTGCCCAGTAGAACAGGCTGTGCAGCGAGGTGGGTTTCTGCGGATCGATAGCCATAACGGCTCCTTATTGTTGTTATAGTCATGTTGTCTGGTCGTTATCTGAACAATTTAGTTTGTGACATTTGTCAATCATGGTCTACAGTGAAAACGTCAGCGTATAAATAGCATTGCCAAGGGAGGTAGCTATGAACAAGCCGACACGTTCTGCCATGACCGCTCCAGCCTGGGGCCTGATCCTGCTCGGTTCCTGCGCATTTTTCTACACAGCCTACGCGGGAATGCTGGGTACCTGAAGCGCCCTCAGGGCCAGCCTTCCTCACCCAGCAGGGGCACAAACCGTACATCACCAAAGTTTTCCTGCTGGTAATCATGCTCTGAACGGCGGGTGAGTACTGTCAACTGCTGCACAGAATGCTCAGGCCCCACCGGTATAACCAACCGGCCGCCAATGGTCAGTTGTTGTTTGAGAGAGTCGGGAACCACCGGAGCCCCTGCGGCTACGCAGATGCCATCAAAGGGCGCGGCTTCCGGCCAGCCCAGCGTGCCATCACCGCACATCACATGAACCTGGGAAAATCCGGCTGCATCAAGGTTTCGCCGGGCAAGGTCTGCCAGTTCCGGGATTCGCTCTATGGAATACACTTCAAGCGCCAGGCTGGCCAGCACGGCTGCGGCGTACCCGGAGCCCGTGCCGATATCCAGCACCCGCTCCCGCCCGGTGAGCTCCAGAGCTTCGGCCATCAAGGCCACAATGTAGGGTTGTGAAATGGTTTGGCCGTGGCCAATAGGCAGCGGATGGTCTTCGCAGGCTTCGTCTGCGAGGTGGGCAGGAACGAAAACTTCCCTCGGTACCCTGGCCATGGCTTCCAGTACCCGGCCATCATGAATGCCCCGCCCGGCAATCTGTAACTTCACCATGGCGCGACGCAGGGCTGCAAAGTCGGGATCGGTCGCGTTCATCGCGTTATCCTCCCTGAATTAGATGCCTTCCTGACAGATTACGCCTAACTCCAGACAGAAACCATCCCGATGGTGCTGACCACCAGCAGCACTACACCCAGCACCCGGAAAAACAACGAACCTTCGGCCTGGAGCATGCGGCCGTGCACATAGAGCCCGATCACATGTCCCACGGCCGCCGCCGGCAGCAGCCACAAATGATGAATGAGTTGCAGGTCGACACCCGCCCAGATAAATGCCGACAGCTTGATCAGTACCAGGATAAACCACAGGGCAAACAAGGTATCCCTGAGCTTCTCCTTGGGTAGGTGCTGCGCCGCCACCGCGATAATCAGCGGAGCACCAATCAGTGAAGTGCCACTGATGTAGCCCCCCAGCATCAGGAAAATGGTATCGACCGTCTTGCTGCCACTGCGGAACGGACGGTTGGCAATGTATGACAGTGAATACAACGCAACAATCACGAAAATGATCGAGCTCATCACATAGCCCGGCAGGGTAATCAGCCCGAATACCCCGATCAGTTTGGGCACAATCATGATCGCCAGCAGGCGCCCCAGATAACGCCAGTCTACGGTGCCCGTGCCACCGGCCTGCCGGTCCTTCGCGCCTTTCCGGTTGTTGAGCCAGATGGTGAGGGAGGAGAACACCAGCAGGTGTATCGAAATCAACGGCAAAAACACCAAAGGTTCATCAAGAACCAGTAAAAGGAACGGCAGGGACAACACGGCACCACCGAAACCCAGCCCTGACCGGACAAACCCGCTCCAGACAAAGATCAATGCAATCAGGATATACTGAACTACAGTCAGGTCAGACATGGGTAAAAGCGGGCTCCGGCATGCAGGTTAGAACGGCTGGGCTAAAAGCTAATGATGACACGGAGGGGAGACAGATGCAGGATGCCAACCGTCGCAGATTCTGGCAGAGCTGTCTGTTGGGTTTGATGTTACTGGCGCTGGCCGGAAATTCCCACAGCGACGATAGTATTATCAACCGGGTCGAGGCCTTGCAGGCCGGTGAGCCGGTGGTGGTTCTTGGCGCTCACCTGCACTCCCGGGACGCGCTCGTGCAGTTCTATGAAGCCCGAAACTACGAACCGGCATGGCGCTCTTTCCCGGCACGGGAGGAACTGCTGCAAGCCATCCGCGAAGTCTCCAATGAAGGCCTGAACCCTGGCGACTACCATTACGACAGCCTGGCGGACTTTGCGTCGCAGCCGCTGGACCACAATGGTGAGGACCTGCAGGCTGATCTCGACCTGGTATTGTCTGACGCCTTCCTGCTGCTTGCCACACACCTGCATGATGGCAAGCTTGACCAGGAAACCCGCTCCGCCCGCTGGCAACCTTCCGAACAGCAAAGGAAAATGCATGAAGTACTGGCGGCCGCCATACTGGACCACAGCATCGACAAAACCCTGCAAGGCCTGAAACCGGAAGCGCCGGCCTACCGCAAACTGGTGGCGCTCCGCAAAGAAGTCTCTGACCTTTTAGGGCAGCCCTGGCCGGTGATCGACTCCGGCCCGGCCATCCGGCCCGGGGATACAGACTCCAGAATGATTGAGGTCCGTGAGCGGCTGAGGCTGCTCGGCGACCTGCCAGCCCGGGACAACGACAGCTCAGAAGCATTCGATACCGGCTTTGCCGACCAGCTGTACAGTGATGACCTGCTCGCCGTGATTCCAGCCTTCCAGGCCCGCCACGGACTGGATCCCGACGGCATCATCGGCCGTAAAACCCTGGCGGCCATCAACCAGATGCCCCTGGAACGGCTACAACAGATCGACGCCAACCTGGAGCGATGGCGCTGGCTGCCGGATTCGCTGGGCGATACCTACATCTTGGTAAACATTGCCGGTTATGAGCTGATCATGGTGGAAAACGGCCAGGAAACCATGCGCCAGCGGGTGATCGTCGGCCAACCCTACCGGCAGACACCGGTGTTCAGTGACCGTATCCGCTACCTGGTCTTCAACCCCACCTGGACGGTTCCGCGCCGGCTGATGATCGAAGACCAGCTGCCAGTGATCCGCCGAGATCCCGGCTACCTGGACCGGCTCGGCTTCAAGGTATATCAAGGCTGGGGCGCCAACCGTGTCGAGATTGATCCCGCTACCATCGACTGGGATAGCCTGACCAAAAACAACTTCCCCTATCAACTGGTGCAGCAGCCCGGACCGCAGAACGCCGTCGGCCAGGTGAAATTCATGTTCCCGAACCAGTATGATGTGTACCTGCACGACACCCCGGGCCAATACCTGTTCAGCCGAATGGATCGTACCCTGAGTTCCGGCTGCATCCGGGTGGAGCGGCCGTTTGAGCTGGCGAATAAGTTGCTCGAGGGCAACAGCGACTGGGACCATCGGGCCATTCAGGAAGCCCTGCAATCGAGCGAGCCGATCAACGCCATCCTCCGGAACCCGGTGCCGGTTCACCTGCAGTACTGGACCGTCTGGGTTGATCGCGCCGGAACCTACCAGTTCCGGGAGGATATCTACGGGCGCGACCGCCAGTTACTGCAGGCCCTTCGTTCCGACTGGCAAGGCAACCTGCAACTGACACCAAGGAGCCATTGATGAAACGCGCAGCCGTCACACTGCTGCTAAGTGCGGCCCTGGCAGCTTGCCAGAGCCTTCCCGGGCCAAAAGGCGATATTGCCGATGACGCGGTATTGCTGAAGGCCCATCATTGCCTTGAAGAAAAAGTGGGCGACCAGAACCGCATCCACTTCGGCCCCTGCCTGAAGGTTATCAGCATCAACGACGAGCCCCCGCAAGTCAGTGATGACGGCTTTATTACCCTGCCCGTGCGGCAGGCCATGACCATCGGAACCTCCTGCGTGTACCGCCATGCCGATGGCACCCCGATACCCAGCACCGTGCAAACCCGGGATTTCCCGGTTGCCAGCAATACCTTTACCAATGGCGGCCAGCGCTGGTACCTTCACGCCCACAAACAGGCACGGCAGGTGATCGGTTGCGAGCCCACCCTGTCACGGTCTGTTTACCCCACCCGAAAAACCGACTGAACAGAGAAACCCCATGACCCTGACCACCTGGTTAGCTGTTGTAACCATCTGCGTGCTTGGCGCCATGTCGCCCGGCCCCTCCCTGGCCCTGGTGCTGAAACAGACCATGACCGGCGGGCGCCGGAATGGCGTTGTCGCGGCGCTGTCCCATGGTCTCGGCGTGGGCATCTACGCGTTTCTGAGCATTCTCGGCCTGGCGGCGGTAATTACCGCCTCCCCAAGGGCCTTCACCATTCTGCAATGGGCGGGGGCGCTGTACCTGGCATGGCTCGGGTTTAAAGGGCTCACCGCCAAGGCTCAAAGCGACCAGGCCCTGCCCGAAGCTCCCAGCACCCGCAGCGCCGCCCGGGACGGCTTCTTGATTGCCTTCTTCAACCCCAAAATCGCGGTGTTTTTCCTGGCGTTGTTCAGCCAGGTGGTCGGGGTAGATACCAGCCTGATGGCGAAGTTTGGCTATGCCGCTACCGCGCTGGTGATTGATACCGGCTGGTACCTGATTGTGGCCTGGCTGTTTTCCAACCCGAAGTGGCTGGATATGTTGAAGAAACGGGCGGTCTGGTTCGAGCGGGTGTTCGGAGCCATTCTGGTGGCGCTGGCGGGGCGACTGGTGGCCGGTATCGTAGCTGGCAAGTAGAATTCCTGCCAAACCATTACTCAACGGTAAGTGCTTCTCAATTGCGCTTCCTGAAGGGCTGTGCCACTTTTAAAGGGCACCCCTGAAACGGAGGATAGGAGATGCTCTGCTGGGCAAGGCCCCAAGGTCTAGGTTTTCACCGGTCGTGGCCCTCCGGTCACAACGAGGGCCACCCCGGCTACTGCGACCACGCCACCGGCTATCGCCATTGGCCCCAGCCGTTCATCAAACAGAATGAAGGCTTCCAGCGCCGTCACCGGCGGCACCAGGTAGAACAGACTCGCCACCTGGGAAGCAGCCCCTCTGCGTATCAGCCACATCAGAATCAGAATTGCACTTACCGACAACCCGAATACCAGCCAGCCCAGGGCAAGGCTGAACTGCAGTGACCACTGGATTTCGCGGGTTTCCAGAGTAAAAGCACCCAGGGCAAACAAGGCAGCGGCGGCGGTGTACTGGATCATGGTGCCAGAGATCAGATCTACCCCGGTTCCGAAACGCTTCTGATAAACCGTTCCCAGCGAAATACCAACCAGGGACAATCCTGCCCAAAACAAGGTAACCGGAGAGAAGCCGGCTCCGCTTGAATCCTCCCCCAGCTTCTCAGCCAGCACCAGGGCCACCCCCACCAATCCCATAACCAACCCTGACCACTGACGGCCCGCCACCGTTTCCCGAAGCAACAAGACCGCCGCCAAGGCCGTGACCAAGGGCTGCAAGCCAACGATCAACGATACCAGCCCAGAAGGCATGCCCTGATCAATGGCATAGAACACGCCGCCCAAATAGGTCCCCTGCACCAGCAACCCGGTCACCGCCAGGTGCCCGGCTCCGCGCCAACCCGGCCAGCGTGATTTCATCACCAGCGCCAGAACGGCCAACGGTATAAGCGTCAGCAGCATGCGAAGCAGCAGCAGGGTAAACGGCTCTGCGAACGGCAAGCCGTACTTGGCGCCGATAAAACCGGTGCTCCACAACCAGACGAACAGCGCGGGCACAAACAGGGAGTAGTAGATCGGTGGCATAGGTTTCGGCTGCCGCTACACGAATAACAAAGCACCCCACCCGACCGTTTTGGCCGGGTGCAGCGCTACTGTTTCAAACAGGTTGGTGTCAGGGCTCGGCAATCATCGCCTGGAGCTTCTGGGTAAGCTCAACCGCCTCGCACCCCATGGGGGTAAGGTAGCCTCCGTCCATCTGGCTGATCAGACCTTTGGCAAACAGCGTTTCAGCTGCCTTGACGGTCTCCGGCGCAGCGGAATGGGCATGAACCTTGATACCTTCCTGAGTGGAGGTTGAAGGGAACTGCAGCAGAAGGTTCAGTTCAGCAAGGTGCTTTGGCGAGAACGGCATGGAATACTCCCGTGTTGTCATATTCCTAGCAGTGTAGCCTACTGTCTGCACAAGAGCATCGCCGAGTTACCGAAAGTCTCTTGTGAACCCATCAACATTCCGTATCATCACGGCACTAAAATCCTACAATTACCGGTACATTCCCACAGCCAATCCCGGTAAATTCGTTGGTAGGCTGTTTATCCCCAGGCGAGCAATGCGTAACTATTTCCTGAACACACCGGCACGAGCCCTCATCACTGGCCTGTTCCTGGCGATGGCGTTGGTCAGCAACGCCAAGGCCGACAGCATTCAGCGCATTGTCCATCCGGATGGCCGGGTGGAATACACCAACGTGAAGAGCAAGGCACAGCCCCGGGCCTCTACCAAAACCGAAACGGTTTATCGCTACACCGACGAACATGGCGTGGTGGCCTACAGCAGCCAGCGCCCGGGTAACGCCGAGGCGGAGGTTATCCGGTTCCATTGCTATGCCTGCGACCCCGGTTCCAGGGTGGACTGGCACAAGACTCCCCTGTTCCTGACACCCTACCGGGATGAAATCCTGACCGCCGCGCGGGAATACGATGTAGACCCGGCCCTGGTTCGGGCGGTCATCCATGCCGAGTCGGCATTTAATCCCAAAGCGGTTTCTCCCGTGGGCGCACAGGGGCTGATGCAGTTGATGCCTGGCACGGCCGATGAGCTGGGCGTGAACGACCCGTTTGCCATACAGGACAACATTCGTGGCGGCGTCGATTACCTGGCCCAAATGCTCAAACGTTTTGGTGGCGATATCCGCCTGGCTACGGCCGCCTACAATGCCGGCCCGGGTGCCGTCGGGCGCTACAACGGCATTCCCCCCTATGCGGAAACCAAGGCCTATGTTGAACGCGTTGGCATACTGCACCAGCGCTACGCCAAAAACTGATGGGCACCATTCTTAAAAGCCCGGAAATCAAGGGCGATATTGTCCATGTGGCTCGGGATAACTACGGCAACATCCTTGTGATTGACGACCGAAAGCACCGAATCCTGAGCTTTGATTCGGTGTTCGAGCAAAGCAAGATTCTGCGCTCTGCTCCCCAGGTTCCGGTACACGAATACAACCGCGCCATGCTCTTGCCCCTCGCCTTCACCACGCCAGGTAAAGTGACTGTTCTGGGGCTGGGTGGTGGCGCGCTGGCACATGGCCTGTTCACCCTGCTGCCGGAAGCGTCCATCGAGGTTTATGAATTGCGCCGCAAGGTGGCAGACATTGCCAGGGAGTGGTTCTCTCTGCCCGAGTCTGACCGGCTTGATATCCACATTGCCGATGCCCGCGTGGCGGTGGATAACTTACCGGAAGCCGGCACCGATATGATCCTGACCGACCTGTACAGCGCAGACCGCATGAGCCCTGCCCAAAGCCAGCGCCAGTTCATCAAGGCCTGCAGTCGGGCGCTGTCGGCCCGGGGCTGGCTGGTGCTGAACTATCATCGTATGCCAGAACCGGATGGCAACCTGCTTCGGGAGCTCCGGCGCCAGTTTCCCCTGTTACTGGTATTCAAAAGCAAAACCAACAACTGGGTGATTTACGGTCACAAGCAGGCCATTGACCCGCTGCCGGCAGACAAAGCCCGGCTGAATACCCTGGAAGAGCGCCTGCCGATTGGTTGGCGCAAGCTGGTCAACAAACTCAGCCGACTTGCCCCACCCGCCGAATGAAGCTTGCCCGTATCGTCAGCAACCAGAACGGAATCAGCCGCCGCCTTGCCAACCAGTTACTGGCAGCCGGGCGGGTATGGGTGGATGGGGCGGTCTGCCGGGACGGCAACGAAGACATTTCCCGATTCCGGGAAGTGAAGATCGACAAGGACATTATCCAGCCGGCCGAACCGGCCTATTACCTGATGCTGCACAAACCCGCCGGCTACCTGAGTGCCACCCGGGACGACCAGCACCCCACCGTTATGGAATTGATTGAGCCGGAGTTACGCCCGCACCTGCACATTGGCGGGCGCCTGGACCGGGCCAGCACCGGGCTGCTGATTCTGAGCAATGACGGCACCTGGTCTCGCCGGCTGACAGAACCTGCCGTGAAGATTCCGAAAGTGTACCGGGTAACAACCGCTGACCCCATCAGCCCGGAGACAGCCTTACGCTTTGCCGAGGGTATCTGGTTCGAGTACGAGCAATTGACAACCTCTCCTGCACAGCTGGAACCGCTGAACGATCACGAGGCGAGGATCACCATTTTTGAAGGGCGGTATCACCAGGTAAAGCGGATGTTCCACGCGGTGGGCAATCGGGTAACGTCACTGCACCGGGAAAGCATGGGAAGCCTGGTACTGGACCCGGAGCTTCCTGTTGGCGGGTATCGCCACCTGAGCGGCAGCGAGATCCGCTCCGTCGGCTGACGGAGCGGATCAGACACATCAGGCGCGGCTGAGGAACTTGCGCTCTTCCACATTCACCTTGATGCGGTCGCCGGTGGAGATGTGCTCTGGCACCTGAACAACCAGTCCGGTGGTCAGGTGAGCCGGCTTGGTACGCGCGGTGGCAGAACCACCCTTCACAGACGGGTCGGTTTCTTCGATGGTCAGTTCCACCGTAGGTGGCAGGTCAATGGCCACCGGCGTATCGCTGACCAGAATGGCCATCACACCCTGAGTGTCTTCAGTGATGAACAACAGCTCGTCTTCGATGGCGCTCTTGTTCAGCATGTACTGAGTGAAGTCTTCATTGTCCATGAACACGTACTCGTCGCCATCGGCGTAGGAAAACGTGACCGGACGACGCACCAGGTCTGCCAGGTTCAGCATGTCGGAGTCCTTGAAGGTCTCGTCCAGCTTCTGGTTGGTAACCACATCGTACATCCGCATGCGGTACAGGCTGCCGCCGGCACGGCCCTGGGGTACAGAGCGTTCAATGTCCTTAACGAAATACACCCGTCCTTCGTATTCAACGGCCTGGTTCTTTTTAATCTCGCTCGCTTTTGGCATAACACCTGATTCCGAAAAAGTTGATCTTGGTGGGCGCTGATATACCACGACTCGCGCCCGGAAGCGATAGTTGCTACCGCAGTAATCTTACCTGTTTGCCCGGGATAACTCCTCCCGGGTTTTCAATCGCCCTGCCCGACGGATTTCAGCGTTATCAAAGCGCCTTTGTTGCTCAGGGGTTTCCGGCATCGCCGCCGGCACATCCACCGGTTTCCCCTGTTCATCCAGCGCCACAAAAGTGAAAAACGCCGACAGGATATGGCGTGTTTCCCCGGTATAACTGTTTTCCGCCTCCACCTTGGCGCCGATTTCCATGGAAGACCCCCAGCTGCGATTCAGCGACAGGCTGAACAACAGGGTGTCGTTGCCCTTCGCCGGTGCCCGGAAGTGGATGGAGTCGACCGCTGCGGTTACACATACATGGGCAGAATGCCGCTCCGCCACTACCAGGGCCAGACGGTCACACTTGGCCATGATCATGCCACCGAATACCGTGTTATAGGCATTCATATCGTTGGGGAATACTTTATACACATGCTTCTCGATGGCAGAAGCAGCAACAGGCTTGGCCGGTTTGTCAGTCATCTGGCTCATTTCCTTCTGGTTTACCCACAAAAACTGTGGATAACTTTGTTAGCAAGGTAAGGACACCTCGCGCCAGGCTACTGTGCGCCTGGGTTTGCGGGCCATGCAGGTAATTTGATCAGGTATACTGCACTTTTTTCCAGCTGACGACAAAAGGACGTTTATCCACATGGCACTGGCGAGTACTTCCGGGCGCATTATCACCACACTCATCGCCATTGCCTGCCTGGCCGGAAGCTGGCACCTGATGAATCAGGGGCTGGAACAAATGACCGAAACCCGCCAGATGCAGAGACTGCCAGCCACCCCGCTCGCTGCACTGTCAGACGGGCCCTACCTGATTGAAGCCACGGTAACCGATGCCCTTGGCGCCCGCCCTGCGCCCTATTCCGGCACGCCCGCCGTGTTCTACCGGTATCGACTGCAGGAACGTTATCGGGACTCCGACGGCGATACCCGGCTGCGAACCCTGGAATCCGGCCAGTGGGGTGAGCGCTTCCAGGTCAAAGATGCAACTGGAGCTGCCACCGTTAACCCGGAAACCAACCAGCCAGATGTGGACTGGAACCTCCGGCGCACGTTTAACCAACAGGAGGGTGACCTGATCTATTCGGAGTGGGCCCTGCGCCCCGGTGATACTGCCTATGTGGTTGGGCATTTCAACCGTGAGCACCGGGAAGTCAGGTTTGACGGGCTGTCCGGCTTCTCCCTGCCCGCCCTCATCTCCACTGGAAAACTGGAAACCAACGGTGGCGAAAGGCTGTTCTCCGCCGGCGTCCGGATATCCATAGCGACTGGCCTGCTGGCTCTGGGGCTGGCCCTGGCGCTCACCGCCCTGAAAATCCACCGGCTTTGGGTCTACATTCTGATGGTGACGGTTGGGGTATCCGGCAGCCTCGCCTGGTTAGGCGTCAGCCGCCTGAACCAGGAGTGGTCTGCCATCGCCACCTTGTATGAGAGCCGCTACCAGCAGCTTCGGGAGGGTTCTGCCTCACCACTGGTACAGGCCGACATTGCCGCCCTGGAACAACTGATCCGCCTGAGCACCAGCGGCTGGCTGGACCGCTGGATGTTCCGCACGATAGTGGAAGAGCGCCTGCCGGCACCGGAACTGGACGATCAAACCGCAGCGCTCGCCGCTGCCGCTGTGGAGAAAAAGCAGCCGGCTCGGCTTGAGTACTCCATACCGGTCATGGTGCTGACCGCCGGCGCGGGGCTGCTTGCGCTGTTTCTGATGTACCTGGCCATTAAAGGTGTGAAACTCAAGCGACTGATCGAGGCGGTGCCTACCAGCAGCGCCGCCGGTCTGAGCTTTGGGTTATCGGAGCTTAAGGGGCAAATCCGGGCCGACGAACAGTATCCGCTGCTGACCGACCCGCTGAAAAACGAAAACTGCGTCGCCTTTTACTACAAAGTCGAGGAAAGGTCCGGGTCCGACAAAGACGAAAAATGGAAAACCATTGAATCCCGCAAGGAACAGGTTCCCTTCTGGTTAGAAGATGACCACGGCCGCGTCCGGGTGTACCCGGAGGGCGCCACCATCGACTATCCGAAAACCCACACCCACAACCGAGGCGATCGCCGCTATACCGTGCGCCTGCTGGCTCCGGATGTGAAGGTGTATTGCCTTGGCTTTGCCGGCCTGGATAACCAGCGCCCAGACCGCCTTAGTGTCCAGCAGGACAGCGAGACGCCGTTTCTGATCAGTAGTAAAGATGAAGATGACATTGTTCTTAACCGCGGCGCCCGCAGTTTTGTCAGCATTGCAGCCAGCCTTGGCCTGTTTCTGTTCACCGCCACCTCATTGCTCGCCGCCGATGGCCGGTTCAGCCCGGACAACCTGCTGCTGTCCGCCCTCATGGTGCCACTGGTGCTGTGCCTTTATCTGGGCGTGCTGCATTACAACGACATGGTGTTCCTGAAGAACCGGGTAAACCGGGCCAGGGCCAACATCGACACCATTTTGCAGCAACGCCATGACCTGTGGCCGATGCTGGAGAATACGGTAAAGGCCGCCATGGCCCATGAAAAACAACTGATGACCCACATTGCCTCACTACGGGCCGAGCCGCCCGCCAGCATGGAGTCCACCGCGAATGTGGAGCGAACGCTTGCCCGTGAACAGGCCGCAACGCAGGTGCTCAAAGCCAGGATTGAAGATTATCCGGAGATGAAAAATCACGAAGTGGTTGGGCGCTTTATGGCGATCATGGCGGATACCGAGAGCTACCTGGCACTGCTGCGCAACAGCTACACCGACAGCGCCATGATCTACAACACCCGAATCCAGACCCTGCCGGATCTGCTGCTGGCCTGGCTGTTCCGGTTCCGCCCGGTCAGCCAGTTCAGCAAGGATGGAAGCTAACTATCAGCCCATCAGGTCAAAGTGAGCGAAGTCCTGCTCAATGCAGCGATCCAGCAGCGCCAGGTAATCGGCTTTCACTTTCAGCTTGGTCTGCTTGTGGGCCGTCATGTTCAGCTGTTTCATCTGGGTAGCCACGGCAAGCGCACGCTCCATCAGCTGTTCCGGGGCGACCGCCTCGTCCAGGAAGCCGGCCGCAATGGCGCCTTCCGGGTTAAAGATCTCGGCATTCACCACAGAACGGTAGAAGTACGGCGCAGGCATGCGATGGCGGGCAATCTCGATACCGGCGTGATGCATGGTCATGCCGATGGCCACTTCATTCAGGCCCAGCTTGAAGCTGCCTTCCACCCCAATCCGGTAATCCACAGACAGCAGGATAAACGCACCCTTGGCGATCGCGTGGCCGCTACAGGCCGCAATCACCGGCCGCGGGAAGGCAGACAAGCGGCGAGTCAGGGTTGAACCCACTTTCACCAGGGCCATGGCCTCTTTCGGGCCTTTCTGCATTTCTTTCAGGTCGTAGCCGCCGGAGAACATACCGGGCTGGCCGGTCAGGATCACAATGGCCTTGTCCTGCTCGGCCTGGTCAAGGGCGGCATTCAGCCCCTCAAAAACCTCGTGGCTCAGGGCATTGGCCTTGCCGTTGTTCAGGGTGATGGTGGCAATGCCATCATTCAGTTCGTAAGTTACGAGTTCTGTCACCTGGATATCCTCATGTACTGCGTTTTATTTAAGTGAGTGTTTGTTAACTTTATAGCTTACGGCTTCTGCGGTAAACCCACGCCAGGCCCAGCAAGGCCAATCCGAGCCCCATAAAGGCAGCAACCCGCCAGAGCCCCTGCAAGCCAGACATATCCACCAGGAAAATCTTGGCAATTACCACGCCCAGCAGCGCCATGCCAACCTTGTGCAACATCAGGCTATGGTTTCGGGCAGACCATAGAATGGCCGCTACAGCATACAACATGCCCACCACCGAATAGGTGTAGAGCTCGCCCTCGCCCATACCGAACTGGAGGGGCATGGCACTGCCCTGCCAAATCTGCCGGATTTCCAGTGCTGTAAATAACAGGAACGCCGCACCGGCCACCGCAAGCGCCCAGTGCCGGGGTACCAGCTCCCTATAACGGCTGATTACCAATGCCAGCAGCACCGGTGCGCCATAGGCCAGTAACAGCAGGTTGAAGACGGGCGTTGCACCAATCACCCCGCTGGTCCACCACGGATTGTGAACCACAACCGCCACCAGATAACTTAACCCGGCCATGGCCAGCAAAATCCACGCAAACAGCCGATACAGCCAGACCAGGGTCTCGCTGGCCCGGGCGCGAATCACATAGACCACACTCACAGAGCCCCAGAGCAGCGTATTGATAGCTGCCTCGGTCAGGCTGTAATCCCGAACAAAGATGTCACCGTCGTACAGCGCAAAACGCAGGGCCACCCCCATAAACAAAACAACCAGGTGCAACGACGCACCCTCCAGCCACGGGCGAATAGCACCGCTGCGCCCGGCCAGCCAGGTTGCCGCTACCGCAAAGCCGGCAGCACCGACGTAGGTCAGCAGCGTCCAGTGGCTGGCCGCCTGATAGTTGTCCAGCCAGGGATTAAAGGTCAGCCGAGCCACCACAACGGCCAGCACCAGTTTCAACAGCCAGTACAGCTCCGATGCCTGATATCGGCGGGCCAGCCACACCAGGCTGACAAACTGCGCTGCCAGCGCCAAGGTAAGCGAGGCTTCCTGCAGCCACATGACCACCGCCAGAGAGTAACTGGCGTGTGCTGCCAGCAGGGCCCAGGCCAACCCGGCACGCCACTCACTGCGCTGCTCCAGCCGCCAGGCCAGAGCGCCATAAACACCACCAGCGAACAAGGAAACCAGGGCCCAGGCGCCAGACGCTTCGCCTGCCGGCACCAATAACAACCAACCCAGCAGCAACCAGGTAACCGGAGCCATCATCACCAATGAGGCCCAGCGCCTGAGCGGCAACTGCTGGCGCCACTGCCAGAGCCCGGACATGAGGGTAGCGACAGCTGCCAGCATCAGGTAAGTAAGGAACATTCCGTGATGCTCTTCGGCCAGGGTAACCAGCAGAAACTCTCCCGAAGCCTTAGCCGCAAACCCGAGCCAACCCACAACGGTTGCCAGCACCGCCAGCCAGGGCAAGTACCAGAAAGCCCCGCGCCCGGAAGGCGAGAGAATTGCCACCGGCAATATAAACAACCAGGCCAGAAACAGCGGCTCTGTAGCCGGTTGCTGGTAAATGGACACAGCCCAGGCTGCCAGCAGGGCAATCAATGCTTCACGACGACGCTCTCCGGAAAGACTGACTTCACCGGGCCACATGGAAAACAGCACAAACAACGCCGAAAGGTAGCCCGCAGTCGCCAGCATTGCGGCCGAGCCCATACCCGCCAATAACCACCATCCCAGAGCGCCCAGCAGCGTGCCATACCAGAGCCAGTCACGGTGAACGCGCCGCATCAACAACATGGAGCTTAGGGTAATCAGAAAGCTGTAGCTCAGCACGAACAGGACGCTGCCGCCTTCGCCACCCACCAGCAAAGGCACCACATAGGCGCCAAACAGCCCCATCACGGCCAGTAACGGGCCGTGCACCAAGGCCAGCGCCATGGTCGCCAGAGAGACGACTGCCAGCAGTATCAACCCGGTAACGGGGCCGATAAGCTCATAATGGCGGACACCCGCCAGCAAGGCTGCATAAAGGGTAATACTGCCACCACCGGCCAGAGCTGCGAACACCTGGTCGGTGCCCGTATGGCGCCGGCGCAGATATTCCGCACCGGCATGCAGTGCCAGGCCACTCAACAGAGCCAGCGCAAATTGCTGAACCGGGCCAATCAGGCCTGCGCTGATGGAATGGCTGACCATGAAAATTCCGGCCAGGCTTACACTCAGGCCACCCAGCCAAACCATCCAGTTTGCTTTCAGGGCGTTGATCAGCCGGGTTTCAAGGGAAAGTTGCCGGGGTTGCGGCGGCGGTGTAGGAGTAGCCTGGGGAGGATTTTCTTCCGGAACAACCTGAGATTCTGCTTGTGCAGGATAAACGGGCGCAGCCGCAGGCGCCTGCTCGGGTGCCAGGTCTGCCGTTGCTTGCGCAAATTCTCCGAAAGCATTCCCGCTCTTGAGGGCGGCAAGCTCCTGCCGGAGAGTTGCGACTTCACGGCTCAGCGCTTCAACACGGGAGGCGTGCCGGTCACGCTGGCGAAACGCCAGAAAGCCCAGCAGCGAACCGACCGGCACCAGCAGGGCAGCGCCGGCCACAAGGATAATGAAAATGAATTCCAAACGACGATTCCTTGTCTCTTGAAAAAATCAGGGCTGAACCCGGCCCGACTCCGGCACCAGGCAATTCATCATGGTAATCGAAACATCCCGGAAAACTGCTTCTGATGTCACGTTGTCCGGAAAGTTATCGTAAATCGCCCTTCGACAGGTGGAGGTACGGGACTCCGCCCGCTCCACGCAGTCATCAAACCGGTCTCCGCTACCCCCGGTTGCCTGGGCGCAGACTTCCGGAATCTGTGTAACAGCCCAGTCCACCACGTCACTGCGCTTGGCCGGGCTGGCAGCCAGGTTGGTGTACCTGGCCGGGTCCTCAGGGGCTGGCTCGTCCTGCATCTGATCCCACAGCACATACAGCAACGCACCAGCCACCAGTACAACCGTTACGGCAGGAAACCTCATCCCGCCTGCCCTTGCAGCCACTGGCTGATCTGGGCCTCACTCATGGCACCGCAGTTGCCACCGGCGGCAAGTTTATCAACAGGCACCCGGTTTGCCTTATGGCAGTGGGGACACACCACAAGTTTGGTTTCGACGGACATACGCATTCCTCTTGTCAGCTAATGACCGGTGTTACTGGATGGGCTGGCAACCGCGCATCGCCAATGCAATATTCGCGCTTGCTTTGATTTCTTCGTAGTACTTGGACGCCTGGTTCACGCCCATATCGGCATAACTACCGGCGGCGGGGCTGATCACCCGCCCCAGGTCAGCCAGGGCACTGGCAGACTGCCGATCGCGCTCATAGGCATCAAAGGCCTGATAGATCTCAGCGCAGGTAACGCCGTCTCCATCGGTGGCCGCCGAGGTCATGTAACCGGAAGTCTGGCAGCCAGCCAGCAGGGCTGTGGCTGCAATCGCAAACATAAATGCAGGTTTCACGCTTGATTCTCTCCGAATATCTGAGTGGTGTAATGAATAATCACGGATGCCAGCCCAAAAGGTTCCTAACCTTCCTTTAGCTGTTGCATAAACCGTTCTATTTCCGATTCTATTTCGGCCAGGCGCTGCTGCCACTCGGCTTTGTAGGCGGCAAATTCCTCACCTAATTCACCCAGCTGCAACTGGGTCTTTGCGGCCACAACGGTGCTTTCGGCCAATGCCTGAAGGTCCGCCTCTTCCAGTTTTTGCTGCTGCGCTTCAAGCTGGGTAACGGCCTCATTCAGCGTGCGCCGGTCTTTCGAAGAGGCCGAAGGATTGGCTTTCAGCGCCTCTCGCAATGACTGGGACCAGGCTTCCATTTGTTGCCCCAGCTGCTCACCATACTCTTCTGCCAGGCCCGAGAATTCACTACTCATCTGTGCGGCTTGCTGCTGAAGCTCCTGCCCCACCAGCTGAAGTTCCTGTGCCAGCTCATCGGATTGCTGTGCCCAGCGGGCTTTAAGATCCTCGCCCAGCTTTTCCAGCTGGCCAACCAGGCTGCCCCACACCGGGCCATCTTCCAGGGCGTCGCCGGTGCGGTAGTAGTCCACCAGCCATTCATCCCCCTGGCGCACCAGGTAGGTGACCGTTTCAACCGCTTCATCACGCCCCTCCAGCCCGCTCAGGGTGGTGGTTACCCGGGCAACCTGCTCATCAATAACAACGCGGCCCCAGGCCACTTGCACGTTCTTCCAGTTCTCGCCAAAACTGTCGAACGCAGCCTCGTCGACCAGCGTGGAGTAGTCACTAGCATCACCGGCATCGCCTTCAACAACCGCCTGCCAGAAGGCTTCAGAAACTTCCTGCGGAGATTCCGGCCCGGAGCAGCCCGCCAACAAGGCAACACTGGCCGCCAGCAATGTCATCAGAAATGTCTTCAACATGGTAAAACGTCTCTTGCTTCAGGTTATGCCCGTTATCCTACACCAATCGGAGCCGTGGCAACCGTCACGGGGAGCTTGGAAACCGGCGTGATGTGATAGGGTAAGCGTAACGAAATCAGGAACCTCTTGTGCATGCGCATTCGAATTACCCACCAGAGAATCACCATTGCCCTGCAACTGATACTCCTGGCCGAGGCGGTGTTTGCTGTAATCGGCCAGCGCTGGTTCACTGCCTTCCTGACCAGCATGATCATTGCCATTACCTTTTTCCCGGTTTTGTTTGAGCGGCGTTTCCGCATTCACATTCCACCGGAACTGCAGCTGGCGGCCATCGGCTTTGTGTTCGCGTCCCTGTTTCTGGGCGAAATTCGCGACTACTACACCCGCTTCTGGTGGTGGGACATGGCCCTGCACACCACTTCGGGCTTCCTGCTTGGCATCCTCGGTTTTTTGCTGGTGCATATCATGAACGAAACCGAGAAGCTCCAGATGCACCTGAAGCCGGGCTTTGTTGCCCTCTTTGCCTTCATGTTTGCCCTGGGCATTGGGGCCCTGTGGGAGGTCTTCGAATTCACCATGGATTCATTATTCGGAATGAACATGCAAAAACCCATGCTGGGGGATCCATCCGGGCTGACCGATACCATGTGGGACCTGATTGTTGATGCCATTGGTGCCCTGATCATTTCCATTCTGGGCTGGCGTTACCTGAAGAATCCGGACGAGGCCTCGTTCCTGGAGCGGTGGATTGATGCCTTTATCGAACGTAACCCCCGCTTTTTCCGACGCTGAGGAAGCCCATGCTGAAAATCTCCAACGCCGTTGAACTGGCAGACTGGGAAATCGAGATCACCCAGATACGCGCCCAGGGCGCGGGCGGGCAGAACGTCAACAAGGTTGCCTCTGCCGTTCACCTCCGGTTCGATATCCAGACCTCCAGCCTGCCGCCGTTCTACAAGGAACGGTTGATGGCGTTGTCTGACCAGCGAATCAGCAAAGACGGCATCATCGTGATCAAGGCGCAGTCTTTCCGCACCCTGGAGCTAAACAAGGACGATGCCCTTCAGCGCCTGAAAGAGTTGATTCAGGAAGCGGTAAAGCAACAGAAAGCCCGCCGCCCCACCAAGCCAACGAAGGGCTCTCAACGTCGGCGTGTGGACAGCAAAACCAAAAAAGGCAAAACCAAGGCGCTCAGGGGAAAAGTGCAGCTTTGATATCCCCAGTTACCCACAAACTCTGTGGATAACTTTGTTAGGAACGAAAGGATAGGCGGTGTAAAGCGTGTAACCCCAAGGGCTGGCGGTATGCGTAGGTTATTTGATCAACCTGATCAACCCTGCGCCTGAGTGATCAATTTATCCACAGCAGAGCAGCGAAAAAAAGATGGCACTGCCCTACTACCTCGGCTGTCCCCAGTGGCAAGATCCGAACTGGAACAACCAGCTGCCACCCGACGGCACTCCCCTGGCGCGCTATGCCCGGGTGTTCAACACCGTTGAGGGCAACACCACCTTCTACGCCAGCCCCAGCCGGGATCAGTGTCTGCAATGGCGGCAGCAGGTGCCGGACAGCTTCCGCTTCCTGTTCAAACTGCCCCGAGCCATCACCCACGAACGCTTTCTCACCGGCGTGGGCGATGAGCTGGATACTTTTCTATCGCTGATTGAGCCGCTAAACGATGTGCTGGGCCCTATGTTGCTGCAGCTACCCGCCGGCTTTGGCCCTCAGCGGCTAGACCAGCTCTGGCATTTCCTGGATACCGCACCCGAGTTTCTTCACTGGACTGTAGAAGTCCGCCACCCGGCGTTTTTCGCCAAGGGTGACGAAGAACGGGCATTGAACCAGGGTTTGCGGGCCCGAAAGCTGGCAAGGGTGGTTCTTGATAGCCGGGCGTTGTTCTCGGCAACGCCCGACTGTGAATCAACCATCGATGCCCAGCGCAAGAAGCCCCGAGTTCCGGTGCACATCCTGCCCAGCGACGCGGCGCCGGTGATTCGCTACATAGGCCACCCCGACCTGGAAACCAACCGAACCTTCCTTGCGCCCTGGGTAGATCGCGTGGCCGCCTGGATTGAGGCTGGCATTCAGCCCTATGTATTCATGCACATGCCCGACAACGGCCATGCGGTGGAGCTGGCTGCGTTGTGGACCGAATTGCTGCGGGAGAAGATTCCAGAACTGGAAGCACTGCCGGTAGAGTTGACTACGCCGCAGATCGGGTTGTTCTAGAATTCAACCCTGCACCAATTTGGATAGGGCTCGGTGATCCCGCACCAATTCCATGCATAAACCGCAGTCCCGGGGCTCCGCAACCCAAGAAATTGTGCAATATGCACAATGAGTACCCGGAGCCTGCAGGCTTTTACCTGCCCGAATCCAGAAATGGCATGAAGGTTGCGAACGCTTGTCGTGATGACTAACGATACGGAGAAACCACCATGACTACTCAGGCGACCCCGCAAGAGCAGGACTACCCCCTAAGCCCGGTGCCCATGGATCAACGCAAAAGCGTCTGGTCCATGGGGCTGGTACTGCTGGGCTTCACCTTTTTCACCGCTACCATGTGGGCCGGCGGCACCGTTGGTGTGGCCTTTGATTTTTCCACCATGCTGATGGTACTCGCAGCAGGTAACCTGCTACTGGGAATCTATGCCGCTGTACTGGGCTACATTGCAGCCAGGAGTGGTCTCAACACCGCCCTTATGAGCCGCTTCACCTTTGGAGAAATGGGCAGCAAGCTGTCGGATATCATCCTTGGCTTCACCCAGATTGGCTGGTACGCCTGGGGCACCGCCACCATGGCCGTCTTGTTAGTGAAACTGACCGGCATGCCGGAGAGCCTGACCACCCCGCTGATGGTCCTGTTCGGGTTCGGTTTCTGCGTCACGGCCTTTATCGGCTATCGCGGCCTTGAGTGGCTGTCCCGGGTGGCCGTGCCCGCCATGATTATTCTGGTAGCCGTCAGCATGACCATGGCCACCTCGGATGCCGGCGGGCTGGCCGGTTTACTGGCGATCACTCCATCCAGTGAGATGACGGTTGCGGCGGCTATTACCCTGGTGTTCGGCACCTTTGTCAGTGGCGGTACACAGGCCACCAACTGGACCCGCTTCGCCAAATCCGGAAAGACTGCCGTCATCGCCACGCTACTGGCGTTTTTCCTGGGCAACGGCCTGATGACCCTGATCGGCGCCTTCGGTGCCCTGGTTTATCAACAGGCCGACATTGTCGATATCATGGTCGCGCAGGGGCTGGCAACACTGGGCATTCTGATGCTGTTCCTGAACCTCTGGACCACCCAGGACAACACCGTCTATAACTTTGCTGTCGCAGGCTGCAACCTGGTCCGTACCCGCCGCCGCAAACTGGTCACCATTGTCGGGGCCGGCATCGGCACCGTCCTGGCGGTCATGGGCATGTACCAGTGGCTGATTCCATTTCTTGTCCTGCTGGGCACCTTTATCCCGCCCATCGGCGGCGTGATCATGGCCAGCTACTTTGTCGGCTATAAACGCCAGTACCCGAACCTGGCCACAACAACACTGCCCGCGTTCAACGTACCCGGCCTTGCCGCTTACGCGATTGGCTCCGCAGCAGCCTACACCTCGCCCTGGATTGCGCCGATTGTCGGTGTGTTGGTGGCCGCATTCAGCTACAGCGTGGTGCTAGTGGTTTCCCAGGCGGTGCTGGAACGCCGGGCCATGGTGATGGGAACCGCATAAATGGCCCTACAGTGCATCGATGTACCCAAGCTCCCGGGGCTGAGCACCATCCGGATCCGGGGTGGCGATGCCGCCGCCGGCAATCCGGTACGCTGGCCCTACCTCGCTGAAAACCGCTCCTTCAAGGACTGGGTCAAAGGTGGTGAACTGGTGTTTGTCACCGGCATCAGCCGGCATCGCAGCCCCCAGAACCTGGCCGAATGTCTGTACGAAGGCAAAGCTTGCAACATCGCCGGGCTGGTCGTTCTCACAGGAGATGCGTACATTGGCCAGTTACCGAACAGTCTGTGCCAACTGGCCGACGATCTGGCACTTCCATTGTTTGAACAGCCCTATTCCCTGCCCATGGTCGAGGTGACTGAAATCATCGGCAGGGCGATTGTCCGGGCTGAGCACACAAACGGTGGAAACGTTGATACCGAACTTCTCGCCGGTTCGGCAGACCTGTTAGAGGCCTGGGTCAGCTGTCGCGGCAACCAGAGCGCTATGGCAGAAACCCTGAGCTGCCACCGGAACACCGTTCGTAACCGGATGAACCAACTATCCGATGGCCTGGCCAGTGACGCCGACAGCTCAGACAATTTCAAATCACTGCTCATGGCCCACCTGCTGTTTAACCCTGAACCGCCGGTGCGCCAACACCAGGAGACAAAATGACCGAACAACTGAACGCAATCATAAACGCCCGCCTGCCGCGCAAGGATGGACTGTACAAACTCACCATTGCCGGCGGGCGTTTCACCAACATTCTCCCGATGCCAGGGCCCGCCGCCGCTGGGGACAACGAACTGGATGCCGCCGGCAACCTGGTTACGCCGGCCTTTGTCGAACCCCACATCCACCTGGATGCTGCCATGACCGCCGGTGAACCCCGCTGGAACCAGAGCGGCACTCTGTTTGAAGGCATTGAGTGCTGGGCCGAGCGCAAAGCCATGCTGTCCCATGAAGATGTGATCAAACGGGCCACCGAAACCCTTAAGCTGTTTGCCACCCACGGTATCCAGTACGTGCGCACCCATGTGGATGTAACCGACCCAAACCTGACGGCCCTCAAGGCCATGCTGGAAGTGCGAGAACAGACCGCCGGATTGGTCGACCTGCAGATCGTAGCTTTTCCACAGGAAGGCATCCTGTCCTTCAAGAATGGCCGAGAGCTGATGGAAGAGGCGGTGCGCCTGGGTGCCGATGTGGTAGGCGGCATCCCCCACTTCGAGTTCACCCGGGATTACGGCGCCGAGTCTGTGCGCTGGCTGATGGAGCTGGCCCACAAGAACGACCGGCTGGTGGATGTCCATTGCGATGAAATTGACGACCCGGAATCCCGGTTCCTGGAAGTGCTTGCCGCTGAAGCCCTACGCCTGGATTATGGATCCCGGGTAACCGCCAGCCACACCTGTGCCATGGGCTCTTACAACGATGCCTACTGCAGCCGGCTGTTCCGCTTGCTGAAAAAATCCGGCCTTCGGTTCCTATCCATGCCCACCGAAAGCCTGCACCTGCAAGGCCGTTTCGATGGCTACCCTAAGCGCCGCGGCCTGACCCGCGTACCGGAACTACTGGACGCCGGCCTGAAAGTCGCCTTCGGCCAGGACTCCATTCGCGACCCCTGGTATCCCATCGGCAATGGCAACATGCTGCGCACCCTGGACGTCGGCCTGCACGCCTGCCACATGCTGGGCATGAGCCAGATCGAAAAGTCTCTGGAGCTCATCACCGATAACGGTGCAGCCGCCTTGGACCTTAAGGACTATGGCATTGAAGAAGGGCTACCGGCCCGGTGTATCGTTCAGCAGGGGCAGACCCCCTATGAAGTCTTGATGGGACAGCAACCCGTGCTGGCGTCTGTCCGGGACGGGAAATTGCTGATCAAGAGGGATATGATGAAATATGAAACTGACTTGAGCCTTTGAAGGCGGAAACGCGTTATGCCAAGGCTGTTTTTCGGACTGGAGATACCCGAGGCCGTCAAGGCGAGCCTCCTGCAGATGAAAACACAGGTAGCCGGGGCTCGCTGGCAAAGCCGTGGACAACTGCACCTGACCCTGGCATTCCTCGGCCAGGTCGAAGAGCCGCAGGTGGCTCTGGCCTGCGACCTGGCAAGAGGCGTTACCCGTGCCCCCTTTGAACTCAATGTGCAGGGACTGGGTTGCTTCGGTTCCCCGGAGAGCCCGAAAATTCTCTGGGCTGGAGTATCGCCGGAAGACCAACTTCGGGAGTTCCAACAAAACCTCGCAAACCGACTCACCAACAACGGGTTTACGCTAAAAAACCCAAGCTTCAAACCTCACATAACAATCAGTCGATTCCGCCCACCGACCGGTTCGGTGGCGTCACTGCTTGGGGGCCACAGGAACACTTCATTCGGCACCATGCCGGTCAAGGACTTCGTGCTGTTCGAAAGCACACCCGGTGCAAGTGGCTCGGTGTATACCGTGCTTGAGCGGTTTGTATTGCCGCCCCATACCGATTGACGCATTACAGCTGTTCAAGATATTTGAGCCCGGAGAGCTGGTTCATCTGCTGCTGAATCCAGACCACCCGTTCCTGCACATAAGCTGTGGGTGCCGTTACGCTCAACACTTTTGGATTGGGTAGCACGGCGGCCAAACGGGCAGCCTGGGTCTGGGATAATTTGCGGGCAGGTTTGCCGAAGTAGATCTGGCTGGCGGCCTCTACTCCGTAGATTCCGGGCCCGAATTCCGCAATATTCAGGTAAACCTCCAGCACCCGCTCCTTTGGCCACAGGCCATCAATCCCCAGTGCCAGCACGGCTTCAAGCGCCTTGCGAACAAAGCTGCGACCATTCCAGAGAAACAGGTTCTTGGCGGTTTGCTGGGTAATGGTGCTGGCGCCCCGCAAGCCCTCTCCGGCCTTATACTCGGATACTGCCTTGCGGATGGCCTCGAAATCCACCCCGGAATGATAGGGGAAGCGCTGGTCTTCACTGGCTACCACGGCCAGAGGCATCCAGGGTGAAATCTCCGCCATGAGCACCCATTCCTGCCGAAGAGGCTCTGGCGCAGTGCCAAGTTGATAAGCCAGAATAAAGGCGGAGGTCGGCGGGTTCACAAACCGGAACAAAAGGACGGTCAGAAAAACCAGGGCCACAACAGCCCCGAATGCCAGGGCTAGCAGGCGCAGGGATTTACGAATGAAAGACCTTTTGGCCATAGCCGGAACCTGTCGTACTCGGTTGAACATGTTTCAAACAGACATTACATGTTAGCCGACACGACAGGCCTTGGCGGTTACGATATGGAAAGCCTTAACGCGCAGGAATAAACCGGCCGTAGCCCATTTCCCGGCCGAACTCCGGCACCAGTTGCTCGTCGTCCAGCGCCAGCTTGCCGTTGATCAGCACAGTTTTCACAATGCCCGGGTTACGGTTAACCAGCCGCTGCAAACCAAAGTTCTCCATCTCGCCCCAGTGCACCTGTTCCAGGTTCTGGCCAAACCCTGACGGGTCGAGCACCACCACATCGGCCCTGTCCCCTTCCCGGATTTTGCCCGCGTCGATACCAAACCAGTCAGCCTGATCACCGGTCAGCCGATGCACGGCCTGCTCCAGGGTCATCACCGGGTCGCCTTCCCCGATGGATTCGTGCACCAGTTTCAGCATGCGCAGCGGCAGGTTGTAGAATGCCATATTGCGGATGTGCGCACCGGCGTCGCTAAACTCTTCAAAGAACACCACATCAATACCGTCTGCATACACAGTGAATGGCGTAGGTACTGGGCAGGCTTTTCGACCATTCCCGGTCGCCGTCCACCTTGTCCCACTTCAGGCACATAGTCGAAAGCCCGAGAAAGCCTTCATCCAGCGCTTCTTTCAGCAACCGCTCCATGGTTTGCATTTCTTCCTCGCTGGGCTGAACCGCCAGGTCCGTCGCCCGGCTCAGCCCCATCACCCCCACCCGCAAATCGCTATGGCCCAGAAAGCTGACCACATTCGGTCCCAGAGGCACCTGCTTGATGTGCTCCACCCATTGTTTAGGGGTAGACCAGGTTTTATGGGCCTTCAGAATGGGTAGTACCCGCTCCCGGGGAACGGTTTCTACGCGGGTGAAGATGTCCGATGCGTCCTCGTAATCACTGCAGATCATGCTCAATGAGCAGCTACCCACCAGCACGGTGGTCACGCCATGGCGAACGGATTCCGACAGGCTCGGGCTGACCAGCAATTCGGCATCGTAATGGGTATGGGTGTCCAGAAAACCGGGGGTTACCCACTTGCCGGTGGCATCAATTACGCGCTCGGCTTCGGCATGAGGAATAGGGGCAGCAGTAACCTTGGCGATATGGCCCCCTTTGATTGCCAGGTTACGAATGGCAGAAGGCGCTCCAGTGCCGTCGAAATAGCGGCCGCCTTCAATAATGAAATCGTACCGGTCCATAGTCACTTTCCTATTTTTTATGTTGTTATTGTCAGGGCATCGGACTGATAGCAACAGACCCGATTTCTACCTTGCTCCTTAGCCTTGTAAAGTGCTTTATCTGCTCGATCTACGGCGCATTCGACCGATTCCACCAGCGCATTCACTTCTGCAATTCCCAAACTTACGGTGACCTGAATCACCTCACCACCTTCAACGACGACGGTCTCGCCCGCAACTGCTTCACGTATCCTCTCAGCGCAACGTCGAGCTTCCGCGAGGTCGGCATCAGGTAGAAGAAGCACAAATTCCTCACCACCAAAACGCGCCACCAGATCACGGGACCGACTGTGCTTCTTAAAAATAGCCGAAATCTTCGTCAGCACCTGATCCCCTATACTGTGACCATGAGTATCGTTAACGGCTTTGAAGAAGTCGACATCGACAGCAATCACCGACAACGGCTCCCCAGTCGACTTTGCTTTCTCTAGCAGATACCCCGCTTCGGCCATGAAGTAGCGGCGATTATAGAGTCGCGTCAACGGGTCAGTAGCTGCCTGCTTCTTCAGTTCATCTTGCCTGGATCGAACATCCTCCAAAATCTTTATCCGGTAGGAAATAATAAACGCCAGCGTGAGCGCCTCCAGCACAATGCCTATACCAACGCCATGACTGCTGATATAACCCGGTTCAATCAACCCCTTGTAGTAAAGCACCGCAAAGCCGTTGAAAACCACGAAGAACGTGTGGCCAACGAGAAAGAATTTCACCAACGGATGGCCTTTGCGAAACAGTGAAATACTGACCGAGAAAGTTACCACCATCATCAATGCTGCCAGACTGCTGGCGGGCTTCAACGCTGCCGAAATATCAAAAATCCCATAGGCAAAGGTAACAGCCAGCAACGCCAACATAACCTGCAGGAAACGGTGCTCCGTAGGGTAGTGCTGCCGGGTCTCGAATATGGCCATCATAAATAGCAGCAGAAAAACCGGCATGGTGATCAGCGACAGATTCAATATGAAGACTGAATCGCCGTATGCGGAGAAGGATTTGGCAATCAAGCCGTACGATAAGGCGATCCACACCAACCCCGAGATAAGGTACAGCGAATAGAGAATGTTCTCTTTCTTGCTGGTAGCGAAGTACAAAAGGCCGTTATAAAACACCAGAGCAATCATCATTCCGACCAACAGGGCAATATCCAGATGACCGCCTACCAGAGCCCGACGGGAATGCTCGTCATCGAATATCTCCAGAGAAAACCACTGGTGTGAATAGACATGACTACGAACATAGAGCACCGTGGTTTCTCCTGACGGCACTCGAAAAGGGTAAACAACGGTACCCTGATACATCAGGGGAGCATCGGAGGCATTGTTGAGGTCTATCGAGGCGCGGTCAATCAGTGTATGCGAGCGCTCTTCATAGATATCAATAGCACGCACATGATACGCCTTGGGGAGGTGCAGGAAGAGCTCACGCTCCTGCTCTGCGGCGTTGAATACCGCAACCCGGTACCAGGTTACCGTCGCCTTTGTTCCTAATGTGGTTGTACTGGTTGTTGGCTGGAAGGGTTGTTGGCGCACCGACGAAAAGTCCAGCGACCCGGAGTCATCCGTAAAGTACTCTACGGTGAAATCCGTCAAACGTACCTCGGCCTGGGCAATGTCCAACGTTGGCATTGCATGCACGACAATGCTCACCATCCATAGAACCAGGAAATACAAAGCAGCACGGAACGATACCATCGGTGGAGTCCTTATGCCCACGGAAAGCCGGAAGTGTAGCCGCCATACTCACAAAATGGAAAGTCGCTACCCATAATGCTGCTATCCATAAAGCGGCTGAATGTCTCGAGCCGCTTTAGCGTTGCCCTTTGCCGGGCTTGGGTGGGTAGTTTTGCCATGCCACCTCCAGAGACTACTTTCCGAATGATTGCCGGCTACTTGGTCATATGCCCGACATAGGCGGCGACAAAGGCGGTTTCCTGAAAGGCCTTCAAGCCGGTTTCAGCAAACGGAATGGGTAACGGATTCGAAGCCAGTGTGGATTTAATCAGGGAAGACGGCAGCAACCGGACTTCCGGCTCGTTTCCGGCCATCAGTTGAATGGTCGCCTCCAGCTTGAAGCTGATGGCCCCGCCGGCGAACTTGCCCTTGGGCATCCGTTCCTTGATTGCCACACAACCAACCTCGTGTTCAGCCATCAGGCCCGCGAAGTCAGCCTGAAACTGTTTCAGGTCTTCGCGAGTATGGTTTTTGCGCAGCGACAGCTTGCGAACCTTACACTCCGGCAGGCTGAATTGCCCGCGGTCGAGATTCAGCAAACACACCACCGCATCGCTGCCGGTCAGTTCAACGCCACATACAATCATTTTAGTTTCCTTAACCAGTCGCTGTTAAACCAGCCGGGCATTCATGCTGTTGAGGGCGAGCCGCCGGGCCTGGTCTTCCGTCATGCCCAGGCCGTCCCGCAGCGCGGTGAAGTTCTCCAGCACATAGCCACCGAAATACGCCGGGTCATCCGAGTTCACGGTCACATTCAAACCGCGTTCCAGCAGTTCAAGAATGTTGTGCTGCGCCATATCCGGAAACACGCACAACTTGATGTTAGAAAGCGGGCAAACCGTTAACGGAACCTGCTCGTCCGCCAGCCTGTCGAGCAAGGCGGGATCTTCGGCCGCACGAACACCGTGGTCAATCCGGTTGACCTTGAGCAGGTCCAGAGCCTGCCAGATATACTCCGGCGGCCCTTCCTCGCCGGCATGGGCAACCGCCAGAAAGCCCTCGGCCCGGGCCTTGGCAAACACCCGCTCGAACTTGCTGGGCGGATGCCCCTTTTCGGAGCTGTCCAGCCCTACGGCAAAGAACTGATCCCGAAACGGCATGGCCTGCTCCAAGGTCTGAAAGGCTTCCTCTTCCGACAGATGGCGAAGAAAGCTCAGAATCAGCCCGCCGGTTATTCCCAGCTGTGCACGGCCGTCACGCAGTGCGGTGCCGATGCCTGTGATGGCGGCCTCGAACGGAATACCACGTTCGGTATGGGTTTGCGGGTCAAAGAAAGGCTCAACGTGCACCACGCCCTGGGCATGGCATTTCTGCAGATAGGCCCAGGTAAGGTCATAGAAATCCTGTTCCGTGCGCAGAACGTTCGCACCCTGATAATACAGGTCCAGGAATTCCTGAAGGTTGTTGAAAGAATAAGCCTGCCGCAGTGCCTCTACATCGGCCCACGGCAGTTCAATATTATTGCGCCGGGCAAGTGCAAACATCAGTTCCGGTTCAAGGGCACCCTCAAGGTGCAGGTGCAGCTCTGCTTTCGGCAAGGCTGTGAGCCAGGCATCATCCATAGTGATCTCCGGAGATTCAGGGAGGTGATCAGAACGCCATGAGTTCTTGCAGGTCCCGCTTGAGCTCATCCGGGGAGGTAATCCACAGCTCGCCCTGCCCACCGGGGAAAACGCCCACGTCCAGGCCATCGCGACTCAGGCCGGTTACCCACTTCCGGAAGAAATCCGGCAAGGAAACCGCTTTGGGAGAGAGATCGCCGGAGTCTTTGGCGTAGTCAGCAGCAAATTCTGAACCGGGCCAGACCGGCAGGTAAGCAACGCCATCTTCGTCGGAAACAATTTTCAGAAACTGGTTATCAGCATTGACCAGAATCCAGATTTCCCGCTCTTCAACAACGGCATCCAGGAAGTAATCGTATCGCTCCTCGCCGTCCATCTCGAGAATCTGCGCCAGGGGGTTATCGCTCATGAAGGCTCCATAAAATAACGCCACCGCCTGAAACGGCGGTGCTAAAACCGAAGCCTATCATGAATTCTGCCGAGGCAGCTCTGCTTACCCGGGAGTTAACTCCCGATCACCACACTACCGCTGCCGATGGTTACACCACCGCAAGACACGGCGCTGCCGGTAACGGCTGCAGGGATGCCATTAATCAGCACAGTAGCAGAACCCGCCGCTACGGCGCGGGGATGAGGCGGATGCTTGGGCTTGGAGTGCGGTGCCAGGGGATCGCCCACACGGGCGACAGGCTTGCCATCAACCAGAACATCGGGGGAACCGGCAATCACCGGGGTGGGCGGAAACCCTTCATGGTCTGTGCCCAGATCGCCCAACAAAACCACATTCTTACTCATTCCTTTGCTCCTTCAATCCGTGACGGAGAGTGCCCATAATTTTCTGACCTCACGGGTACCGTTGCAGTACCCATGAAGCAGCAATGCTAAACACAAATGCGGCAATAACCAAGCCTTAACCGGCCAGCGCAGCCCGCACCATCTTGCTTAACTGTCCCATATCCACCCGGCCGGTTACCTGGGGGCGCAACTCGTTCATTACATTGCCCATATCCTGCATACCCTTGGCACCAGTGGTGCTGATGGCCGCACGAATCAAACCTTCAAGCTCTTCTTCGCTGAGAGCAGCGGGCATGAACTCTTCAATAATGGCCATTTCTGCCCGTTCTTTGTCCGCCAGCTCACCACGACCCGCTTCCTCATACTGGCTGGCCGCATCACGGCGCTGCTTGAGCATTTTATCCAGCACTTTCAGAACGTCGTCGTCGCCAAGCTCACGGCGCTCGTCAATCTCGATCTGCTTCACCGCCGCCTGGGCCATGCGCAGTGTAACAAGCCGGTCCTTATCCTTGTTGCGCATGGCATCTTTTACAGCGTTGCCAAGCTGTTCTTTGAGAGATGATTCCGCCATGGTGAGCTCCTGTTCTGTCAGTTGTGGAAGACGCACATAATATCAAAGAACCAGCGACATACCGCGTATCGAACGCTTCCCGGCTGCCTTGATTTGTGGCCGCTATCAGCCACAGCACTTTTTGAATTTCTTGCCGCTGCCACAACTACAGGGATCATTCCGGGACGGTGCTTTCGTTGTGGTAATGGTTTCAACCTTGTTCAAGAGTACGGTCAGCTCAGCGATGGACTCAACTGCGCCGTCACGGGCATCAACCGTGATATTCGCAAAAAGACCAGCCTCGGCCACCAGGGCTTCAACTTCTTGCTTCCGCGCCTCACTGGTGACAACCAGTGTTAACGGGTACTTCTTGCTGCCACTTTTCTGACTGGCCTTGGTTTTGAAGCCGCCATATGTAGTGTGATGCTGACGTGCGTCCTGCCGGCCCTTGTAGAAAAATTTGTCTGACATGCTGACATCCTGAGAAATGGAAAAGTGCCCGGTGCCACCAGGAGTGCTGGCGACGGCTGGCCGACGACGTTTTAGCATGCTTGCTGCATTGGTGATATAGGCAGAAGCAGAAATCAGCAGGCCGACAAAAACGGGGCTGTCTCGGTTTCCCGAACTTTTATTAAGTTGTAGTCGCCCCCATATTGATTAGCATCATACTATTGCCCACCCATCATCAGGACACCCTTATGAGCGCAATTCTCAAACAGTTTCTTCTTGTTTCAAGCATCTACCTGCTGGCCCCAGCCGCTAGCGCCTTCAGCCTGAACGATGCTCTCGCCACCGGCACACAAGCACTTTCGTCCACAACGGAAGTCACTGGCGAAGCCCAGCAATTGGTGGGCCAGCTCCAGAATGACCTTGGTGTAACCAAGACCCAGGCCGTTGGCGGCACCGGAGCCCTGTTGCAGCTTGCACAGAATCAGCTGGGTACAGACGCCATGAGCAGTCTGACCAGCGAAGCTTCCGGCCTGTCCAGCCTGCTGGGCGGCGGTGGCGGGCTGGGTGAAAGCCTGCTGTCCAACGTGACTTCTATGGACGGTGTTCAGACCGCATTCTCGGCCCTTGGCATGGACGCAGGCATGATCCAGCAGTTTGTGCCGATTGTGATGGGATTCCTGGGTAACCAGGGAGTGGGCTCGTCGTTGCTGGGACAGCTGCAAAGCTTATGGGCACCAGCGCCGTAAGCTGAGTTCTGCCGGGGGTGCTCTGAACACCCCCGGATATAACTACTTACTCGTTCCTGAATCCGTGAGTTCAACCGGCTGAAACTGTATCCAAAGCCTGCAATAACAAAGCCTTGGGCGATATAATAGCACCTGACATCCATTCACCCAGTCAGTGCATTTAGTTCATGCGTACTTTCACT
>NZ_JAJSPB010000080.1:0-2160 GCF_021282325.1 Marinobacter sp. G11
AGTGGCCTAAAGCCACGTAAGAGAGCCCCTATATGTGTTTGCTGTAAGTGCCTGACAGCTCGACGAGACTAGCGAAGCAGGCGTTCTCGCTCATGGGTTTAGGTTGGCCGCTGGTGCGGCCAAAAAATCACTATTGTCTGTTGATTCCGAGAAGGCTCATATGTGTTATGCTGCATCAGCGATCTGCTCACAATGTTCGACTGCTTCGCCCGGGGTGCCATCTTCCAAGTGACGAAACAATGTGCCCGATGCGCGTTGTCCGCTGCCTTTTGTCCACCACTCCAACTTCTCACCAACATAACGCGCACCGCTTCCCGATACCGCGATTTTCATTTCTAAGACACGATTGTCGTATTCCACGACGGCTGTACTGTCCGTGGGATATGAAGCCTTGATCGTTTTCCCGCTTTTGCATTGGTATGTAAAAGAGGAGCTTGAATTGCTGGATTGCTCAGTGGGTTGGGTATCATCGGTCAATGATTGCGCGCACGCGGACAGGAAAAGAATGAAAACAATAGATAAATAACGCATGGTATCTCGAACCTCCTTGAATTGCGGCATAACGCTAAGCTAAACGGCACAAAAGGCTGTGGTAGAGTGAAACGAACCACGGTTTTTTGTGTCCGGCGCAGCCCCGCAGGTGCGGAGCGTATTTGAGCGCATTGTTATGTGCGCTATTTGATATAGTTCCTATTAATATAATCACACCATTGATCCGTATTCTTTGGCGGTACGTCCGGATTGCCGCGAATTCCGAGCTTAAACTCTACTACTGATCGCCATTCGCCAGAGCCCAAATCCGGCCCATGCCCTCTGCCGTCTCCAGTTGTCACTTGCTTTTCCACTTGCGAATACCAATCACTGGTACAAGTCTTTTTGTGAATGTCGCTGCTTAATGCACACCCAACAGTTGAGGTGAACAAAAAGATTAGAGCAGAAGATTTTAATATTTTACCCATTTATACGACCCTTGGATTAGCATATAACGCCTGCAGCATGCGCGCCTGCGGAATGGAGCCGAAGGCGCAATGTAGTAGGCGTCGCCGTGCCTGCACTGGTTAAAACCTACCATCAGGAACCACCGGGTTTAGCCAACCGCACCGCAACGTTGTTGTGTTGCGATCCAGTTTCATTCTCATGCTGTGAGCCGAAAAGGTTGACCCACTGCCCCTGAACCAACAGCAACTCCCCGTTACCAGCACTGCTCCCATTGCTTGTAGTGTAATTGCCAGCATAGTTGAACTGAAATTGGTCGGACGAGCCCATGATTGGCTTGAGTTCATAACCTATGGACAACTCACTGGAAGAGGCAAAGCCTTTATCCTTGCTCGATACGCTAACCCTTAAAAATCCCGATTCCTCCAGAAAACTTGGCAATAAATCAGAGGGTAAGCTATCCGGTTTTGTGGCCTGACACTCACAATACCGAACCTCCAACACCAGCGGTTTATTGGCGAGATAGTCTTCAGGGGCCGAGTTTTCGGCAAGGGCAATGCTAGGGATCAAGGATAGGAAGAACAGATTAACCCCCAGAGTAATTTGTGATGCGATCCGTTGCATGTAACCTCCTGTATTTACGTTTTAACAGCAAAGCGAACATTCAGATGGTGCGATAACGCCTTGGCTTTGCGGTGCACCGAGAGGCTGTAAACCAAATTGTGTAACTGCCCACGACTGAGTAATCTTTTCAAAAGGATACCATCGTGGGTACACAAGTGGATCAAGAAAAACTCAAAGCCATGGCCGCCGAACTGGCCAAAGACATCAAGTCTGAAAAAGATCTCGGAGCCCTCACACAGCAGCTGGTCAAGCTCACCGTCGAGACCGCACTCAACGCCGAACTGGATGAGCATCTTGGATACGAGAAGCACGCTCCTGAAGGCCGTGGCACCGGCAACAGCCGTAACGGCTATTCTGCCAAGCGCCTGAAGGGCCAACACGGCGAAGTACCGATACAGGCCCCTCGGGACCGGGACGGTTCCTTCGAGCCTCAGTTCGTCCGTAAAGGCCAGTCCCGCCTGACTCAGATGGATGACTGTCTGGCGTCAACTATCTTGTCCGGTCCGCGACAACTATGATGGCCGGTTGGGTGGTCTTACTTTTTACTCTTTCCAGCCTGCTTAAGCTGTTGCTGTCGTCGGTAGCTTTCCCCCTCTAATT
>NZ_JAJSPB010000081.1:0-2117 GCF_021282325.1 Marinobacter sp. G11
CAGGACCTGCCACTGTTCCGGAGTGCGGTGTTTTCTCATGGGAGCAACCTCTTATTAGGAAATCAGAGGTTACTGTAGAGCGAAATTCAGTGGGGTGGCAGGACGTCTCGGAATGAACGCTTACAGAACAACGGCTTGCCAAACTGGGGGTGAACGCGGCTCCATCCGCCCTGATGAGCATTCGGTATTCATGATTCGCCAACATACGAAAATACAATGATAAAGGAAACACTCCGTTAGGGTATTTCTTCATCACTCGCTTATCACCATTCTGGCTGTGAATCACTGCAGTGACGGGCTTATACCAGCGCCTCGGAAACCTCCCCTCTTCCTCACCAGCTTGGTTACGCAAATCAATGCACTCTAGAAGGTCAGTACTATGAATACTCATCGGTCATTTCCTTAACGGACGTGAACTCCAACGATGCAGCAGATGAGAGGCTAAAATTCAAACTATTGAACGTGCCGATCTACTATTGTTGATTGATTATCAAGGAATGATTTTCATATGAATAATTACTGCGCTATATGCCTACCATCACCTGAAATGATGAATTTTGCTGAAAGTATGATTTCGCCCTCTTCGTACATCGAGACTTAAAACAACCAAATCCCCTTCCGATTCGGAAGAGGATTTGCATGGGACATTGTTTAAAGCTGTTCAGTAACCCTCTCTCTGGAGAGGGAATCGGGATGGGACTCAACAGTCGGATAGTCGGTATATCCTTTATCAGTTCCACCGTACATCGTTGTCGGATCTACATCGTTCCAGGGCAAGCCCTTCCGAATTCGATCAGGTAGATCAGAATTCGCTATGAACGGTTTACCAAAAGCGAACAGATCACCATACCCTGCCTCAAGCATGCGAATTGCTTTTTCAGGCGTGTAACGGCCAGCAAAAATCAAAACACCGCTGAACGCGTTTCGCAGAGCCACGCAGAAACTTTCCGGAAGCTCTGGTGCGTTGTCCCAATCCGCTTCGGCAATAGAGATATAGGCCACCCCCCGCTTCTCCAGAAGCTTTGCAGCCTCCAGATAAGTTTCATGCGGGTCTGATTCAACTAGCCCCAGATATACTCGTTCCTCCTCGGTACTCTCGAACAATGGAGCAAAACGCACCCCAAGGCGCTCCGCGCCTACCTCTGCAGAAATAGCAGACACGATTTCCTCAAGAAACCGGAGTCTGTTTTTCAGGCTTCCGCCGTACTGGTCGGTCCGGTGATTCGAATGCTCCGAGATAAACTGATTGACCAGATAGCCATTAGCACTATGAATTTCTACCCCATCAAAACCGGCCTCAACAGCGTTACGAGCTGCACGCGCATACATAGCAACTAATTCCTGCACCTCCGCCGTGGTTAACTCACGAGGCTCGTCAGGATCTGCCAACGCGCCCGTCCCAGGCCCTGTTTCAACAAAAACTTTTACGCCTTCGGCGCGAATCGCGGATGGGGCAACAGGAGCCTGCCCATCAGGCTGCAGCGAACGATGGGAAACCCGTCCTACGTGCCACAATTGACAAAAAATCGTGCCACCCTGACTATGAACAGCGCGGGTCACTTTTTTCCAGCCCTCGATCTGTTCTGCGGTAAAGATACCTGGAGTCCAGGCATAGCCTTGACCTCGCGGCTCAATCTGCACGCCTTCGGTTACCATAAAACCGGCTGTGGCTCGCTGAGCGTAGTAGGTGGCCATGAGATCATTTGGAATGTTTCCGGGCTGCGTACTTCTTGATCGCGTCAAAGGGGGCAAAACAATACGATTTTTCAGATTTAAACGGCCCAATTTCACCGACTCAAAAAGAGAACTTACATTCATCACTTTAATTCCTCTCAGGTATGTTTCTAATGTTGCTTTAGGGTCTCTCTAAAAGCCCCTAGAACAGGCCGTACGTGGACTCATTCAAACTGATGATTATGTTTTTCTTCTCGGTGTAGCTATCGAGCATCATCTTGTGAGTTTCGCGGCCAATACCAGATTTTTTATATCCTGTAGTGGTCAACTAATCCCGGACAGTATTTTAAGATTTTCCTCAGCTGCAACAGGCGAAATGCCGCCGTTAAACGCGTGAGGCCGCTGCCGGTTGTAGTAGTCCATCAGATAGCCACCAACATCTC
>NZ_JAJSPB010000082.1:0-1901 GCF_021282325.1 Marinobacter sp. G11
TCGATTCCACAATAATGGCGGTGGGTGCTATGGTAAAAGTTCATGAGTCTTCTCCCTTGTAGTGCTTGGTCGCCTTCCAGCTTAGCGGGCAACCGCTGGGCTGGGGAGAAGGCTCAATCAGTATCAATCGCAGGCAAGGCGACGTCTTTTCCATTACGGCTTCGCCTCCATTTCAAAGCCGCGCGTGCTGCGGGCGTTATGGGTAAGGGAGTATCTGTGAAAACGTACAAGTTGTTAGCAGCAGACGGTACTACAGTCATCAGCACGACGCCCGGCACTCTGGGCGGCAATGCCAAAGCGAAAATCTATGACCGCTTAGATTGCTCCGCAGCCAATGGTGCGCTGTCAAAAGGGTATGCCGAACATCGTGTTTTCTTTGCGGACGAGGAGAATGCCATTCAGGCTGGATATAGACCTTGCGGGCGGTGCATGACCTCGCAGTATAAAGATTGGAAGTCTGGGCCGGACGGTAAAGAGAGCTATCCGTGGAAACAGCTGCCCAAGTAAAAACCATAACAAGGCAATCAAATTCGTTCCGGCCTTCGGCCTCCACCGGACGCCCTTGTCAGGGCGCCGTTTATTGCTGGCGTTAAGCGTTGAATATGAAACGAGATCGGCTCACGTTTGAAGGCGCATGCAATCGAGAATGCGGGTTGAGGTTCGTGAATTGTGGCGGACCAACGGCTTCTGGTCTTGAGGGCTATGCCTGTGAAAACTGTCTTGAGCATTTAGTCAGCGAAACCGAGACAAGCGACGGTTCAGTTTCGGAACGGTGTAGCTACTGTGGCAAGAACCCAGCTTATAAGTCTACTGATCAATATTGGGTTTGTCGGTCGTGCGCCCTCAGAGCTCTGGCGGCTGCAAGAGATTGGTACAAGTGGAAGAAGTAGGTGGAATGCGCTTAACCAATGCAGGCACGGCGACGCCCATTACATTGCGCCTTCGGCTCCATTCCATGGGCGCGCATGCTGCAGGCGTTATATGGAAGCAGAGCATGTCTAATGTGCTTGAGTACCTGAAAGACCGGTACGATGAAGAACAGGATCGTTTTGCGCATTTTGAGGAAAAATGTTCGAAACTTCTCACTCTGCTTTCGATATTGATAGCTGCTCTTGGATCTATTGCTGCGGTTAAATCTCCTTTGGCTTTCCCCCCAACCTCTGTACTGCAATGGCTATTGGTTGTTGCCCTCTTGGGTGCGATTTTCTCGTTAATCTGCGCTTGGGGCCACACGCTGCTGGCTCTGAAGATAGATGACTGTCCGGTTATGCCAAGAAGCTCCGAAACAGCCAATTACCTCAGAGAAAGCACCGAAGAAGTAGGGGAACAGCACCTATTCAATTGCTATGTCGATACCCTCGAAAAATTGGCCGACGCGGTCAATCGCAAAGCGAAGAATGTCGAATTGGCCTACAGTGAACTTACTATCGCAGCTTGGCTCATCGGGGGCTGGGCAATTCTGTTAATTGTTATGGAGTCTTCGTCATGAGTGACCCGAAAGGAAAACCGACCGTCAACAGTGACAAACCAGCTTCGGCTCCGTCGACTACTGAGTACGTCAAGAAAGATAAAGCGCCGAACGTAAACAGAGACAAAAATAAAGGATAGCGCTCCAGCATAAGGCTGAGCACATATAACCAGGCCATGCACCGGATGCCAAAACCTCCGCTTCGCTGCGGCTTTGCCACCGGTGATGGCAGGCGTTAATTGGTAGAGATATGGAACCAGTTATCCAGGAAGAAATAACGGGTTGTGGTATTGCTGCAAGCGCTGCTCTAGTGTCCCGTCTGGGTAATCCCTTTATTTATTATCAATAACACTCAGCTTTGCTCGCGCCACTGAAGTCATAATCGATTCTGCACTCTTGTGCCAGCGGAAGGGCTTTGCCAGTTTCTCATTAT
>NZ_JAJSPB010000083.1:0-1765 GCF_021282325.1 Marinobacter sp. G11
GTGACCAGCGATTCCGGAAAAACGTCCAAAATCGGTCACGATAAAACGGAATGAGCGGTCACGATCACCCGGAACAGGCGGTCACGTTCAAACGGAATGGGCGGTCACGATGGGCCGGAATATGCAAAAGCACGATCAAGCGATAGCGAACCGGACTTTTGGGGGCGGTGTACCGCAGGAGCCAAAACTTCGGATGGAAAGAGGAATAAGCCACATTTCCCGGCATTACTGGCTGAAGCCAAGGCTCTAGCAATGCAAAAAGGCGATTATAGGCGCCTGGTAGCTTTATTTTTCCGGCCTGATAGAACACCTTCAGGCGGCCATTCAGCTGGCCAACCGCCTCTAAGAGTGCCAGGCGCTCGCCCTGAATTTCGCCTTCCAGGGTATCGTGAAAACACAACGCGACCGGGACGGACAGGAGAGCATCCAGGTCGAGCGTATAGGTTGCGGCGATGGCAGAATCGAGCTCATATCCCTGGGGAGGCCGCAACTCCCAGCCATAATCCACTCTTTCGGCTTTGGGGTTCAGCATTCAGCACCCTGCACAACATCCCTCAGAATCGTCCTAGCTGTCGGCCAACGGTAGCTCAACGAATCCATCCCCTGCCAATGCGGCGCTTCACCCAGATTCTTCAGGAGCACTGAGCGCCGGCCTTTGTTTTTCCGGGCTCGGCTTTCAACTAGTTTATCCAGACTGCTGACAGGCTGATTCTGAAAAATAGCCTCATGCCACTGACGCAGAAACTCACGTGAATTCAAATTGATCCGGGCGCCGCCAGCGGTGGCAGCCTGCAACCAGTCATCCACACTGGAAGCCGAAAACAGATTTCGATCTCTGATTTCCTCAAGCCATTCGGAAAAAAGCTCCTCACGCTCAGCCACCAACTCATCGTTACCGGAGTTCCTCGCAATCAATGCATTGAACCGGATATGCGCTCCGTATATTGCGCCACTGAACTCATGCGCCAGCTCAAGAGTGTGCCTGCACTGAGGAGAGACTTCGGTTCTCCCCTTCGCCCACGCAACAACCTCGGGGAACGTCAGAGAGGTAGCGGTATCTTCGGCCAGTTCCGGTGCCAAACCATGAATCAGGAACTGGGAGACAACGCTGTTTCGAATGGCCGGGGTATGAGTTAGCTTATCAATGAGAAATCGCGCCTCGGACTCGGATAAATAGATCGAAAGATCCTCCATCCAACCTGACTGAAAGGTATCCAGATGTACCACGGAGCGATGCGACATCGCGTCAGAGTCATCGTCCTCATGCCCTGAGTTACGAGATGCCGACTGAGCTTGATTTATCTCCCGGGAAAACTCAGCAAGCGATTTTTCGGTATTCACAATCCCGAACTGGCGAAGACCATTCCAATAAACAGACGAGGGCTTTCGGGCTACGCCCTGTTCAGTATCAACCATTTCCGCGCCGATGATACCGCTCTCAGTTGAACGGTGCCGCTCTACCAGAACCCTGGCGACCTCGTTCTCCTGCGACTCCAGGTAATCCCTGAGTGAAGTCCGGCGTTGAGTCCTGGCATCCAGCTCCATGTAGTCGCGGATAATTCGGGGCACGGTGATGAAATATTTGGCCCGCGTCTGGATGGTTGAAAACCCGGGGAACAAGAGATCGGCAAAAGCATCGGAGGCTGTAAACCAAATTGTGTAACTGCCCACGACTGAGTAATCTTTTCAAAAGGATACCATCGTGGGTACACAAGTGGATCAAGAAAAACTCAAAGCCATGGCCGCCGAACTGGCCAAAGACATC
>NZ_JAJSPB010000084.1:0-1735 GCF_021282325.1 Marinobacter sp. G11
CAGTTGTCTTGGGGTTATATAGTCAAGCAACTAAGCGCATACGGTGGATGCCTTGGCAGTCAGAGGCGATGAAAGACGTGGAAGCCTGCGATAAGGTTCGGGGAGCTGGCAAACGAGCTGTGATCCGGACATCTCTGAATGGGGAAACCCACCTAACTTCGGTTAGGTATCTTACACTGAATCCATAGGTGTAAGAGGCGAACCGGGGGAACTGAAACATCTAAGTACCCCGAGGAAAAGAAATCAACCGAGATTCCCTAAGTAGCGGCGAGCGAACGGGGACCAGCCCTTAAGCTGGACAACTGGTAGGAGAAGGCCCTGGAAAGAGCCGCCATAGTGGGTGATAGCCCCGTATCCGAAACCTGAGTCCAGTGAAATCGAGTAGGTCGGCGCACGAGAAACGTTGACTGAACATGGGGGGACCATCCTCCAAGGCTAAATACTCCTGACTGACCGATAGTGAACCAGTACCGTGAGGGAAAGGCGAAAAGAACCCCTGTGAGGGGAGTGAAATAGACCCTGAAACCGTATGCGTACAAGCAGTCGGAGCAGACTTGTTCTGTGACGGCGTACCTTTTGTATAATGGGTCAGCGACTTATGTTCAGTGGCGAGGTTAACCGTTTAGGGGAGCCGTAGGGAAACCGAGTCTGAATAGGGCGAATCAGTCGCTGGACATAGACCCGAAACCGGGCGATCTATCCATGAGCAGGTTGAAGGTGCCGTAACAGGCACTGGAGGACCGAACCCACTGTCGTTGAAAAGCCAGGGGATGACTTGTGGATCGGAGTGAAAGGCTAATCAAGCCCGGAGATAGCTGGTTCTCCCCGAAAGCTATTTAGGTAGCGCCTCGGACGAATACCACAGGGGGTAGAGCACTGTTTCGGCTAGGGGGTCATCTCGACTTACCAACCCGATGCAAACTCCGAATACCTGTGAGTACTATCCGGGAGACACACGGCGGGTGCTAACGTCCGTCGTGAAGAGGGAAACAACCCAGACCGCCAGCTAAGGTCCCAAAGTACCAGTTAAGTGGGAAACGATGTGGGAAGGCTCAGACAGCTAGGAGGTTGGCTTAGAAGCAGCCATCCTTTAAAGAAAGCGTAATAGCTCACTAGTCGAGTCGGCCTGCGCGGAAGATGTAACGGGGCTCAAACTGGTCACCGAAGCTGCGGCTGCATACATTGTATGCGGGGTAGGGGAGCGTTCTGTAAGCCTGCGAAGGTGAGTTGAGAAGCTTGCTGGAGGTATCAGAAGTGCGAATGCTGACATGAGTAACGACAATGCGGGTGAAAAACCCGCACGCCGGAAGACCAAGGGTTCCTGCGCAACGCTAATCGGCGCAGGGTGAGTCGGCCCCTAAGGCGAGACCGAAAGGTGTAGTCGATGGGAAACGGGTTAATATTCCCGTACCTTGGATAGCTGCGATGGAGAGACGGAGAAGGCTAGGTGAGCCGGGCGACGGTTGTCCCGGTTTAAGCGAGTAGGGAGTGGACTTAGGCAAATCCGGGTCCACAATCCTGAGACGTGACGACGAGTGCCCAAGGGCGCGAAGTCATTGATGCCCTGCTTCCAGGAAAATCTTCTAAGCTTCAGGCTATTCGAGACCGTACCCCAAACCGACACAGGTGGTCAGGTAGAGAATACCAAGGCGCTTGAGAGAACTCGGGTAAAGGAACTAGGCAAAATGGTGCCGTAACTTCGGGAGAAGGCACGCCGGTGTGTACGTGAAACCCC
>NZ_JAJSPB010000085.1:0-1658 GCF_021282325.1 Marinobacter sp. G11
CCTGAATCAGTGACTTTGCAGGCCAGTATACTCCGCAAAGCGCCATCGGCGCTAACGGGAGCCATCACTTGGTCAAAAGCAGGTTGATAATGCCGGAACGTGCAGTCTGACGTCGATCAGCGGCCAAATTTGGGCGCGTTTTGATCAACTTCTGGTCGTCAGGCAATAGCGGGTTGCCCCGGGCTGGTTTTCCGGGTGGCTTTAAGGTAGCGGCTGTTGTCGGACTTGCTTAACCGGAGGCGGCAAGGCTTCCATAGAGGTCGCGGTAAACGGCAAAGCCCGGACAGTGCCGACCAAAGCGCAGAATCCACTGCCGGCCGCTGTGCACCAGGCGGCAGGCCATGGTCATCAGTTCCTGCATCACCGTTCTCAGGCGGCGGCGCTTGGCCGGATGGCGCACTGGCGCATCTGGGGCGGTCAGTCTCAGGCCCATCCAGCGCAGCACGTTGTAACCCATGGTGGCGAAGGCCATGACCAGGTTGTTGGTGTCGAACTTGCCGGAGGGCAGGCGCTCCAGGTCCAGGTCGGTCTTGAACTCGCTGTGAAATTGTTCACTGGTGGCATGGTCGCTGTACAGCGCCATGACTTGTTGGTCACTGACCTCGTCGACTGGTAAGGAAGTAATCCAGCCTTCGATGCTAACTTCTGGCTCCAGGTACAGCTGACCGGAGGCATCGCTGGTGCGAACGGTGACCTTGACGATGCGACGCAGGCCGGGTTCATCGGGAAGGTCTTCTGACAGAACCGCTTCCATCTTGCCGTCGCGGTCCAGCGACCAGACTTCCTTGGCCTGGGCCTTGTTTGCCCAAGCCAAGGGATCCTGCTTGCGAGGGTTCCACTTGATCAGGAAGTCGATCTGGTCCTGCTCGCGCAGGAAGTCGCGATTGTCACGGGCATCGTGTGCACTGTCCAGACGCAGCAGGATGGGCTTGTCCGTCAGTGACCGGGCCCGGGGCAAAACCCGTTTGAGGGTATCCAGAAAACCGTTATTGGCGTGCTGGCTGCCAGGGCGTAGCTCGCAACCCAGGCACCAGCCTTCCTGGCCCAGATACGCGGCAATGGGTGCATAGCCGTCGTAACCCTTGTAGGTGTAGCTGACACCCTCTTTATGGGTCTGGCTGTTGTCCATGGGAAAGACATCCATATCCAGGGCAACATGGCCCATCGCCAGTGGTGACACCGGCGCTTCGACGGACTGAAGAAATTCAACGCTGGCATCCTCCAGCAATGGCGTCAGGGCTTGGGCATCTTCATCAAATCGCTGGCGCAAACGGGCTGAAGATGGCGACTGCTTGATGCCCATCGCCGATTTGAAGAACGGATCTGTTCGTACCGGCTCGGCCGCCTCGAAATCGCTCTTGCCCAGCGTGATCAGGCCCAGGTAGGTGCGGATCAGCTCAATGTTCGGAATACCGTGCCGCTTGACGACTGTGCGAGCGGTTTTGATCAGCGACGTGTGCCGGTTCAGGCAGTGGCCCACCAGGGCCAGTCCGCCGTGGGGTGTATAGACTTCGGTTCGGGATTGCTGGAGAGTGAAAGTACGCATGAACTAAATGCACTGACTGGGTGAATGGATGTCAGGTGCTATTATATCGCCCAAGGCTTTGTTATTGCAGGCTTTGGATACAGTTTCAGCCGGTTGAACTCACGGATTCAGG
>NZ_JAJSPB010000086.1:0-1657 GCF_021282325.1 Marinobacter sp. G11
CCCCCCTCTGGCAGGATAGTTGGCACTACTTAATTTTTAACCAGTTGGGCGGTTCAGGTGTTGATAGTGCCTCGTTATTCCGAAGAACGTAAAGCCTCCGTGCTGGCGAAGTTGTCGCCGCCCCATAGTATGACCGTAGCCGCTTTGGCGCGGCAGGAAGGCATTTCGGATCAAACCCTTTACAATTGGCGGACACAAGCCAGAGAAGAGGGGCGTCCGGTGCCGGGTTCCAAAGCCAAGTCAGATCAGTGGTCAGCAGAAGCAAAGCTGGCAACCGTGATTGAGACAGCCGCACTGTCCGAAGAAGAACTCAGCCAGTACTGCCGGGAAAAAGGGCTTTACCCTGAGCAAGTCCGGCGCTGGAAAGAAGAATCCCTGCAAGGCTTCCAGCGCAGTGCCGAGCGGGAAAAGCAACTTCGCAAAAAGAGTCAGTCAGACCAGAAGCAGATCAAGAAGCTTGAGCGTGAATTGCGCCACAAGGAAAAGGCTCTGGCCGAAACCGCTGCACTGCTGGTGCTGCGAAAAAAGCTGGATGCGCTCTGGGAAAACGACAACGAGGACGACTAACCTCGGTCCCTGAGCGCAGGGTAATGATCAACCTGATTCAGGAAGCCATGAGCGCCGGAGCCCGGCTGTTCAAGGCCTGTGGAGAAGCTGGCATTGGCTTACGTACCTATCGCCGCTGGTTCCGCGAAGGCGAGGTACAGCCCGATAAACGCCCGGAAGCTGTGCGCCCCAGGCCGGCAAACAAACTCAGTGAAGCAGAGCGCCAGCAAATTCTGTCGACCTGTAATTCGGCTCGTTATGAAAGCCTGCCGCCGTCCCAAATCGTGCCATCGCTGATGGACGAGGGGCTGTACCTGGCCTCGGAGTCGTCGTTCTACCGGATACTCAAAGCCCACAACCAGTTGAACCATCGGGGACAAAGCCTTGCACCGCAGCGATCCCGGGAAGCGACCACGCATCATGCCTCCGGCCCGTGTGAGGTGTGGTGCTGGGACATTACCTACTGCGCTTCAACCGTGCGTGGGCAGTTCTATTACTTGTACATGTTTGAAGACGTATACAGCCGCAAGATCGTGGGTTACGAAGTCTACGAGACTGAGAGCGGCGACTACGCTGCCGGGCTGTTGCAACGTTGCCTGCTGCGAGAGCAGTGCCTCCACCGGCCTCTGGTGCTGCACTCGGATAACGGAGCCCCGATGAAGGCGCAGACGATGAAAGCAAAGCTGGAAGAACTGGGTGTCCTGCCGTCTTACAGCCGACCGCGGGTCAGCAACGACAACGCGTTCTCGGAGTCCCTGTTCCGGACTCTGAAATACCGCCCGGGATGGCCTTCATCGGGATTTAACAGCCTGGAGGAAGCCCGGCGCTGGGTCGACCGCTTCGTCAACTGGTACAACCATGAACACAAGCACAGCAAGCTGCGGTTCGTAACACCGCATGAGCGCCACAGTGGTGAGGACGCCGCTATCCTCGCCCAGCGTCAGCGGGTTCTGGAGCAGGCAAAAAAGAGAACTCCAGGCCGATGGGGCCGTCGCCCCATCAGGAATTGTGAGCCCGTCGGCTCAACCACGTTGAACCCGGAAAAACGAGTGGTAGAGAAAGACGTCGCTTAAACAGAGAAATCAGTGCCAACTGTCTTGAAAAACACCGA
>NZ_JAJSPB010000087.1:0-1594 GCF_021282325.1 Marinobacter sp. G11
TCGAATTAGAGGGGGAAAGCTACCGACGACAGCAACAGCTTAAGCAGGCTGGAAAGAGTAAAAAGTAAGACCACCCAACCGGCCATCATAGTTGTCGCGGACCGGACAAGATAGTTGACGCCAGACAACCTGACAGGCTACTTGCCCAAAACACAGGTAAAGCACCAACACGCCCTTGTTCGGCCTGACGAGGTCTCGCGCCTGCTAAAGGACATTCAGGCATACCAGGGGCACTTTGCCACGTCAGCAGCCTTAAGAATCTCCCCACTAGTCTTCACTCGGCCAGGTGATACCCGGCAGATGCTCTGGGAGCATATTGATTTCGACAAAGCGCTATGGGAGCTACCGACGACGAAAAACGGCGCACCCTTGATCGTGCCTTTGTCCCGCCAAGCAATTGCCATACTGGAAGAAGTGGAACCAGTCACTAAGCACCGCAGCCCTTATGTTTTCCCTAATGCCAGGGATGCCAAACGACCAATGAGCAATGTTGCAATCAAGGCCGCCTTGGACCGGATGGGCTATGGTGGAAAGATGACTGCGCATGGGTTCAGGGCTATGGCCAGGACTCTGCTGCAAGAGGAGTTGAAATACCCTGTGCACCTGATCGAAATGCAACTGGCGCATCGCGTTGCAGACATGCATGGGCGCGCCTACAACAGGACAGAGTTTCTTGAGGATCGCCGTGAGATGATGCAGGCTTGGGCCAACTATCTCGAAAAGCTGAAGACGGCCCGCGATTAAACTTCGTGACGATCAACTTCCCCCGCTACAGTAAGGAACTGCCCAGAAGACCAAGATCAGAAGCAATAGCTGCCTTTTTGGCAGCCTTTCGCTGCTTAATAATTCCCTCCACTGATCCACGCCGCTCATGCAAAAGATCAACAACAATGGAAAGGAACTCGTCTTCTTTCAAGCTATGCTCCGAAGCTAACGCCTTAATCTTCCTCTTAGTCTCGGCATCTACAGTTATTGCATTCGCAGCCTTTGCCGCTTTGCGTGCCCGATTCACCTTCTGGTTCCAAGCATTTCTAGCCTTCAAAAAGTAGTCAGAACCGTCTCTTGAGAGATCTTTCAAAGCAAGTGCCTGAGGAGAACTCCACCGCAAAACCCCGTAACCACTTCGAATTGGGCCAAGCTTGTCACATAACAGCGATTCAAGCAGGCTGGCAAGCTCATCGCGAGAGCTCTTATTCGGGAAAACCTCATGAAAGTTCACGGAAACATGATTACACAAATACCTCAGCGCCCAACCGCACTGAGCCTCATCCGCATCTTTAAGCCACTCGGAGACCTTGGCCGGATCAGCGGGTGAAGACACAGTATTATCCGATATTCCGCGAGATCCCCACCGATTGGGAACAAATTCCATCCCCTCCTGAGTTGGTAGCGGCAGGCTAGCATCTGAAACCTCCCCGAGCTCGCTCTCACTTCTGCCCCCATTCGAAGGCCCTTTATTATCAGCCATACTAATTCGAAATAAAGTAAGCGAACATTACCCGGAGATATAAGCCAAATCCGGATGGCCAAAAAACGATTTCAATAGTCGTGGCAATTTTTGCAAACGTCGAAGCTGCCGGTAAACAGTGCTCCG